>CADBNR010000056.1 GCA_902796035.1 uncultured Bacteroidales bacterium | reverse complement strand
TGCTGTGATCAATCAATCTGACGAATTGGCTCATATCGCTAAATTTTACAATCTGAAATCAGCAAGTTGAACTTGCGAAACTTAAATAATTACAATCAACACTACAACTGCTCATGAACCTTAAAGCAATCTCCCTCCTGTTTGCAGCCGCAGCAGTAACGGCACCGGCCATCCGGGCGGAAATAGTAAACATCACCACCTACCATAATTCCCTGGTGCTCGATGCCAAGAAAGACGGAGGCCTTGATTATCTGTACTATGGCACGCGTCTTACCGACGCGGAGGCCTCGGCCCTGCGCGACGCCGGCATTCCGGCCCTGGACGCATTCCCGTTCTACGGCACCTTCCCCGAGCATGAGTCGGCCATGGCCATGACCCATGCCGACGGCAACATGACTATGGACATGGCCGTGCAGGGCGTCACGACAGCACCCGACGGCAAAGGCACCGTCACCACAATCACTATGAAGGACCGCTTCTATCCCGTGACCGTGGCGCTGAAATACCGCACGTTCCCCAAGGACGACATCATCGAGATGTGGACCGAAACCACCAACAACGAGAAGAAGAACATCTCCCTGCGTCAGTTCGCCTCCATGTCGCTGCCCGTTCGTTACGGCGACGTATGGCTGCAGAACTACCACGGCGCATGGGCCAACGAGGCGCGCGTCAACGACGAGCCCCTGCGCCCCGGCATGAAGGTGATCAAGAACCGCGACGGCGGCCGCAACTCACACACGAGCCACGGCGAAATCATGCTCAGCCTTGACGGCAAGGCGCAGGAGCAGACCGGACGCGTCATAGGCGCCGCTGTGGAATACGGCGGCAACTACAAGCTGCGCATCGACACCGACGAGAGCCTGCAGCACCGTCTGTTCGCCGGAATGGACGAGGAGAACTCGGCCTACAACCTGAAGCCGAAGGAGACGTTCGTGACGCCTCCCGTGGCCATGACATATTCTGCCGACGGCATGGGCACCGTATCGCGCCGCTTCCACCGCTGGGGCCGCGAGAACCGTCTGGCCAACGGCGACAAGGAGCGCAAGATTCTGCTCAACTCGTGGGAGGGCGTTTACTTCGACATCAACGAACAGGGCATGGACCGCATGATGCAGGATATCGCGTCGATGGGCGGCGAGCTGTTCGTGATGGACGACGGATGGTTCGGCGTGAAATATCCCCGCAAGAACGATTCCTCGTCGTTGGGCGACTGGATGGTGGACACCCAAAAACTGCCCAACGGCATCAACGGCCTGTTGGAATCGGCAAAAAAGCACGGCGTGAAGTTCGGTATCTGGATTGAACCTGAAATGACCAACACCATTTCGGAATTCTACGAGAAGCATCCCGACTATGTGATCAAGGCTCCGAACCGCGACATAGTGAAGGGCCGCGGCGGCACACAGCTGGTGCTGGACATGGCCAATCCGAAGGTGCAGGACGTGGTGTTCCACATCGTGGACACGCTGATGACCAAATATCCCGAGATAGATTACATCAAATGGGATGCCAACGCACCCATCATGAGCCACGGATCGCAGTATCAGACGGCCGATAACCAGAGTCACCTCTATATCGGCTACCACGAGGGCCTGAAGAAGACCCTGGACCGCATCCGCGCCAAATATCCCGACGTCACCATCCAGCTGTGCGCCAGCGGCGGCGGCCGCGTCAACTGGGGTCTGCTGCCCTGGTTCGACGAGTTCTGGACCTCGGACAACACCGACGCTCTGCAGCGCATCTACATGCAGTGGGGCACCAGCGCCTTCTTCCCGGCCATCGCCATGGGCTCGCACATCAGCGCCACGCCCAACCACACCACGTTCCGCACGGTGCCCATCAAGTTCCGTTCCGACGTGGCCATGAGCGGCCGCCTGGGCATGGAGATCCAGCCCGCCAACATGAGCGAGGAAGACAAGGCTCTCTGCAAGCAGGCCATCGAGGACTACAAGAAGATACGTCCCGTCGTGCAGTTCGGCGACCTTTATCGTCTGCTGAGCCCGTACGACAACAAGGGCGCCGCCTCGCTGATGTACGTCAATCCCGAGAAGGACGACGCCGTGTTCTTCTGGTGGAAGACCGACCCAAGCTACGGCCAGAAGATGCCGCGCGTGCGTATGGCCGGCCTCAACCCCGACAAACTCTATACCGTCACCGAGCTGAACCGCATAGACAATAAGCCCCTTCCCTTCGAAGGCAAGCAGTTCACCGGCAAGTTCCTGATGGAATCGGGGCTGGAAATACCCGTCAGCCATGACGTGGACTGGCACAAGAAGATGGATTACTCATCGCGCGTGCTCCGTCTGAACTGATCACGACAACACACAACAAGACCATCATAACGACCAAACCTTAATGGCTCAATAACTAATACTACACACAACACACGTCAGGGTACATGGAAATGTGAATTTCCGTGTACCCTTTTTATTTCAGCTACATCATTTCCGTATTCTTTGCGGATTTTGACATAAATTTTGCAAAATTCGTTTGACTTTTCCGATTTTTGTTATATCTTTGTGATACGATAACACGAACGCTGCCATTCTCTCCTCCATTTGTGGATATTGATCAGCACGGCATTAACCTGAAGACTATGACACACCAGAATAACTCAACGCCGCTCGGCCAAGACATACTGACGGAGATAACTCCTATGTCTGACTGCGATTTCTTCTATATGGTGGACCGCACCAAGGATGCGTTCAATTTCCCCATACACAAGCACACCGAATTCGAGATCAATTACGTGGAGAACTGCGCCGGCGCACGGCGTGTGGTGGGCGACAACATGGAGACAGTGGGCGACCGCGACCTGTGCCTTATAGGCCACGGCATAGAGCACGGATGGGAACAGGCCGACTGCACCAGCAACAACATACGTGAGATAACCATACAGTTTCCCGCCGACATTTTCGGCGAGGAGATGCTGAAACGCACCCAGATGGCCAGCATCAAGGCCATGCTCGACTCCTCGTCCAAAGGCATCGCCTTCCCGGAGTCCAGCATCGAGAAAGTGTCGCATATCATAAAGGCCATGAATGACACGGAGTCGAGTTTCGACAATATGATAAAGTTGCTGGAGCTGCTGCATGTACTGTCCATCGACCCCGATTCGCGCACGCTCAGCAGTTCGTCGTTCAGCACAGCGTCTGTATCGTCCGACTCCCGCCGTCTCAAGAAGGCCCAGGACTATATCATCAAGAATTATAAGAACGATATACGGCTCAACGACCTTGCCGACCTGGCGGGCATGTCGCCCAGCAGCTTCAGCCGATTCTTCAAGCTGCGCACGGGACGCAGCATCTCGGACTATGTCATATCCATCCGGCTTGGCATAGCCAGCCGCGAGCTGATGTCGTCGACCAAGTCGATATCCGAAATATGCTATAATTCCGGCTTCAACAACGTGTCGTACTTCAACCGCATCTTCAAGAAGAACAAAGGCTTCACGCCCAAGGAATTTCGCGGAATCTACAAGCGCAACAAAATCCTGATCTGATTGACAGGAGATACTCTTTTAGACAAAAGATTATTTTTAGACAGGAGAACAGGAGAAACAGGTGAGGCTGTTTCTCCTGTTCTCCTGTCTAAAAATAAATTCTCCTGTCGATAATGATTCTGCTGTCTCAGAACTGGAAGGTGAGGCCGAGGCGGGCGGCGATGCCGGGTACGGGCACGCCGGGCAGCCATTCCTGATGCAGACGGTTCAGCAGATTGTCCACATACACCTCGGCGCGCAGGTTCTTCAGTATGTCGTACGTCGCGCTGAATCCCAACATCGACAGATTGCCGATGCGCTGTCTTGTCAACACGCTTCCATCGGCTCCGGCTATCAGCAAAGGCACCTTGCGACAGGCACGAAGATCCCAGTCGACGCCTAATTGCAGCGTACTCCACGGATTGCCGCGTACACCGATGTGCGCCGTAACCTCCGGCATGTCCCAGCCGCTGAACCAGGCCTTGTCGTCCTCCTGCGGCATATAGTTCATCTTAGCTTCGATACCAAAGTATTCGCCGTAATTATAAGCCAATGTGATGCCGATCTGGAATCCGCTCAGATTTATATGTGTGCCGCGATAATCCTCGGCCACCGGCTGCGAGGATGCCGCCGTACGGCCATACAGGCTCAGATAGGGCGTGTACCAGCATCCGAAGCTCCGGTGCAGGGTGCGCTTATAGGCGCCCTCCATCTCGGCGCGAAAGCCCGCGAACGGGCCGAATCCGAATTTCAGTCGGGCCTCGACCGGTGTATATGCCGGCGTCATGTCCACAATGGCCGGTGCGCAGAATTTGGATTCCATTACATTGTTATGCAGAGAGTTCAGTTCCGTTCCTCCCGTGGCCGAAAGCTCCAGTCCCACGCCGCGAGTATGCCAGCCGAACCTCACGTCAGGTGCCAGACGCAACGCCGTGCCGTTGTTGGCAAACACGTCAATGCGCGGGCCTCCGTAGAATGTGATGTTGTCGTCCTCCCACTTGTAGTAGGGAGTGAACGAAAAGCGGCTGTAGTTTTTCGGCATAGCCGGTGCAAGCCGCGTCTTGTCGGCATAGAGCAGGAAATCAGCGGAAAAATCCAGACCCACCACCGAACTGCCGCCGAAGCGGTAACCGGCGCCCAATTCGGGCGAAATCAGCGTCTCGCGGTTGCCGGGACACTCGTCGGCGGTTAACGCCGTATAGAAGCTGCGGAACGCCGTATAGTTCACATCTACGCCGGCGTAATAGCGGAAACGGCGCTCGGCATTCGACGTCCACTTAGCGTGAAACCGTGCCTGGTTCAACGTCTGTGTCGGCGCATCCGGCATATCGGCCATCGGCAGGGGGTTAAAGCCGTAATAATTGAAATATGTCAGGTTATAACGCGCATCCACGTCCAGCATACCATATTTAGGGGCATTATGCCGCAGATATAGGCCGACCATCTCGTCATAAATCTTGCGGCGCGTGTCCTTCACCGCATCCGACAGCTTCGGCTTCCACAGCGATGTGGAATTATGACGCAAATAGACGCCGCTCAGTGTCTTTCCGTCGTCCACGAACCGGTATCCGGCGTTGACGATGGCATCGAGGCGCGTGCTGAGCTGCAGCTCGGCATATCCGCGATATGGCCAGCGGGCGCGGGTATCGTTCCATCCCGTGGCCGGCATAGGCACACCGAGAGGCGCGAAATCGGTCACCACGCCGTCCATGTCGTAGTCCAGATGACTGTCCGTGTTGCCGAGACGCAAACGCTCGGGAAACGTGTTGACGCGGTCCTGCAGTATGACCTCAGGCTTGTAGGTGCCCTCCACCTCCACGGTGGGGTTATATTGAGCCGACGCCGTCAGCGCGGACAGCAGGGCCGGGATTGTCAGTATCTTGGTAGCTTTCATTTTTTCAGGGACTTGAGACGTGAATTGATGGCCGAGAGGATGTCGGGTTCGTTGCCGGGATAATTGTCGCGGAGGGATGTGAGGTATTCTCGTGCCAGCTCGGGACGTCCTAACTCGCGGCAGGCGTCAGCCAGGACTATGAAGCCTTTGGCCAGCCAGTAGGTGTGGGGCGTTCCGGTGTCGGTAAATGCGTTCATCATGTCGAATGCCTCCTGCGCGTTGCCGGCGTCAAGGCGACGCTGTGCCAGCGTCACGGCCGAGGCGGCGCCCACGGGACTCTCTGGGTTGCGCGACAGGGACTCATACAGCGCGTCGGCCTCATCGTCGCGTCCAAGTTTGCTCAGTGCGTTGGCCTCGTAATAATCTATATCGGCGGTGTCGTCGGCACCGAGCGAACCGGCTTTTCGTATGCGCTTCAGGAGTTCAAGCTGCTCGGTCGGAGCGTCGCCTGTACGGTCGTTGGCTGCGGCGGCGCGCAGCAGCTCATCCACATCGGCGTCGGGCGTGATGGCCAGACGCTTACGGTAGGCCTCGGCAGCCATGGCCGTCTCGCCAAGTTCCTCGCAGGTCAGCGCCTTCTCCAGCAACGCCGCCGACAGCCATTTGCTGCGCGGATAGTCGCGCGCGAACTGGTCGAGAAGCGTTATCTTCTTGCGCTGTCCCTCGCTCTTGCCCGACAGCATCGCATATCGGTATGCGGCATAGTCCGAGTCGTTGGCCTTGCCGGATATGGCGTCGGTGTAGAGCTGGCGCGCTCCGGTATAATCGCCTGTGTAATAGAGGCAGTCGGCACGGCGTATCAGCGCGTCGTCGCGCATGGCCTTGTTCAGCGCGGGACGACTCTCCAATGTCTTGGAGAACGTGGCGGCCGCCTGGCCGTAGCGTTCAAGGCGATACTGCGCGTAAGCTAAGTCGTAGAGACCCAACGTGCGGTTGGCCGAAGCGGGCGCACCCTGCACATAACGTGAATAGCTGCGTTCGGCGGCGGTGAACTGACCCGCCTCATAACGGGCGTCTCCTAACCATAACAGCGACTGCAATGCCAGGTCGGCGTCCGACGTCTTCATCTCCGATGCTTTTTCAAAGTATGGCGCGCTTCCGGCCACATCGCCGTTGGTGGCCATGCTCACGCCCTGCGCGTACAGGGCCTTCTGCTTCACGGCCTGCATCACCGGCGTGGGCGTGGGCGTGCCGTCAACGGTGCTGATGGCTTTCAGATAATTATGGTCGTTGTAGTACGCCGTGGCGAGGTATTCGCGCATCTCCTCGGCATGAGGCGACGCAGGCCAGCGGCGCATGTACGTCTCGATCAGTTCGGCCGACTTGCCGAAAGGCACACCCGTGCCGCGTGTCTGAGCCGTAATGTAATTGTACATCGCGGTTTGGGCCACTTCCGGATCGGCTTCGTATGCCGATGCCTTCTCGAAAGCCAACGTCGCGCCGCGCACATCGTCCTGACTCAGACGTGTCTGGCCTAAGTAAAGCCATGCGCTCTGCAGCAGCGGCCCGCGCTCGGCGCTTTCCGTCACGGCCGTCAGGCGTTCAGCGGCTTTGGTGTAGTTCCCTTCCTCATAGTCGATTACGCCTAAGGCATACAGAGCGTCGTTGTTGACCGGGCCATGATTCAGTTCAAGGTATTTCTCCAGCTCGTGGCGTCCCGTCTCGTCCTCCTCCAACTTGAAGCGGCTCAGACCGGCTATGCGGTATATCTCTGCCTTAAGTCCCGGCTCCACATCGCGGGCCACGAGTTTCCGGGCCTTTTCGGCCACCTTGCGGTATCCGCCGCGCATATAGTCTATCTGCAGCATATAGTATGCCGCCTCAAGGCCCTTCTCACCTTCCGGTACCTGTGCGAAACCTTGGTAAGCCTTGTCGTAGTCTCCCTCTATATAGTCGATGTATGCGTCATAGAAAGTGCGCACGGCATCGTATTTGCGCCCCTTGACGCTGCGCAAGGCGGTGCGGGCCTCCTTGTAATAGCCCGTCTTGAGCAGGCACAGGGCCTTGCGGTATGAATAAAGCGAACGTTCGGGCTGAGAGAGGCCCTTTATGTCCTCGGCCCGGTACAGGCGCAGCGCCTCGCTCCAGTCGTGGGCGAAGAAGGCCGCGTCTGCTATCATCAGGCGAGCCTCCAGTGCGTGTATACCCGTAGGATTCTGTTCGGCATACGACCGCAGCATCGGCACGGTGCCGGGCGCGTCCAGCGTCCACGCATCCTGCAGCGTGCGCCATTCCCGGTCGTCGTTACCCTCCGAAAAATCGAAGCCCCGCGCCGCGGGACTCATCACAATGGCCGCGGTCATTACCACAGCCGACATCCTCAGCTTCTTCATGACCGCAAAGTTACTAATTTTTATCTACAATATCCCTCTTATTATTATATTTTTGCCACATTTTTGCCACACCGAGGCGCGGACTGTCCTCAGCCGCGCACCGGGGCGGCTTCACCGCCGCCATTCAGGCATTATCCTTGATCAGCCAGGAATCGAGGGTGCGGGTTGCCGTGGAGATGTTGACACCGACCTTTACTATAGGCTTGCCAAGCGAGAGATATGGCCGGTCGTAATGCTTCTCATCTATCTGTCTCAGCGCTTCTTCGGGCGACTTATCAAGTTTGAACTCAATAATATATATTGCTTTCGAACCATCAAGCATCATATCGATACGACCATCGGACGCGGCTCTTTCCACATCGACATTCAGACCGACGAGGCGAGATATGATGTATATCAGGTCTTGATAATGTATCTCAGTGTCAGGATTTGTGCGATAGGAATTGCCGGCCATGAACTCCTGTATCATCGTCAGAAACCGGTCAATATCTCCTTCACGGATAGACTGGAAAAACCGGAGCAGACTGGGACAGTGCGCCGGAGCAGACTGGGACACTTTTGATGCTGCAAAGTTAATGATTTTTTCTGAGAC
>CADBNR010000055.1 GCA_902796035.1 uncultured Bacteroidales bacterium | reverse complement strand
TTGGCGATAATCACCAAAAAGACCTTTGAAGGAAAGAAAAGTAATCAAAAATATAAATTCGTGTTAAAAGTAAACACACTCTAAGCACAAAATGTTAAAAACTCGGTTTTTCATGTCATTTTAGACTCCAAAACGTCAAAATATTTGGAAAAATGGTTGAAAAACTTTAAATTTGCAAAATGTTAATACAAGTGCACACTTTTTAACAAACGGACAACAAAATTGCAAGGAATCCAAACATCTAAGCCTCAGCGGTATTAAGGTTAAACAGGTCTTCGATCTGGATTCTACCGGAGCGCAAAGCGACGGAAAGAGAGATAAACACATACATACACAAGAGAGAATTAACATTAAAATAGTAAAGGTATGAAAAAACTCTTTATGATCATGGTGACGCTGATGTGCGTTAGCTGGGCTGCTATAGCTCAGAACCGCACCATAAGCGGCACGGTAGTCGACGCAGCGAACAACGAACCGCTGATCGGCGCCACAGTCATGCCTATCGGAGGCGGACAAGGCTCCGCCACCGACGTAGACGGCAACTTTACGCTTAACGTACCGGCATCTGTGACTAAAGTCAAAGTAACCTACGTAGGCTATAAAGAGCAGACCGTTGCACTGCACAACGACATGAAGGTTCGTCTGGAATCAACAGCCACCAATCTTACTGATGTTGTGGTCGTTGCATACGGTACGAGCACAAAAGAATCTTTGACTGGTTCTGTCGCAGTCGTCGGATCGGCCGACATCGAGGACCGTCCGGTAACTTCCGTAACAGCTGCCCTCGAGGGTAACGCTCCCGGCGTACAGGTCAACAACTCCGTATCTTATCCCGGTTCGTCGCCCGACATTCGCATCCGCGGCTTCAACTCGTTCACAAAATACAACCAACCCCTGACCGTTGTGGACGGCGTGGTTTACGATGGTAACATATCGGAAATCAACCCCGCCGACGTGGAGTCGATGTCCATTCTGAAGGATGCCGCATCCTGCGCACTTTATGGTAACCGCGGTGCCAACGGTGTAATCCTCATCACTACCAAACGCGCCAAGAATGTTGGCAAAGTTGACGTGACTCTGACGGTAAATCAGGGTTTCTATACCAAAGCCCTTCCTTTCTACGACCGTCTTGGCGTGAAGGATTACATGGAGACAGCCCTTGCAGGTTATGCGCGCGGTCAGTTCTCAGGTGGTGCCTCAAGCACTTATGCCGAGGCTCTGGCCAACGTGGCACCCGGTTTCGTGAATACATATCTGCTGGGCACAAACATCTTCGACAAGCCCTCGGATCAGATTTTCAATGCCGACGGTCAGCTTGTGGCTAACGTGCTGCCCGGATACACCGACCTCGACTGGTGGGATGCCATCTCGCAGACTGGCTACCGTCAGGAATACAACGTCAACGCTTCGGGTGCTACAGACAAGTTCAACGTATTCTCCAGCTTCGGCTATATGAAGGAGAACGGTTATGTAAAGAAGACCGACTACGAGCGTTTCAACGGTCGTGTTGCTGCAAATTACAACCCTGTTAGCTGGTTCAAGACCGGTCTTAACCTGAGCGCAAGCTACGTCAACACAGAAGTGGCCGGTGTATCGGAATCCGACTACGACGATGGTAACCTTGGACTGGTTACCAACCCATTCCTTATGATCAACAACCCTCCCGTTCAGCCATATTATGCTCATGACGAAAAGGGAAACATCATGTACGATCCCGCTACAGGCAAGCCGATGTGGAACACTTCGGGTCTGAACAAGGGAGACAACAACGCATGGGCAATGCGTCTGAACAGCAACGAGAACACCATCCTGTCGGTAAGCGGTAATGCTTATGCTACCGGTATACTTCCCTATGGTTTCGAAGTTTCTCTACGCGCTTCAATGTGGAGACAGAAACAGAACAGTAAGGACTATAGCAACAACGTCATCGGCTCGCAGCAGAACGTCGGTGGTCTGGATGTTACCTCCACAAGCAAGAAATCATACACATTCATGCAGCAGCTCAGCTGGAACCATGATTACGGTTTGAACAACATCGACGTATTTCTGGATCATGAGAACTATGAGTTCATGTACGACGACCGTTTCCTGCGTATGAGCAAGCAACTGATGAACGACATGCCCTACATGAGCAACTTCGAAAGCCCCGACGTTGCAACGGATGCCGTGGCCCGTCTGCGCACCGAGTCCTATCTGGGCCGCGTTCGCTACAACTACGACCAGAAATACTTTGCCGAGGCTTCCATCCGCCGTGACGGTACGAGCCGTTTCAGCAAGGAGAACCGCTGGGGTACATTCTGGAGCGTCGGAGCAAGCTGGGTGATTTCCAAGGAAAAATTCATGCATAACGTTGATTGGGTCAACTACCTGAAACTGCGTGCTGCTTACGGTGCGGTAGGTAACGACCTCGCAGCCGGGTATTATGCTTCGTGGAACCTGTACGGTCTTACCACATACGGTGGCGCCGGCGTTATGTTCCCCGACCAGCTTTCGGGAGACAACCTGAAATGGGAGTCGACCAACACGCTTGACGTTGCTTTGGAAGGATCTCTGTTCGATGACCGCTTCAACTTCAGCATCGGCTACTACAACAAGCGCAATGTAGACCTGCTCTACGAGGTACGTAAGGCATCTTCGGCCGGTAACACCGGTTTCGCAGGAGACGTAATCACAGTGATGCAGAACGTCGGTACGATGGAAAACTGGGGATGGGAGCTGCAGTTCGGCGTTGATATTATCCGCAACAGGAACCTGAAGTGGAGCTTCAACATCGACGCATCGTTCCTGAAGAACACCGTCGTTAAGCTTCCGGGCAACAAGGATCTTCCCGGCCAATCACTGTTCGAGGGCCGTAGCCGCTACGAGCAGTACACATATACATGGGCGGGTGTTGACCGCGCTACCGGTAACTCTCTTTACAAGATGGAGCCCTATTCGCGCGACTACTATGTTTACAACGACGCAACCGGCAGGATGGAATACGACGAGTCGCTGTACAAGGCTAAGCTTGACGGAGCTATTGCATCCGGCCACTATTTCGAAATCGACGGCGAGGGCTACACCGACCGTACGCAGTATGCAGGCCGTGGACTCCAGGGCACTTCTCTTCCTACCGTTTACGGTTCGTTCGGAACCAACCTTAGCTGGAAAGGCCTGAACTTCGGACTTCTGTTCACCTACTCGCTGGGTGGCAAGACCTACAACGGAATTTACGCTGGTTTAATGGGCGTAAGCACACAGAACAAGAGCTCTCTGCACAAAGACATGCTTAAGTCCTGGAAGGAGCCCAGCGGCATTCAGAACGCTGACGGCACCTGGCAGCATTCCATCGATCCGAACGGAGTGCCTGTTAACGACAGCCAGCTGTCTCAGTACAACGACGCCGGATCAAGCAGATTCCTGTTCCGCAGCGACTACCTGACTCTTAAAAACCTCAACATCAACTACGACTTCCCCAAGAAGTGGGTGAACGCAATGAAGCTGCAGAACATCAATCTTGGTTTCTCGGTAGACAACCTCTTCATCATTACAGCCAAGAAGGGTATGAACCCGCAGTATAGCTTCGGCGGTGGTCAGGGCAACTACTTCATGCCCGCCCGCGTGTTCAACTTCTCACTGGCGTTCAAGTTCTAACTCAGTTGATTCCTAAATCTGCAAACAATATGAAAAAAATAAATATTACAAAAGGCCTTGTAGGTATCGGCATGTTGTCTTTGCTCGGAGCATGCTCAGACGACTACCTGAGCCAGAGTCCTATCACGGACCCCAGCAACGCCCAGATACATGAAAGTGTGGCGGCAGCAAAACTGGCTGTACGAGGCATTGCACGCGTCATGCAGATGCAGTACCAGAAAACCAATCTCAACCAATACATTGGAGAGAGCTATATCAACACTCATTTCGGTGACTGCTGGGGTAGCGATGTCCGCGATGGTCTTTCATACCAGATGTGGGGCCAAGACATCATGACCTGGAAGATGATGGGTGGCGAACGCTACAACAGCAACGCTCTGCCCTGGCGCTATGGCTATGACCTGATCTTCAACGCCAACGGCGTGCTTGACGGAATAGACGATGCCGAAGGCGATGCTGACGACCGCCGTCTGGTCAAGGCCCAGGCTCTGACATACCGTGCACACGGTTATATCAAGCTGTTGCAGTTCTACGCTCCGCGTTGGGAAGATTCCAACAATGGCAACACATACTGTATCGTTAAGCGTACCACTCAGAGCACCGAGCCCACTCCGCTCGTGACCATGAAGGAAATCAAGGATCTGATATACGAAGACCTTGACTCCGCTATCTATAACTACGAAAACAGCAAGTCACGCCGCGAATTCAAGTGGGAGCCCGACCTTTCAGTGGCACAGGGTCTCTACGCACGCGCAGCCCTGCTGTTCCATGACTGGAAGATTGCCGCAGACATGGCTAAGAATGCCCGCGCCAACTACACCATCATGGACAACAACACCCTATATGCCGGTTTCTATGCCGACAACAACGACCTGATGTGGACACAGTCTGACGAGGACAGTGATATCTACTACTGGTCGTGGGGTTCGCACTATACCTGCAACGGCGGTTATGTCAAGAATTGGGAAGATATAGGCGCCGGCTTCATCAGTCTGGAGCTCTACAATGAACTGGATCCCAACGATGTTCGTCGAGGTCTGTTCATGACTCCCGATAAGTTGAAAGACGCTCCCGCCGACTGGAATCCAGGCAAGCTCGTGCCCAACGACTTCTGGAACCGTGATCTGGTGGATCCTACCAGCATGAACATGGCCACAGGTCTTACCCGTGCCGACAAAAACCAACCTAACAAGAAGTTCGGTCTGAACAAGTTCATCGTGTACTGGGGTATGGATTACATGAACAATAAGTTCAAAGGCGATCTTGGCGTGGTTATTGATCCCGAAGATCCATTTGGCGCTTACATCGCTCAGAAAGTTCAGGCCAATGCAGGAGACCCGTTGATCTGGCTTTACGAGAAAGGCAACAATGTGAAACTCTATGGATGTCACATTGGCGCTCAGTACAAGTTCTGGTCTAAGGCCCCCTACGGAACCAGCTGCTATCCTTTCATGCGCGCGTCTGAGATGTGTCTGGCTGAAGCTGAGGCCGCTTATATGGCCGGCGATTACCCTCGCGCCCAGAAATGTCTGTCTGAAATCAACAGTCTGCGTATCCCCGGATACTCTGGCGGCAAAACCGGTCAGGCACTCCTTGACGAAATTCGCCTCTGCCGCCGTATCGAGCTGTGGGGTGAAGGCCAGAACTGGACCGACTACAAGAGATGGAATCTGCCTATCACACGTAAGGCGTGGGTAGAGAGAAATCCCAGCTCGGGCAACTGTCCGAAGGATTACTCAATGACCCGTGACCCGAAAGTTTGCGCTGGTTGGCGTTTCACTGTTCCCGCTTCGGAAACAGATTACAACAACCTGATTGACCGCAAGCTCCTTCCTGCTCCTTCGGAGTATCTTCTTGACAGATGACACCGTAGCGTAGAATCTAAGTAAAATCTCACATAGGAAATCGGCTTCTACTTTTCAAGGAGCCGATTTTCTTAATTATAGATTTTTTATTAACTTTGGAACCGAAACTTAAACAACGTCTTATGAATAAATCAATCTTAACCTTAGCTGGCATGCTGACATGCGCTACGGTGATGGCATCGCCACTCACCCCGCAACAGGCATTGGAGCGTATGAGCGACGGAAGCCGCCACGCCAAGGTATCCGCCCAGCGTCTGGAACAGACTCCGGTTTATACCGCCGTCAGTACCCAGGGCACACCGACAGCCTATGTGTTCAATGCCAAGGACGGTAAAGGATACAGAATCCTTTCGGCCGATGACTGCGCGTATGCCGTATTAGGATATTCCGACTCCGGCAGCATCGACCCGCAGAACATGCCTCCGCAGCTCAAGTGGTGGCTCGATGAGTCCGCGCGCCAGATAGCCTATTACTCCGCACGCGGAATTTCGATGGACAATTCCCGCTACCAGGCCGACCCGGCCAAGCAGGAAATCGCGCCTCTCGTATCGACGAAGTGGAACCAGGACGCTCCTTATAATAACGACTGCCCTCTGATGGGATCCACACGCACATACACCGGCTGCGTCGCCACCTCAATGTCACAGGTGATGAACTATCACAAATATCCTGAGAAAGGGAAGGGGTCCATTTCTTATATCTGGAGCAAGAACAATGACCAGCGTCTGACCATGGACTTCTCGAAATATACTTTCGACTGGGACAACATGCTTGACGTATATCAGCGCAACGCCTATACAGATGCACAGGGCAAAGCCGTATCCCAGCTTATGGTAGCAGCCGGCCATTCGGTACAAATGGAATACGGCACCGAGGCTTCCGGAACCCAGGGCAGCCTTATAGCCGAGGCTCTGATCAACTATTTCGATTATGACAAGGGATGCCATCCAGATTGGCGTGCCGTGTATTCCTATTCGGAATGGGAGAATATGGTTTATGACAATCTTAAGAATGTCGGACCATTAGTGTTCAACGGACACCCTTACAACGACGGCGGCCATTCGTTTGTATGCGATGGCTATGACGGTGACGGCTATTATCATTTCAACTGGGGTTGGGGCGGAATGTCCGATGGATACTATTTACTTGAAAGCATGAACCCCGAGGCCCAAGGCATCGGCGGTGCATCGGCAGGTGCCGGATTCGTATACAACCTTAACGGTATTTTCGGTATCCAGAAACCCAATGATGATCCCAAGCCTGAAATCAAGGACAACATCTTGATGTATGGAGGTTGCACGGCGACTGTATCTAACGGGAACATTAATTTCAAAAGAAATACATGGTATCCCGATGGATGGTATTGCTATGCGGGCCATAACGTGGAGCTTGCCAGCGGCGGTATTTTTGAGCCAGTCGACGGCACTCCGGGTGAGACGGTTTATCAAGTTGGTTATTTCGGCGGATCTATCCGAATCAGCCTGTCTCCCGGTGCGTATTATCCCACCACATCCGGTCCGCGCGTCAAGATACCTAATCTTGCTAATGGACGTTACAAGGTGACAATAGGTGTACGCCCGATGTCAGATCCCAAAGCTCCCTTCTACCCCATCAAGACCAGCTACGGATGTCCCAACTATGTATATCTGACAGTACAAGACGGCTCGTATACTATCGAAAATGTTGATGTAGCGAAACTGAACGTGCTAAATATGGAACTTAAGTCTCCGCTCTATCAGTCCAAAGCTGCCAAGTTCCAAGTCGAACTTGAAAACAACAGCGAGTTCGAAGTTACCGAAACCATGGGCGCCGCACTGCTTATTGACGGAAATATCAAGATGAAGGGTAGCTTCATGCCCGAAAGCGTTGCTCCAAAATCAAAGGGGACATGCGATGTGGCCATTACCTTCATTCGAGCCAATGGATTCGCAAGCATAACTAAGGATACGGAATTCACACTTGCTCTTATTGATCCGCTGACAGATCAAATACTCAAGGAATTCGGCAAGGTAACAATGAAGAAGACGCCTCTATCGCTCATGCTTGTTTGCGACGACATGGTAATCGATGACTGTACGACCGTGAGCGAGACCATCAATGACAGAGAATTCACGCTCTATCCCGTTCCGACACCTGATTTCACTGTAACAGCCGAATACTATGTATATCAAGGATTCTTCGATGGTGTTCTCAGCTTTGGCATCTATACACTGAATCCTGAGAATCTGAAGGAAGAAATGCCGGTGATGGAAGGCATCTATAAGGAACAGCCTTTCCTGGACTACATGGAAAGAGCAACCGTAAAGGTTCCTGTCAGCTTCCCCCAGGCTGAGGCCAGCCGTCTGTACATACTCCGCGGTAATTACACATCAGGCAAGAACTCTCGTCTGCTTAAGCAGATATACTTCAAGGTTGCCTCTTCGGGTGTAGAGTCTGTGGAGATCAATGCAGACGAAACAGTGAAGTTCTATAACCTGCAGGGCAATGAGATCACGACTCCTCGAAAGGGAGAAGTGGTAATTATGAAGGTTGGATCCAAGACAATGAAAGTTATTTTCTAAATCAATAGATATATTAGTAGTTCACGAGTCCAACTCTCTATATAAGCGGAGATAGCAATATGGCTGTCTCCGCTATATTTTTGTTTGAAATTTTTACACTTTTTTTGTTAAATGGATAGTATTTGATAAAAAATTAAGAAAAAATGTTTGTGGTTTGAAAATATTTATATAAATTTGCATCGGTAATTAGGATAAATCAATGATTGGCACAGCAAGTATTTAAATAAAAGATGCTAACTGTTGTTATTCTGGAGTAATCCATCAAATTATAAACATAATAAATAATTCACCTATGAAGAAAATTTACGCATTAGCAGCATTAGTGCTGACAGCGGGACTTTCTGCATCAGCGGCAACGAACGCACCTGAGAAGGCAATGAAGGCAATCAGCCTTCAGGAGTATATGGAAACGTCATCCGCGTCGCTTCCCATAAAGGCAAAGGCCCAAGGACCTGCCAAAGCCATCAACAGCGTATCCGACCTGTATGGTCTGTACTCCATGAGCTATCGCGGAGCATCTACAAAAGACACCTTGAATCATATCGAGGCCGGTATGATTACTGAAGGTCCTTCGGCTAACCAGGTGATCATCCCGTTTGGCAATTATAGCCCTCAGGCTAACGTGAATATCGCACGTAAAACCATCACTTTGGTCAACAAGACTCCGTTGAGAGAAATTAAGGACGCAGATTCCGGCCAGCCGGTATTGGTATCGCTGTATATCTTCACTCGTAACGCACAGGGCAAGCGTCAGATGGCTTCTTCCGTACGCGCCACCATTGAGGATGACGGATCTTTCGCATTCGATCCATCGGTACTCTTCGCTGTATCTACTGACGAACTTGTAGCCGATGTCAACAAACTGAGCGCTTATATGTTCGCAACCAGCGTTTCTTACGCAAGAACTTCTTTCCTTACTCCCGTGGCTTCCGATTACGAAGTGCTGGGCGAAGGCAAGTTCTACGACACCTGGATCAACTCGGCGTACAACGAAGCAAACCGCGTTCCTGAGCAAACTGTGACCTATCTGCAGAACAAGACCAATAAGAATCTTCTTGCCGTTCAGAACCCGTACGACAACCCCGCCTGGGATCAGATCAACATGGCTACCGACAAGAATGGTTATATCCTGCTGAATCTGGAGAATCCTGACTTCGTAGGCGTTATGCCTCTGGTTGAATCCGGCATGGTCTTTGACGTGGGAACTGAGACCGAACCTGATGTTCAGGGCTTATATTGCTACAACCACGAAGGTAATGTAATCTACACAAACGGTGATATCGAAGCCACCATTGAGGAATGGTTACAGGCAGGTGACGATATCTCAAATGTAACTGGCAATATAGCTACTATCTACCATGGTCTGTTCGGTACAACATCAGAGCCCGCAGCCACCTACCAGTGGGTTGACAGCAACCGTGATAGTGCCATGATTCCTGGAATATTTGAACTTCCCTGGACATCGGGTATCGCCAACATCGATACGGATAACAACGCTTCCGTTAAGTATTACAATCTGCAGGGTGTTGAAATCAGCAAGCCCGTCAAGGGTCAGATCGTAATCGTTAAGAAAGGCAACAAGGCTATTAAGTCCATCGCCCGCTAACGATAAGCGGTACGATTATTATCACAATAATCTATAGATCGAAAAGCTCCTGTACAAAGGAGCTTTTCTTTTAAACAATTTGATTCGATATTATCGGTTTTAGCTTCATATTTTTTTTGCAAGTATTAAATTATTTTTATATTTTTGTAGCTTAAAGCCCATAATCGAAGAAAATATTAATCTAACAATATCAATTATGAGTAAATTGAAAGTATTGGGTCTAATGGCGGTAGCATTCTTCACTGCCGTAGGTCTTTACTCCTGTAAGGACGACGACGACACAGTGGTTGAGCCTTTTGGCAAACCTTCCACAGTTCTTTCATCGGTTTACGATGACAAGGGATTTGACGGAGACCCCGCTGTGATCGAGGCTATTGAGAAACAAATCTCTGATGAACTCAAAGCCTTTGCAAAAGCAGACACCCTTAACCTGACTGAAAACGACGCTGTCAACAACTTCAACAAACAGATGGAGTCCATCGCTCAGAAGTATGCCAACGGAAACAACCTCATTCCTGCGGATTACACCGTATTTGTCGACATTGATCTGACATTTGCCGGCAACAAGATTCGTCAGTGCAAATTCTCAATCACCAACTCCAAAGCTGAGTATCAGGTTGTCAATACTTCCGTGGCCTATACAATGGAGGTGACAGCTGTCAATATCGAGAAGGCTCCTGACTACATGCCCGCAGATATGAAGATTGAGTTCGGTGATCTTATCCAGGGATGGCCTGTATATGGTGTGACCAACTCTGTGGCTGTTGAGAAATTCGATAGCTCGGTTGCAGAACAGCTGAAAAATTTGGAATACCTGCAGGAAGAAATTGCAGACACCGCACGTTTCGAAATTCAGTACTCCCTTTCTTACAATGGAGGCGTAACACTTAAAAAACAGTGGGTATCCCTTACTAAGGCTAAAATAGAACTGATGAAATAATTCATCTACAACTTCAGTCATAAAAAAGGCTATGCCCGATGGCATAGCCTTTTTTATGACTGAAGTTGTTTCTACTTATTTACGAAAGTTAATAATAAGGAGAAACAACTTCAATTCGTCATTCCAACTTATCACTTACTAATATTTTATTTCTTTCACTTTTTTCACGAAATTTGTTAACTTTGTAGGGCGATCAGCAGAATCGTGGCGCGGGCTGTCCCGGCCGCGCATTGCCAAGGATATACATGCGACTCAGAAATCACCTTGCCGAATAATATAAGAAGTTGTCTAAACTAATTTACGTTTAAACAACTTCATGGTATAGCCTGAAAAGTCTACGAAATCGGGAGTGAAGCAAATCACTCTGATTCCTCCGAGCCTCTGATCACTCAGAGATTTGCCTTGATCTTGTCAAGATTCTGCATGGCCTGGGTCACGGGCACTGTGGTGCGCTCCATGGCGGTGACCGTGGCGCCGGGGATGATATGAGCCTTGATCTGGGCCGGCGTTGGCGTCTCGGGCAGCGCGGCATATTGGCTGAAAGTCCAGTCGGTGAAAACCGAGCTGGCCGACAGCCCCTGACAGTTCAGCCACCAGCCATCCTTCAGATATACCGGTTTCGAGGCTTCGGTGATATCGCCCGGAGCCGGATAATATGTCAGATTGCCTTGCGCATCGAGAGTCACGGCCACCTTGTCGGCATACGGTCCGCTCATCCTGAACACCGTGGCGCGGGGGATGTAGCCGGTCGTAGGACCCGCCACGGGTTGTGAAGCCGGTGCTGTAGCCTGCGTTGTCCCCGCTGTCTTATGACTACACGCAGCCGCAACGCTCAACAGCGCCACGGCTCCAAGTATAAGTTTCATGTTTGTCATTATACGTGCTAAGTTATTGTTTTATCCGCTAATTTAGCACTTATTTACAATATACACAAATTTTTAGGATCAATACATCGGCGTGAATCCCTTATGACGCTCCAGGTATTTGTTGGCACATCCTACAATCTCGTTATATTTTGAGGTATCGAGACGGTATATTTCCTTACGGTTCAAGTCAATCTTGCCCAGGTCCACGTAATAGTATCCCGGATTGGTCACGATCTCGAAGTAATAGCGTAGGTCGCGGATGTCGGAATAGCTGCGCCACTGGGTCGAGCTTAGGTTAGGCTCCCCTTCGACCAGATAAGTGTAAGGCACACAGGAATTCACTAATACACTGCGTGCTATGGACACGCCTAAGTCGGTCTCGGCGACGGGCTGGACATGATGGGCGAAATAATTGGCGCGCACGCACCGGTCGGGACTCGTCACGGTGCCCGGCATCATGTTCTTGCCCCCGATCTTTTCCCAATAGTTCACTATCGCCCTCATGTCGGGCCATTCGGGATCGTTGGTCATGGCGCGATAGTCCTCCATGTCATAGCATTTCAAGTCGCCTCCGGTGAATTCGAAAATCATGCTCCGGCCTGTGGCGTCGGTCACACCCCAGTGCAGGGTGGAGACGGTTCCGCCGTCGAACGTGGCTCCCTGTATGCGGAAGTCCCGCTTCTCCAGCTGTGCGCGCACCTCGGGCACCGTGGCGTTGTTGTCAAGCAGCCACGCCACAAACACGGACAGAGACATATAGGGCTTGTCGCTGTCGGCGTTCATCTTCTCATATATTGCTGTCTTGCAGAACAGTCCGTTGATAACCAGACCCTTCTCGTTCATACCCTCTGTTATGCCGCCGTCATAACCCACGGCGTAGACGGCGCCGTATTTCGATTTCCAGTGAATGGCATTGGCGAGATTGGACGATTGTTTCTCGATACCACGCGGATATACGTAGATATTGGTCGGAATCGGAGTCTTCCAGTCGAGCGAACGCGCCACCACAAAGAGGGAATCCAGACCCTTGTACACCACGCGCGTACATGCGTCGGCCGGCATCCAGTTGCCTGCCATGGCCAGCACCGCCAACGCCGGCGCCACTTTCTTCACAACCTTGTTATTCATAATCAAACAGTATATGGAGTTTATAAACTCATTAAACATTTTAAACTACAACACCGCAGGGCGGTGTTAGGTTTGAATTTGTAAGAATCGCGATTTTTTCGTAACTTTGTAAAAATTTGGGAGAGATGGCTGCGAATCTGCTGAATGAACTGGAGAATCTGGAAAGGAGCCTCGAGGCCCTGGCCGGAAAATACCGGGAACTGGAGCAACGCAACCGCACGCTGGAGGAGGAGAACGCGAACCTGAAGCGCGAGGCCTCCGAAGCCCGTGAGTCGAGAGACCGCGCTCTGAAGGACGTCGAGTTTCTTGCCGTCAGCCATAAACTGGCCGACGACCCCGACACGCTGGTGGTGGCCCGCCGTCATATCGCCCATTTGATCCGCAACATCGACCGTTGCCTTGACATGCTCAAGGAATGACAGGAGGTTCGTTACGAAACTCCATAATTAGCAACCGATGGACAACACGGAATATATACAGATGACACTAAATATAGGCGGCTGCCTCATACCGTTGACCGTCCCTTTCTCCCAACAGGACTTTGTCCGCGACGTCGAAACCAGGGTCTCGACCCTCTACAACTCGTGGCGGCATAAGTTCACCAAGCGCACCGACCGCGAGATACTGGCCATGGTGGCCTATCAGTTCGCCAATTTCTATATGGAACTGAGCCAGCGCGTGGAGCGCGCCAACGACATCGTGGCCGAATGCCGACAGATTGTCGACAACATGGAGTCCCCTGCGGAGTCCTGATTCTGTATATTTCCCGAATTTTCCAGGTTTCAAGTCGTCACCATGAGCTGTCGGGACTGTGATCCGTCACGGTCCGGCGGCTTTGTTGTATATGACCATGAATATATTATTAACTTTCGGAATTATAAACAGAACCGATATAGAACACAATAGAAATGGGAACAGCAATATGGATCATCATAGCGGTGTTTGCGGCGGCAGCCGGAGTGCTGTGCGGCCTGTACGTGAGCCGTTCTAACGCGCAGAGCCACGCCCGCAGCATCACCGAGGAAGCCCGCAGAGAGGCCGACATGATCAAAGAGAAGATGCAACTCCAGGCCAAGGAGGAGCAGATGAAGATATTGGCCGAGGCCGACCGTCAGGCCCAGCAGAAGCTGCAGAAGGCCCAGAGCTCGGAACAGCGCGCCAAACAGCGCGAGCGCGAGCTGAACCAGATGCAGGGCGAAAACCAGCGCCGCAAACGCGAGCTGGACACGCTGAAAAGCAACCTGGACAACCGCGAACAGGTGCTGGAGGCCCGCAGCCAGGAACTGGAACACATCGGCCGTCAGGCCCGCGAGGAACTGCAGCGCATATCCGGACTCAGCGCCGACGAGGCCCGCGAGAAACTGATAGAGAGCCTCAAGGACGAGGCCAAGACCGCCGCAGCAGGTTACATCAACGACATCATGGACGACGCCAAGATGACCGCCAACAAGGAGGCCAAGCGCATCGTGATACAGAGCATACAGCGCGTGGCCACCGAGACGGCCGTGGAGAACTCCGTGACCGTGTTCCACATCGACAATGACGAGATCAAAGGCCGCATCATCGGCCGCGAGGGACGAAACATCCGCGCCCTTGAAGCCGCTACCGGCATCGAGATCATAGTGGACGACACTCCCGAGGCCATCGTGCTGTCGAGCTTCGACCCGGTGCGCCGCGAGGTGGCGCGCCTGGCGCTGCACCAGCTCGTGACCGATGGCCGTATCCATCCCGCACGCATCGAGGAGGTTGTGGCCAAGGTGCGCAAGCAGGTGGAGGAAGAAATCATCGAGACCGGCAAACGCACCACCATCGACCTGGGCATCCACGGTCTGCATCCGGAGCTGATACGCATGGTGGGCAAGATGAAGTATCGTTCGTCGTATGGCCAGAACCTGCTGCAGCACAGTCGCGAAACGGCCAACCTGTGCGCCGTGATGGCCAGCGAGCTTGGCCTCAATCCCAAGAAGGCGCGCCGCGCCGGCCTGCTGCACGACATCGGCAAGGTGCCCGACGACGAGCCCGAACTGCCGCACGCTCTGCTCGGCATGAAACTGGCCGAGAAGTTCAAGGAGAAACCCGACATCTGCAACGCCATCGGCGCGCACCACGACGAGGTGGAACAGACTTCGCTCCTGGCACCCATCGTGCAGGTGTGCGACGCCATTTCGGGCGCACGTCCGGGCGCACGTCGCGAAATAGTGGAGGCTTACATCAAGCGCCTCAACGACCTGGAGCAGCTGGCACTCTCCTACCCCGGCGTGCTTAAGACTTACGCCATCCAGGCGGGCCGCGAGCTCCGCGTGATAGTGGGAGCCGACAAGATCAGCGACGAGGAGACCGAAAAACTGTCGACCGAAATAGCCAAGAAGATTCAGGACGAGCTGACATATCCGGGTCAGGTCAAGATAACCGTGATCCGCGAGACGCGCGCCGTAAGCTTCGCCAAATAATCAAGCCCTATGGACAAGTCAATAAAGTCCCCGGGGTTCGGCGACGGTTGTCCGCGCGCCAAACTGCAGGCGCTGAACTGGCTGGAGGGCGTGTCGGGCAACGACGACTGCAACATCGTGGAAGTCGCCTTCAAGAACACGCGCACCGGCTATTACGTCAACGCCGAGCCGCTGGACCTGCACATAGGCGACATGGTGGTGGTGGAATCATCGCCGGGCTATGACATAGGCCGCGTCAACATGACGGGGCGTCTGGTGCGCCTGCAGATGCGCAAGGCTCAGCTCAAGGACGACCAGGATCTGAAGAAGGTGCTGCGGTTCGCCACCAAGACCGAGATGGAACGCGCCGAGGAGGCTCACGACCGCGAGCACGACACAATGATACGCGCCCGCAAGATTGCCGAGGACCTGAGCCTTGACATGAAGATAGGCGACGTGGAGTATCAGGCGGACGGCGTCAAGGCCATATTCTACTACATAGCCGACGAGCGCGTGGATTTCCGCACGCTGATACGTGTGCTGGCCGAGACATTCAAGGTGCGCGTGGAGATGCGCCAGATAGGCGCGCGTCAGGAAGCCGGCCGCATCGGCGGTATCGGCCCCTGCGGGCGCCCGCTGTGCTGCTCGCAGTGGATGACCAAGTTCAATTCCGTAGGCACCGGGGCGGCCCGCATCCAGGACCTTTCCATGAGTCCGCAGAAACTGGCGGGCCAGTGCGCCAAGCTGAAGTGCTGCATCAACTTCGAGACCGCCGTTTATGCCGAGGCCCAGAAGCAGATTCCGGGCAAGGACATCCAGCTGGAGACCAAGGACAACCTGTACTATCTGTTCAAGAGCGACATCCTGGCGCGTATGGTGACATACAGCACCGACCGCAAGATACCTGCCAACCTTGTGACCATTTCTGCCGAGCGGGCCTTCGAAATCGTGGCCCTGAACAAGCAGGGCATAAAGCCGGATTCACTCCTTACCGACGACCAGCGCGCCGAGGACGAGCAGAAGAAAGTGGTAGACCTGGCCGAGCAGGATGATCTGACCCGCTTCGACAAGGCGCGACGCCGCAAGAAGAAAGGTAACAACAGGCAGAACGCCGGTCGCAAGGATGGCAATAACGGCAACGGCAATCAGAAGAAAGATGACCGGCAGCCCAACCAGAAGCGCCAGCGTCAGCAGCAACAGAAGAAACAGGGCGACAAAAAAACGCAGGAATAAACCGTAATTTCAAACCAAATGAGGTCCGGTTATGTTTTCATTATGATGACAGTGCTGTGGGTGCTGTTCGGGTCGGGGTGCCGCAGAGTAAACGACACGATATATTCGCATTACGCCGACATCGCTGCCGACGGATGGAACATATACGACACGCGTTGTTTTGAGCCGGAAATCACTGACACCACGCTGTACGGCGCGCCGGTGAGCCTGACCTTAGCGGTGCGATATGACGCCCGAAGCCCCTTGGGCGAGATTCCGGTGCGTTGCGACATCGCCGACGAAAACGGCGACATACGTACCGACACCATACGGTTGCGACTGTTCGACGACAACGCCGAGCCTATAGACCCGGCTCGTTACGGCATCTGCGAACATACTGTCACATTGTCTCACAATATGCCTCTGAAACGCGGCCTTTCGGTGTGTCTGACTCCGTTATCGGGCAAAAATTCATCGCAAGGACTGCGAAACGTGGGTATAAAAATTGATTGCAATGAATCTGACTCTGCTTCACGCTGACCAAAAACAGGAATGTCAGCTTCGTCTGGACAAGGCCCGCTACAACATGGCGATGGCCGAAATGGACGCCATGCTTATAGGCGCCCCTACCAATCTGTATTATCTTGCAGGGGGTGTGTTCCGCGGATATATCTACGTGCCGACCGACGGCGACCCGGTATATTTCCTGATTCCGCCGTCAAAGGCCGACAGCCCGCTGACTCGCGAGATACGCAAGCCGGAAATGATAGCCGACGTGCTGAAGAAGGAAGGCTACGACATGCCCCGGCGCATCGGCATGGAGCTGCAGGACCTGTATTATAGCGAAATCCAGCGTCTGCACGCCATTTTCCCCGGTTCGGAGCTGAAGGACGCCACGCCGGTGATGCGTCGCGCACGCGCCGTCAAGACCGACTTCGAACTGAAGCTGATGCGGCAGGACGGTCTGCGCCAGACCGCCGTATATTCCGAGATAAAGCATTGCTATCAGGAGGACATGACCGACCTGGAATTCCAGATCGAGATAGAACGTGTGCTGCGCCGCGCCGGATGCCTGGGCTATCTCCGCGTGTCGGGCAACAAGATGCAGCTCAACATGGGCTCCGTGCTGTCAGGTCCCAACGCCGATGCCCCGAGTCCTTACGATTTCTCGATGGGTGGCGCAGGTACCGATCCGTCGCTTCCCGTGGGGGCGAGCGGAGAGATTATGAAACCGGGCATGACGGTGATGGTGGACATGAACGGCGGCTTCAACGGCTATCAGACCGACATGACACGCTGCTGGTACATCGGCCATGTGTCCGACTTAGCCATGCGCGCGCATCAGTGCTCCATCGCCATCCTGCGCGATCTGGAGAAGTTCTCCGTGCCCGGTATCAGGATAGGCGACATGTACAAGCGCGCGGCTAAGTTAGCTGACGATGCCGGCCTGCGCGAATATTTCATGGGCCACAACCACAAGGTGCCTTTCATAGGTCACGGTGTGGGCATCGAGCTGAACGAGATGCCGGTGGTGATGGAACGCAACGCCGACCCGCTTCTGAAGCATACCACGCTGGCATTGGAGCCCAAGTTCGTGATACCGGAAGTCGGCGCCGTCGGCATCGAGAACACCTACGTCGTAACCGACGAAGGTCTCAGCAACCTCACCGAGCTTGACGAAACCCTAAAACAGCTGTAATACAGTAGCATTGACTTTAACCCCATAAACAGCTAAAATAGCAGGCGACTGTGCAAGGAGCCCGCGGCTCCTTGTCCGAAGCCTGCCCCTCTCTCCCAATATGAAATATGAATCTTAAGGACGACTTAACGAACCCTATCTTCCGTCGTATCGGCCGTGTGGCTGACAGCATGGGCCGCGAGGTTTACGTGGTCGGCGGTTACGTGCGCGACATATTCCTGGAGCGCCCCAGCCATGACATCGACTTCGTGACCGTAGGCTCGGGCATCGAACTGGCAGAAGCCGTGGCCCGCGAGTTAGGGCCGCATGTACCCGTGGCCGTGTACGCCAACTACGGCACTGCACAGATGAAGCATCGCGGTCTTGAACTGGAATTCGTAGGCGCGCGCCGCGAATCATACCGTCGCGAGAGCCGTAATCCCATCGTGGAGGACGGCACGCTGACCGACGACCAGAACCGCCGCGACTTCACCATCAACGCCATGGCCATCTGCCTGAACGAAGCCCGCTTCGGCGAACTGGTAGACCCGTTCGACGGCCTGGCCGACCTGGCCAAGAAGATAATCCGCACTCCGCTCGACCCGGACATAACTTTCAGCGACGACCCGTTGCGAATGCTCCGTGCCGTACGGTTCGCCACGCAATTGGGTTTCGAGATCTCGCCCGAAACTTTCGAAGCGCTGAGACGCAACGCCGACCGTCTCCAGATCATCACGCGCGAGCGCATCAAAGACGAACTTGGCAAGATGATGCGTTCGGCCGTGCCTTCCGTCGGCTTCAAGCTGATGGACCGCGCGGGACTTTTGAAATATGCCTTCCCTCCTATTCTTGAGCTGAAGGGTGTTGAGACAGTGGAGGGCATCGGACATAAGGACAACTTCCTGCACACTCTGCAGGTGCTTGACAACGTGGCCGCCAAGTCAGACAACGAGTGGCTGCGCTGGGCGGCGTTGCTGCACGATATAGGCAAGCCCGTGACCAAGAAATATGACGACCGTCTGGGCTGGACGTTCCACAACCACAACATCGTCGGCGAGAAGATGGTGCCGCGCATATTCCGCAAGCTGAAGCTGCCGATGAACGACCACATGAAGTATGTGGCCAAGCTCGTGGGCTTGCACATGCGTCCTCAGTCTGTCGGCGAGGAGGGTGTGACCGATTCGGGTGTACGCCGACTCATCACAGACGCCGGAACTGACTTGGACGACCTGATGACCTTGGCCGAGGCCGACATCACGTCAAAGAATCCGGCCAAGGTACGCCGTCAGCTTGACGGCTTCGAGCGGCTGCGCCACCGCATGAGCGACATCGCCGATGCCGACGCGTTGCGCAACTGGAAGAATCCCGTGAACGGCAACGAAATAATGGAATATTACCACCTGACGCCCGGCAAAGAGATAGCCGACATCAAGGACGCTGTGAAAGAAGCCATCATGGACGGCACCATCCCCTACGACCACGACGCCGCCTGGCAGTACGTCCTCCGCGTCGCCCCCTCCATCCTCAATAAATCGGGATTTTGATATTAATTAGTACTAATTTTAGTATCCATACAACAAATTCAAATTTAACAACGTTATGAGTAAAAAGGAGAAACTTATTGCCCGACTACTCAGCACGCCAAAGGATTTTCATTATGATGAAGCCAAGGCACTATTACTATACTTTGATTTTGTTGAGAACAACAAAGGCCGCACATCGGGATCAAGAGTTGAGTTTGTCAGGGGCAACGATTCCCTTTTGCTGCATAAGCCACATCCTTCGGGAGAACTAAAGGCTTATCAGGTAAAGCAATTAATCGAGACACTGAAAGAACTAAGAGCTTGTTTAAAAATAAATGTTAACGATAGGGTCGCATAGCTTGAGACGATTTTCAATCTGAGACGAAGGAGTGTACTGGA
>CADBNR010000054.1 GCA_902796035.1 uncultured Bacteroidales bacterium | reverse complement strand
TTGGCTTTTGCGAGCGCAAGGGCACAAAGCCCTGGAACAGTCGTCAATCAGAAAGTTTACCCAATGCTTCTTTTTAAGGGCTGACTAGTTAATATTCTTTCCTCTCTCAACGTTCAAGGTCACATTTTGTGATCTTGAACTTGATGTCACAATTTGTGATATCAAGTTCTGAGATTCCTCCTTGCTAAGTTGAAACATGAAATCTTCTGGGAATCTCTCAATATTACGTTTCACTGCCTGGTTGAGGACACGTGTTTCCACTCCATACAATCGAGCTAAGTCACTATCCAGCATCACCTGCTGGTCTCGAATGACATGAATTAGACTTTCTATTGGCAGCAATGAAGAGTTATTGCTTCCATTTACAGATTCGAGTTTATTTTCGTTTTCTTCCATAATGGATTCATTTACACCTGAGAATTTACGAAAAATATTCGGTTCGGTGCGGTCAGCGGGTCAGGGATTCGATGACGGAGACGGCCTGGGACTGGTTCTCGGGGGAGGCGCCGACTTTGGCAAAGCGGACTGTGCCGCTCTTGTCGACGACGATGGTAAGGGGAAAGCCCTCTTGGCCGACAAGGGCCACCAAATCCGTGGCTTCCTGAAGGTGTGTCCAGGTAAACTTATGGCGCGTTACGACAGACAGGATTTCTTCTCGGTTGTGACGGGATGCCGAAAGAAAAACCACATCGGGAAACCGTTCCTTCCATTCCGAAAGTATCGGCATCTCGCGGCGGCAAGGGCCACACTCTGTCTGCCAGAGATTTATGACGTAAACCTTATTCTTAAGTTTCTCATTATTCCATACATTTCCGTCGGTATCCTGATATTCAAACAGGATCATCGGCTCCCCTACCTTGACGCCGATTCCCTCATATTTACCGACAGCCTGCGGTTTACGGCCGTTATAATCCCGTTGCAGTTTTTCGGCATACTGAACCCGCGCTGCCGGAATGGCCTTCGCCGCGACTGATTCGTCCAAAACATATCCTTCGGGGAGATATACACCTAAAACCTTGGCTCCGTCAGGGTCCTTCAGTATAGCTATCGTCGAGCCTCCGGGCATAATTGATTTCAGTGGCATCGTCTTATCAAAGAATAATCCGTCCACTATCGTGGCGGCGTTGACAAGACTGTCGCCCGGCGTCTGAGAATAAACATTCAGACAACCCACTAATGATAAAAGAATCGCCGTAATGTACTTCATAATTGCGAGGCTATCGTAAATTCATGGCAAAATTACATAATTTAGCTGTCGTAACTTTGTATTTTTTATTCAGTTGTCGCAAAATTTGCGACAACTGCCCTGTCAGGCGGTGACAAACGAGAGGTATGACGGGTATCGGGGGCCGGCGGGGTCAGGCATGAAGTCGGAGGACTCAAGGACGGCGATGTCGGCGGGGGACGAGAGGCCGTTACGGACAATCAGGTCCAGCAGGCGGCCGCGCAGCTCCTTCAGCCGGCCGGCATTGGGCGTCTTCATGGCGTCGGTGCCGTCGTACATCTTGAAATCGACCTTATACACACCGGCGAATCGCTTTATCAGCTTCCAGTCCACGCATTTGGCGGCGTCGGACGGCAGGAGGTCGATGATGACGGTATCGCCTTTCGCCCGGAGTTCCTGTGCCAAGGCGAGGGTCACGTCCTTCTTCCAGTATTTCATCAAGGTCTCGCCAAGCGGGGCGACATGGCTCTTGAAATCAAATCTGTATGGCTTGACGATGTCGTCGGGCCGCAGCCAGCCGTAGAGCGACGAAACGATGCGCACGTTGTCTTGCAGAAACGCCCTCTGCCCGGCATCATATCCGGCAACGCCAAGCTGACGGAACACTACGCCGGTGAATGCCTCGATGGCGCGGAGGCCCGTCGTTTTGTTGGGAAACTCGTATATCATGCGGCGCAGCGAGGCGGCGAGCCGCAGGGTGATACCGGCTTCGGCGGCCAGTTGCTCCGGAGTGCGGTCGCGCAGCGAGTCCATGATGGCATTGGCTATGCCGTCGAACAGCGGCCGGCACTCCGCGAATTCCTCCCGGCTTACCTCCGTCTCCGCGGACGCCATCGTTTTCGATTCTGCTATCAGTATCATACTCTGTCTATTATGATTTCTTAACGTAATTATTCATAAATAATTATTAACTTTACACATCCTAACATCATAAAACTGATACATGAAACTCGAAATATTATCGCTATCACTTCTCACGGCAGGCTGTCTGAGCATTGCATCCGCTAAGGAAACCGTCGTGATCAATCCTGACAAAGTCTATCAGTCCATCGACGGATTCGGCGCATCTGACGCCTGAAGCATGCGCTTTGTCGGCGAGATGCCGCAGGCCACACAGAACGCCGTGGCCGATCTGCTGTTCAGTTCCGACACATACGCCAATCGGAATCCCAAGGGAATAGGCCTGAGCATCTGGCGCTTCAACATCGGCGCCGGCAGCGTGGAGCAGGGAGACAGCAGCCAGATCAATTTCGGCACCCGCACCGATTGTTTCCTCAACCCTGACGGCACTTACGACTGGAACAAGCAGGCCGGACAGCGACGGTTCCTGAAGTTGGCCAAGGAGCGCGGCGTCCCCTATCTGCTCGGATTCCTGAACTCGCCACCGGTATATTTCACTCAGAACGGCCTGGCCACCAACACCGGCCAAAGCCATCGTCACCTTTACAGAATAACGAACTTGTAATCACACTATATGGAAACCTTGAAACATATCTTGTTGTTGGCTCCGCTATCGGCCGCAATGCTAAGCGCATGCACGTCACGGCCCGTAAATACCGCCGACTACCGGGTGGTACCGTTACCCCAAAGCATCGAACTGACCGCCGGAGCCGAACCCTTCGTAATGTCCGGCAAGACGGCACTGAGCGTCAACCCGTCGGACTCCGCCATGATGAAGAACGCGGAACTATTCTCGGGATACATCAAGGACCTGACAGGCATCAGGCTGAATACAAAACAGAATCAGGACCGAAACGTCATAAAGTTGCGCTCGGAGCTGCCCGACAGCTGCAGCGAGGCATACGACATACGTGTCTATACGGACAGCATCGTGGTGAACGGCGCCTCCCCCGCCGGCACGTTCTACGGCCTGCAGACGTTGCGCAAGGCCATCGCGCCCGACAGCACCCGCAGCTTCAACGTGGCATATCCCGCAGCCCATTACGACGCCCTGGAATATAATTATGCCCGTCATACCATAGTTCAACCATCCGGCAAATGATACGATGACTTAATCACGACTTACATAAAAAAGAGTGCGGCCCTCGGGTCGCACTCTTATGATATGATTTCGTAAGAAATTAGCCTTCGTACTTCTTCAGGATCAGGCAGGCGTTGTGGCCACCGAATCCGAACGTGTTGGAAAGCACGGTCTTGACGTCGCGCTTCACAGCCTTGTTGAAGGTGAAGTTGAGCTTGGGATCCACCTCGGGATCGTCGTCGCCTTCCTCATGGTTGATGGTGGGCGGGATGATTCCGTCGGTAATGGTCTTGACGCTGAACAGGGCCTCGATGGCACCTGCGGCACCCAAGAGGTGTCCGGTCATGGACTTGGTGGAGCTCAGGTTCATCTCGTAGGCGTGAGGGCCGAATACCTCGACTATGGCCTTGGCCTCGCTGCGGTCGCCCACCGGAGTGGACGTGCCGTGCAGGTTGATGTAGTCGATGTCCTCGGGCTTCATGCCGGCATCCTTCAGGGCGTTCTCCATCACGAGTTTTGCGCCCAGGCCTTCGGGATGAGTGGCTGTGATGTGGTAAGCGTCGGCGCTCATGCCGCCGCCGGCCACCTCGGCATAGATGTGTGCGCCGCGGGCCTTGGCGTGCTCAAGTTCCTCAAGCACAAGCGCTGCGGCACCCTCGCCGATCACGAAACCGTCGCGCGAGCCGCTGAAGGGACGCGAAGCGCCCTTGGGGTCGTCGTTGCGCGTGGACAGGGCCTTCATCGAATTGAAGCCGCCCACACCTGCCGGGAATACGGCAGCCTCGGCACCGCCGGCCACAACAGCGTCGGCCATGCCCAGACGGATCACGTTGAAGGCGTCAACCAGCGCATTGTTCGACGATGCGCATGCCGATACCGTAGCATAGTTGGGACCGCGGAACTCGTGCTTGATCGAGATGTGGCCCGCAGCTATGTCGGCAATCATTTTTGGAATGAAGAAGGGATTGTATTTCGGACCCTGCTTCTCTCCGTTGACGGCATACCATCCGGCCTCTTCCTCAAAGGTGTGAAGGCCACCGATACCTGCGGCGAAAATAACGCCCACACGGTTGCGGTCAACGCCTTCGTTCTCCAGACCCGCGTCGGCTATCGCCTCGTCGGCCGCCGTCATCGCGTACATCGCGTACAGGTCCAGCTGGCGCATCTGGCGACGGTCGAAATGATCCGCCGGATTAAAGCCTTTTACCTCGCATGCGAACTGTGTCTTGAACTGGCTCGCATCGAAGTGGGTGATCGGGGCTGCGCCGCTTTCGCCGCGCTTGGCGGCTTCCCACGTGCTGGCTACGTCATTGCCCAACGGGTTGATCGTACCCAGTCCCGTCACTACAACTCTCTTTAATTCCATTTATCTGGTCGGGATTGGCCCTTTTTTATTTTACGTGTGCCTCGATGTAAGCAACTGCGTCGCCCACTGTCTTGATTTTCTCTGCCTCGGGCTCGGGAATCTGAAGATCGAATACCTTCTCGAACTCCATGATCAGCTCAACGGTGTCGAGGCTGTCTGCGCCAAGATCCTTGTTGAATTCTGCTTCGGGTGTTACCTCGTTCTCGTCTACAGTCAGCTTCTCGACGATGATGTTCTTTACTTTCTGTTCTACGTCAGACATGTCTTTGTGTATTTTGGTTAATTATTTCCAGGGTTGTCGGCCGGTAACTGCATTTCATTGCATTCTGGGCCAATGTTCCTATGTTATTGCGGTGTCTTAATCCTGCTTTTCAGCAGTTTCTGACACACCCTTATTCGGTTTAGAGTGCAAAATAAGCGAAAAAAATCGAATTAAAGAAATTTTTAGCCATAAATCTGCACAAGCTCCCGTTTCTTGTGCAAAATATCGCATGGCTAAAAAGCTGTGCCGTAGGAGGCGCGGTCGAGGCTGCGGTAGCCGATGGCCTCGGCTATGTGGCGGGGCTGGACGCGCTCGGAGGCGTCGAGGTCGGCGATGGTGCGGGCCACGCGCAGGATGCGGTCGAAGGCGCGCGCCGACATGTTGAGCCGCTCCATCTGCTCCTTGAGCCGCGCCAGTCCTTCGGCATCGGGCCAGGCGTATCTGCGCAGCAGGCGCGAATTCATCTGCGCGTTGCAATATACGCCCTTCTCGTTCCTGAAGCGTTCCTCCTGGATGCGGCGCGCGGCTATGACGCGCTCGCGTATTGCGGCCGAACTCTCGGCCGGCTCGGTCGAGGCCATGTCGTCGAAGGCCACAGGCTCGATCTCCACATGCAGGTCTATTCGATCCAGCAACGGGCCGCTTATCTTGTTCATATACTTTGCTACGGCTCCCGGCGTACACGTACAGGGACGAGTGGGGTGGCCGTAATATCCGCAGGGGCATGGATTCATCGAAGCCACCAGCATGAAGCTGGCGGGGTACTGCACCGTGTACTTGGCCCGGGACACGGTGATGACACGGTCCTCGATAGGCTGTCTCAGCACTTCAAGGACGGTGCGGGGAAATTCAGGAAATTCATCGAGGAAGAGCACACCGTTATGTGCCAGGCTTATCTCGCCGGGCATCGGGTTGGCGCCACCGCCCACCAGGGCTACGGGCGATACCGTATGATGCGGCGTACGGAACGGACGCGACGTCATCAGCATGTCGCCGCGCCGCAGCTTACCGGCCACGGAATGTATCTTGGTGGTCTCCAGCGCCTCGCCCATGCTGAGCGGAGGAAGGATGGAAGGGAGCCGCTTGGCCATCATCGACTTGCCGGCTCCGGGAGGACCCACCATAAGCAGATTATGACCGCCGGCACATGCCACCTCGAAGGCACGCTTCACCGATTCCTGACCCTTGACTTCCGAAAAATCAAAATCGAAATGCCCCGCATCGCGCGCAAACAGTGCGCGGGTGTCTATCTGCATGGGCTGCAACGTGGATGTACCCATCATGATCTCGGCCACGTCACGCAGATTCCGGGCGCCATACACCTCCAGCCTGTCCACCACGGCCGCTTCCGTCACGTTGGCCTCGGGCACAATAAGTCGCTTCAGACCCATGGCCCGGGCTTTGACGGCCATTGGGAGCGCTCCCTTCACCGGCAGCAGCGAGCCATCGAGGCTCAGTTCTCCGGCCAGCATGTATTCGTTCAGGTTGTCTACCTTCAGCTGTTCGGAGGCCGTAAGCAGACCTATGGTGATGGGCAGATCGAAGCCGGAGCCTTCTTTCTTGACATCGGCCGGGGCAAGATTGATGGTGATGCGCATGTGCGGAAACGAGAAGCCGCTATGCTGCATGGCCGCGACTATTCGGTCGTAGCTCTCCTTGACGGTCGTGTCCGCCAGTCCGCTGACATTATATGCCACACCCCTGCTTATGTCTGTCTCGATGGTCACCGCCATCGCGTCTATTCCCTGAATGCTCGCGCTATACACCTTTGTCAGCATGGCCCCTCTGTTATTTGTTTTCGGATTTTCCGTTCTTGCTCATGCCGGCCGCGTCGCGCAGCATGCGGGCGGCGTCGTCCGGCGACGTGCCGCGATACAGAATCTTGCCTTTCTTTCCGACTACAATATAACAAGGCGCCTTCTCCACGCCCAGTGCAACTGCCGCAGGGTCGGCGAATGCCAAGGGCATCCATGCCACCACCGCGCCCTTCAGCGAGTCCATGCGGGCCTGATAGCGCCAGCTCGACGAGTCGTTCTCAAGCGACACGCTGACTATCTGAGGCTTGCCTGAATCGGTGCGTTCCTTCAGCAATTCCTTCATCTTGGAGACGTCGTCCTTGCGCGCGTCGTAGTTATTGTACTGGAAATAGAGCAACGCCGGCTGTTCGTTGAAGCCGATTGTGTCGGCACCGTTGCCGGCCGTGCGCAGAATCAGCGGAGCGGCCGTCTGCTTCAACGGCCCGAAGCCACCCAACAGGTCGGAGCGGCTCATCAGTTCCATCCAGCGCACATCCGAGGCCTCCCCTTTCAGGCTCTTGAACAGAGACTCGAAGCCCGCCGTGTCAAGGCTGCGGTCGTAATATACCTCCAAAAGGATGGCAGATACCGGATCGTCGGGATGGGTCTTGACATATTTCGCCACGGCCTCGTTCACTTTCTTATTGTCGTGCGCGCTGAGCGCATTCCGGTTCTCGGCACGCCACGTGCTGAGGGTTGCGTTAATGTCGTTGCCGGACACGGTCCATGAAGCGGGCGACGAACTGTCGCCCGTTATCTCAATCTTATCGCCGCGCTCGGCATATATCACCACACCCGGTTCCTGCGCCCCCTGGAACACATATATCAGAGTCGGATTGCGGGTCATCCCCTTCATCTGACATTTTCCCTGCTGCACCACGGCCACCTGGTCGTATAGCCAGCCCTTCTCGGAATCCGACACATAATAGAGCATGGTGTAGCTCTCGTTCACGCCGGCAGGCAGCTTGAATTCCACCCGGAACTCATTCTTGACGCAGGACGCCAGCGTCAGAAGCATCAACGCCCACAATGGCAGGAATCCAAGGAATTTGCGCAGACTTTGGGTCATAGTTTCGTTATATGAATTCCTCTCCGAAACGCTCCTTCACCTCGTTTACCAGCTGACGTATCTTCTGTTCGTCAGCGATGGGATATACCAGCAGGGCGTTTCCGGTATCGGCCACTATGTATCCGTCCAGACCGCCGGCCACTATTATCTTATTTCCTGAAGTGGCGAATATCGAGTTTTTGCAGTCGCCGGCCAACACCTTGCAACCCTGGGTCACGTTGCCTGCATGCGATTTGGGGGAGTGCTCGTACAGAGCCTTCCATGAGCCGAGGTCCGACCATCCTAAGTCAGCGGCCTCCACATATACGTTGCGGGCCTTCTCCATGATGGCATAGTCCACGGATATGTTGGGTGAGTTGGGGAATGCCTTCTCGATAAAGTCCGTTTCCTGCGGCGTATTGTAATAACCCGTTCCGGCCTCGAAAATATTGGCTATTTCGGGAGCATACTCCGCGAAGGCCTTCAGCACGGAATCGGCACGCCACAGGAACATGCCGGAGTTCCAGTAAAACTCGCCGCTGTTCATGAACAGCGTGGCCATCTCCAGATTTGGCTTTTCGGTAAAGGACTTGACATGGCGAATGTTATGCGGCTCGTCGAACATTTCCCCGAGCTGAATGTAGCCGTAACCGGTGTGCGGACAGGTAGGCTTGATGCCGATGGTGAGCAGACGGTCGCCTTCCTCCACGAATTTCATTCCGTTACGCACGGCATCGTGGAATGCCGTCTCACGCAGAATCAGATGGTCGGACGGAAGAGTCACTATCGAGGCCTCCGGATTCTGGGCATATATGTGACGAGCGGCCCAGCATACACACGGAGCGGTGTTGCGGCGCGCAGGCTCAAGCAATATATTGGCAGGATTGACATACGGCAACTGCTCGCGTACCGTATTCATATACGCCTTGTTAGTGACCAGAATGATATTTTCGATATTGCATATCGGCAGCATGCGGTCTACTGTCATCTGCAGCAGACTGCGGCCCGTGCCGAACATGTCAAGAAACTGCTTGGGCAGGTCCGTGCGGCTTACCGGCCAGAATCGCGACCCGACGCCGCCGCACATTATCACGCAATAGCGGTTGTTTTTCTTACTTGAAGTTTCCATGACTTTTCATTATCAGGCTCCGGCCGTTTCCGGAGCGCTCTTGAACTGATGTTTCACACCCTCCACGACATTAAGCATATAATCCGCCAGTTTCTCGGCCTCCCCTATCAGGTCCATGAAGAAGATACCCTCCTGGTAACCGTATTCCTTATTATTGATATTGAATATATTGCCGTCGCGCAGAGAGTTGCGCAGATTGTTGATTTCACGTTCTTTATTGTAGGCCTCCACAATGTGGCTTCCTTCCGGACGCTCCATTTCGTCAAGAATGACAAGCATATTGGTCATGGCCTTGGACACCATCTCGAACATCTGGTCTATCTCCTTCATCACGCCGTCATTGAATTCCACGTGATTCTGGTTCTTGCGCTGCAGGGTCTTGGCCACGTTGAAGCAACCGTCGCCTATCGATTCGATCTCAGACACGATTCTGAGCATACCCGAGATGCGCATCTTGCCTTCGGGGCTGAGGCGTCCCTCGGCTATATGGTTCAGATATGTGCCGATCTCTATTTCCATGCGGTCGGATATCTGCTCATATTTCTCGATACGGTTGTATATCTGGGTATATTCGTCGCTCTTGGCGTCGAGATGAATCATCTGCTTGCCCATGTTCAGCATACGCTCCACGCGCTTGCCGTACAGCTGTATCTCCTTCTGCGCCTGCAGGATGTTAAGCTCGGAGGCCGTCATAAGACCGCCGCCGATATATTTGAGCGTAAAATCCTCTTCCTCCTCCTTGTGGCGTGCGGGCACCAGCCAGCATACTATCCTGACATACAGCCTGGTGAACCATATCATGATCATCAGGTTGCAGGCATTGAACACGGTTGGGAACATGGCGAGGCCGAAAGCCACGCAACTCTGTGCCGTAGCGGTGTATCCTCCCTTCTCGTCCAGCAGCGTCGTACCGCGCATTCCTGCCTCCTGTGCCGCGCTGATATCCATGGGATTGGTTCCCGTACATGCCTTGGTGATATCGGCCACAAGGTCCATGAAAGGATGGAATATGAACAGCACTATCACCGATCCGAGCACGTTGAACAGCAGGTGGCCCATGGCTGTGCGCTTGGCGGCGATATTACCGCTCAGCGACGCCAGAATAGGCGTGATGGTGGTACCGATGTTGCCGCCTAAGATTATGGCGCAGCCCAACGTGAACGATATCCAGCCCTGCGAACACATTATAAGCGTGATGGCGAACGTGGCAGCCGAACTCTGCGCTATCATGGTAAATACGATGCCGAGGCCGAAGAATATCAGCACGGACCATACGCCCAGACTGGTCCATTCGGTCACGAACTTCAGCATCTCGGGATTCTCCTGCAGGTTGGGCACGTATTCCGAAATCATGTCCAGACCCATGAACAGCAGCGAGAAACCGATCAGGAATTCGCCTAATGACTTATACGCGCTCTTCTTCATGAACAGCATCGGCACGCCGATGGCCAGAAGCACCAGGGAATAGTCCGAGATACTGAATTCAAAGCTAAACGCGGATATGATCCATGTGGTGACCGTAGTGCCGACGTTGGCGCCGAATATCACCGCCATGGCCTGCTGCAGCGACATCAGGCCCGCGTTCACGAAGCTGACCACCATCACGGTGGACGCACTCGAGCTCTGAATCAGAGCCGTAATAACTATACCGGTCAATACACCTGTGACACGGTTGCGGGTCATTACTCCCAATATGTTGCGTAGACGGTCGCCAGCAACTTTCTGCAGACCTTCGCTCATCACCTTCATGCCGTACAGGAACAGGCAGATGGAAGCCAGCAGACAGAAAAAGTCTAATAATGTGTAGCTCATGGTTGGGCTATTATGGGCGAGGCGATTTGTGACCCGCCGGTTTTCTTTTTGCAAAGATACCAAATTATTTCCATTATTTTATTAATTTTACCCTCAAATATTATGAATCATGGAAATGTCGATTCTTTTTCCGTCAGACCGGAATGAGTCACAGGCCGCCGACGCGACCCGTCTGACACCTTTTTCCCTCTATAACTCAGCCACATCGCGCGGACGTGAAGTATGGTGTATCGTGGCCTGCGGCGCGGACCGCGCCATAGGCCGTCAGGGCGAGATCCCCTGGCGTCTGAGCGAGGACCTGAAGCACTTCAAGCTCGTCACCATGGGACACGCGGTGATAATGGGCCGCAAGACGTGGGAATCGCTGCCTAAGAAACCGTTGCCCGGACGCCGCAACATCGTGGTGACGCGCAACGACAGCTACTATGCCCCCGGCGCAGAGACGGCTCAGAGCATCGAGGCGGCTGTGGCTTTATGTTCCAACGCGGAGCTACCCATCATCATAGGGGGCGAGCAGGTGTACCGCGAAGCACTGCCATACTGCACCAAGGCCATCATCACCTTGGTGGACGTCAGGACACCCGACGCCGATGCATTCTTCCCCGAACTGCCCGAAAGGGACTGGCTTATCACTGATGAATCGACGGAAATGACCTCCGCCAACGGCATCAGATTCAAATATCTGACATTCTCGCGGCGATGAAAGTAGTGATCATCAACAAGTCGGACAGCACCGGCGGCGCGGCGGTGGTGAGCTACCGTCTGATGAAGGCGCTGTGCGATGCCGGCGTGGATGCTCGTATGCTCGTTGCAGAAAAGCTGCGCGATGATCCGCGCGTGGCTGTGGCAGCGTCTAATCTGCGGCTGCGCACCTCTTTCCTACGAGAACGCCTCGGCATATTCCTGCGCAACGGCATGAACCGCGACACCCTGTTCAAGATAGACACCGCCTCGTGCGGAGTGCCGCTATACCGTCACCCGTGGGTAAAGGAAGCCGACGTGATATGCCTCAACTGGATCAACCAGGGGTTGCTTGGCATCGGCGACATACGCCGCCTGCTGCAGCCGGGCAAGCCTCTGGTATGGACTATGCACGACATGTGGAACATGACGGGCGTATGCCATCATGCCGGCGAGTGCCCTCACTGGCAGCAAAGCTGCGGTGAATGCCCCCTGCTCGGAACCCGTAAAGGCCCTAAGGACATCTCGGCCTCCTCATGGCAACGAAAACATAATCTGTACGAACTGCCCGGCAACCGTATTCATTTCGTGGCCGTGAGTCACTGGCTGGCCGATAAGGCCGCCAAGTCCGGCCTGTTGGCCGATCAGAATATGTCTGTGATTCCGAATGCCTTTCATTTTGATGCTGACGAGCCGGATTTTTCCGATGGATTCCGAGGCGACAGATGCCGTATACTGTTCGGCGCGGCACGTCTCGACGATACGGTCAAGGGACTGCCCATAATGGTTCGAGCCACCGAGATTCTGGCTTCCGATTATCCTGACATAGCCCGGAATTGCGAATTGGTTACATTCGGCAACGTAAAAAATCCCGATTCCATCGCACATTTCAGCATTTCACACACGCATCGCGGCCTCCTCAGTCCCGACGAGACACGTCGATTGTATGGCACCGGTGACATCGTGGTGTCCACCTCTCTGTACGAGACACTGCCGGGCACTTTGGTCGAGGGTCAGGCATGGGGATGCGTGCCAGTAGCCACCGACCGTGGAGGCCAGCGCGACATCGTGGACCACGGACACACCGGATATATCGCGCATTTCGATGGCGTGGAAAACACTGCACGCGACATAGCCCGAGGAATTGTGTACGCTTACGGCGAGCTGCAAAAAAATGGCGCGGCTCTGCGCCACGCCATGTTGTCGTCGGCACGGTCACGGTTTTCCGCCCGGTCCGTAGCCGCTATGTATCTCGATTTATTCGCTCGTATTCAGGGCTGATTTTTTCATCTCCTTGCCGATACCTACAGCTTACGCGTCGATGTTGGCGTAAGTGGCGTGAGCCTCGATGAAATCGCGTCGGGGTGCCACTTCCTCGCCCATCAGCATGGCAAACGTACGGTCGGCCTCGGCCGCGTTGGTCAGGTTCACCTGCTTCAGCATACGGTTCTCCGGGTCCATGGTGGTCTCCCACAGCTGCTCGGGATTCATCTCACCCAGACCTTTGTATCGCTGCAGCATCAGACGGTTGCGGTCGCCGTTGCACTTGGTGTCTATGTAACGCTGCACCTGCTGGTCGGTCCAGCAATACTCCGTGGCCTCCCCTTTCTTCTTGCCCTTGACGTCGCAACGATACAACGGCGGAGTGGCTATGTACAGATAGCCGTTGTCGATGATGGGACGCATACGGCGGTAGAAGAAGGTCATGAGCAGCGTGGCGATATGCGCGCCGTCCACATCGGCATCAGTCATGATGATTATCTTGTGGTAACGGAGCTTGGTCATGTTCGGGGCCTTGCTGTCCTCCTCGGTGCCGATGGTCACGCCCAAGGCCTTGTACATATTCACGATTTCCTGCGATTCCAGAATCTTGTGGTCCATCGCCTTCTCCACGTTCAGGATCTTGCCGCGCAGCGGCAGGATGGCCTGATAGTGCGGGTTACGCCCCTGCTTTGCGGAACCGCCTGCGGAATCTCCCTCCACAAGGAACAGCTCGCAGTCTTCGGGTATGCGGCTCTTGCAGGGAGCCAGTTTGCCGGGCAGTCCGGCGCCGCCGAGACTCGACTTGTTCTGCACGCGCATCTTGGCGTTGTAGGCCGCATGACGGGCCTGGGCGGCCAGCACCACCTTGTCCACGATGGTCTTGGCCTGCTTGGGATGCTCCTCCAGGTAATTGCGCAGGGCCTCGCTCACGGCGGTCTGCACCACGCCCATCACCTCATTGTTGCCGAGTTTGGTCTTTGTCTGTCCCTCGAACTGAGGCTCGGCTACCTTGACCGACACCACTGCCGTCAGACCGTCGCGGAAGTCCTCCTTCGACAGCTCTATCTTCAGCTTGTCCAGCAGATGGTTGTCGTCGGCATATTTCTTCAGCGTGGTGGTAAGGCCGCGGCGGAAGCCTGTCAGGTGCGTGCCTCCCTCTATGGTGTTGATGTTGTTGACATACGAGTAGATGTTCTCGTTGAAGTCGTTGTTATAGGTCATGGCCACCTCCACGGGCACGCCGTTGCGCTCCGTCTTGAGGTCGATGATGTCCTCGATCAGCGGCTCCTTGCCTTCGTCCAGATACTGCACGAACTCGCGCAGACCGTCCTTGGAATGGAACACCTCGCGCTTCGGGTTGCCTTCCTCGTCCAGCACGCGCAGGTCGGTCAGGGTCAGCGTGATTCCGGCGTTCAGGAACGCCAGGTCGCGCAGACGGTTGGCCAGCGTCTCGTAGTCGTACACCGTCTCCGAGAATATGGATGCGTCCGGATGGAATATGATGGTGGTACCGGTGCGGTCGGTATCGCCGATGACGCACAGTTGCGACGTGGGCTTGCCGAATGCGTATTCCTGCATGTGGATTTTGCCGTCGCGGTGAATTTCGGCACGGAGATAGTCGGAAAGCGCGTTGACGCAGCTCACGCCCACACCGTGCAGACCGCCCGACACCTTATAGGAACCTTTGTCGAACTTGCCGCCGGCATGCAGCACCGTCAGCACCACCTCCAGAGCCGGCTTGTGCATCTTTTCGTGCATGTCCACGGGGATGCCTCGGCCGTTGTCGTCCACACGGATGGAGTTGTTCTCGGTTATGGTCACCTCGATGTGGGTGGCATAACCTGCCAGGGCCTCGTCGATGGAGTTGTCCACAACCTCATAGACCAGATGGTGGAGTCCGCGCACCGACGTGTCGCCGATGTACATGGAGGGACGCTTGCGCACCGCTTCCAGACCTTCCAGCACCTGGATATTGTCTGCCTGATATTTCTTTCTGACCTCCTGGCTTTCGTCCAGGAACTCCTCTGTCTGTTCGTAGTTATCTTCTGCCATTGCTATGTCATTGTGCAGATTGCCATCTGCCTATCACCTTGCAAAGTTACAAAATTTCTGGCACAAAAACAAGGATTCGGCACCGCATTCCATACTCTTGTCACACACTGATTTGTCCTTTGATGGCGGGCCAGGGGTCATAGCCCGACAGGGTGAAATCCTCGTAACGGAAGTCCAGGATGTCGCTCACGCCGGGGTTCAGCGTCATGACGGGCAACGGCCTGGGGGTGCGGCTCAGCTGCTCCTTCACCTGGTCCAGATGGTTCAGATAGATGTGCGCGTCGCCGAGGGTGTGGATGAACTCGCCGGGCAGCAGACCGGCGCACTGGGCCATCATCATAGTCAGCAGAGCATAGCTGGCTATGTTGAAGGGCACGCCTAAGAACGAGTCGGCGCTGCGCTGGTACAGCTGGCAGCTCAGCTTGCCGTCGGCCACGTAGAACTGGAAGAAGGCGTGACACGGCGGCAGGTTCATGTTGGGCAGGTCGGCCACGTTCCACGCCGACACGATAATGCGCCGCGAATCGGGATTGTGCCTTATGTCGTCCAGGGCCTGGCGTATCTGGTCGATGTGACCGCCGTCATAGTCGGGCCACGAACGCCACTGATAGCCGTAGATATGGCCTAAGCCGCCGTCGGGGTCGGCCCATTCGTTCCATATACGCACGCCGTGCTCCTGCAGGTATTTCACGTTGGTGTCTCCCTGCAGGAACCACAGCAGCTCGTATATGATGCTCTTGAGGTGCACCTTCTTGGTGGTGAGCAACGGGAAGCCCTGCTGCAGGTCGAACCGCATCTGATAGCCGAACGTCGACAGCGTGCCGGTGCCGGTGCGGTCCTCCTTCTTTACGCCCGTCTCCAGGATGTGGCGCAACAGATCAAGATATTGTTTCATGATGTCAAGGTGTATCGGGTTAGAGAATAATCTTGCGGGGCTTCTGTCCCGGTGCGGTGACGATATATACACCGCGGGGAACCGGGATGACGTCGCCGTGGCTCACCGTGCCGCGCATATAAATGTTGCCCTGCACGTCGGATATGGTCACGCCCTCCACGTCGTTGCCGTCGCCGGTCAGGAACAGTATTCCCTCGGAGTCGGCGAATACACGGTACGGCACGCCATATTCAATGGAATTCACGCCGCTTGCGCCCACATAGATGGTGTTGCTCTCGGGCGATACGATTCCGAGCCGCGTGTATGTTACTGTGTAGGTCTCGGCCACGCCCGGGTCACGGTCCGTCATCAGCAGTGAGGTCTCGCCGGTCTCGTACGTCTCCGTCTCCTGGTTGTCGCCGTTGTAGCGCACGCGGGTCACGGTGTAATAGTCGGCGATGCCGTCGGCGCGGTTCCAGTTGGCCACATAGCTGTTTGCCTTCACGTCGGTGGCCCCAAGGGCGGTAAGCGCGGTAAGTTCAGGCACGGGCAGCGCCTCCCCTTTCAGCGTGATGGCCACGGAGCCTTCCAGACCGCCGTCGTACAACGTCAGTTTGGCCTCATGCCTGCCTGTTTCCTGAGGCAGGTAAGTGATGTCGAGCATATACCCTCCGGCCGCGTTCAGCGTGGGCGCCGGAATCTCGCTTACATCAAGACGGAACGCGCTGCGGTTGGCACCGACGACACGCACCGACAGCGGCGAGGTGAAATTGGAGCCCTCTATGCTCAACGCCCGTGTCAGGGCATGACCCACGGCAGCCTGTCCGAAGTCCATCTCCGAGCCGTTCACCGGATTGGTCAGCTCCGGGTCGCCCGTGATAGGCGGTGTCGGATCCGTCGATTCCTGGTCGGCTATGATGAACGTCTCGTTGGTGCGCACTCCCCATATATACTCGGCAAGCTCGGGGAAGTCGACGAAAGGATTGCGGTTGCCCTGATACTGCTCCACCAGGTTGTTGCGGTCTATCTCCTTCTGCGACACCTTGTCCTCGCGCGCCCATTGCAGCAACATGTTCATGGCCCAGTTGGTCAGCGTGGGATAGGATTCCTTGCGGAACATATAGTTAATAACCCAGTTTATGTCCGGGTATACGCAGGCCATGTAGAACATGGAGCGTGCGAAGTCGCCCTTATACTCGTCGGCGGGTTCGAACACGCGCGACGAACCGCCGCCATAGCCGTTTTTCGGCGATCCCACCTTGCTGACGCCGTTATCGAATGTCGCGGTCTCACAAGGGCCGAACGAATAGTTCAGCTTGGCCTGGTTGGCCGCGCCGTTGCTGGGATACAGGTTCCACAGGTCGGAATAAGCCGGCGTGTATTCCACGTCGCCGTTCCGCTTCCACCACGATTTGGGCACGGAGTGCTCGCGTTGCATCCTATAGCCCGAGAAGCTCTGGAACGCGCTCTGACCTTGACGTATCAGGCACATCTCGTCGGAATACATGTCCCACCATCGTTTGCAGCCGTCCACCAATTCGGGATACACGTCGGTGTATTGCCAGTAACCGGGGAGCTGACTGTAGGTCAACGTCTGATGATTCTGCACGCATTGCTTCACGGCCGATTTCAGTTCTTCTTTCTTCTTACCGTCCATCCGGTCGTAATAACCGGGAGTATACGCGGCATCGATGGACAACGTCATGCCGACAAGCAGCGATATGAGTAGGAATCTTTTCATAGTCTTTTATTCTAAAATGCCGCCGAAGCAATTGTATATACGCTTCGGCGGCATAGGTTGTCTCGTTACATCAACGTGCCGTCACTACGGCGTCCTTGATTCTCCAGGTATCGGCGCCGGCAGTGCTCGACGCATACTTGAAGGCTATCTGAATTTTCTTGCCGGCGAACGCGCTGATGTCGATTTCGCCCGAGTTGGCGTATGTCCAGTTACCGCTCGGCGGCCATGTCGGGATGTCATAGTCGGTCCATTCGGTCTGGCCCACCTCGCGCACAGCGAACTTACACAGCGTGCGGAGCGTGGTCTGGAACCGGGCCTCATGGTCGAAGCTTGCCTTGGCCTCGAGTTTCCCTGTAAGATCTATCTCGGGACTGAAGGCGTATGACACGGCCTCGTAGTTGGCGCCTCCCACGTATGCACTTCCGTTCAGGTAATATTTGCCGTTGTAATCACGCCACGACCATACATGGGTCACCGGCGAGTTCATAATCACATTGTCGAATGTCCAGTCGCATGAAGTGGCGGACTCGAGCAGACCGTGGTACACTTCCTTGAAATCGCCGGTGGGCACCTTGATGTCCACGCCTTCTATGGCGAAAGTACCGGCTGTTCCGGGACAGTCGGTCATACCGATAGTTCCCAGATACGTGCCTACCGTACCGAGCACGCTCAGCTTTTTCTTGTAAACGTCGGGATTGTCAAGAAGGTTGGCATATCGGCGTAGCCAGGAACCCTGTGTCAGGTCAACGGTGACGCATTTGGACAAATCCGTACATTCGGGATCGTCGGCTATCAGCAGGTTGTTGTCCAGCTCGGCGTCCTTGCCGAATATCACCTTGTCGGCTGCAGTGGCTGTCTCGCCGGCCTTGACGGAACCGACGATGTAACCCGTTGCCCAGCCTTCGCGCATGTTGTAGTCTCCGCTGAGCAGATTCTCGACGGTAAAGGGATCTTTTTCCATACCCTTCGAGCTGATCATGACGTCGCTGCGGTCGCGCAGCGTCAGCTGCCATGAGTCGCCGTAGTAACCCAGAATACCGCGCACATTGCCGGTGCCCACGGGCAGTGTGTCGTTGTAGAAGTTGCTGTAGCCGGAGTTACGCACGGCGATCGAGTCGCCGGACTCGTTCTTGATGTAACGAGACACGGTCTCCTGCTTGGGCGCGTATGTAAGCTTGCCTGCGCCGGAGAAGCTGACGTTACGTATCTCCACCAGCTGGCTCTGCAGGCGGATCAGATCGCCCTGCGAGATAGGCAGCGTGAGCGAGATGCAGTACATATTGTCGGCGGGCCACTGCTCGTCGTATGTCACAAGTTTGGTGTCAGGGTTGGGTAGACCCGTTTTCTCGGCATGTCCCAGCCAGTTGTCGTAGGCCATGAAGCCCAGCTGCGGCGCACCGTCGTAAGGATCGCCCGGGGCGCCCACCTGCTGCAGACCGCGGTAATAACCGATATAAAGGCCGGTCATGTCTACCACCACTTCCTGACCCAGACGGTAGCTGGTGTACATGCTGCCCTGACGTATTGAGAACGTCAGCGCGGCGGTCTCATCCTGCACCACCAGATTCTGATAGATATTGCCCGAGGCGTCCGACGACACCACGCGACCGTGTATGATGTAGTGCGATCCATCCTCCTTCAGACCTACAAGCTCCGTCTTGTTCTGGAACTCGGTCTTGAGTTCGGCGATGGTCATGTTGGGCTGGATGGTAGCCTCCGGCACCTGGAGATCCGGCGTGTCCATGTCGGCCTGGCAGGCGGTCATGCCCGCAGCCAAAGCCAGCGCCCCTATGCCGAGTGTGATTATCTTATATCTTTTCATCTTCGTACTTATTTAGACTTACCGGTGATTTGGAGATTGCGTATTTGCCATGAATCGGCGGCACTTGCCGTAGAAGCGTACTTGAATCCGACCTGAACTTTCTTGTCCTCGAAAGCGGAGAGGTCGATTTCGCCGGACTTGACGTAATTCCAGTTTCCTGCCGTAGGCCAGTTTATGATGGTCAGTTCGGTCCATTCCGTTGTTCCGGCCTCACGCACCACCAACTTGCACAGCTGCCGTATGTTGCGCTGATAGTTTGCTGTATGTTCGAACTGCAGGGTGATGTTAGTCTTGCCCGTCAGGTCGATTTCGGGCGAGATTGCGTATGCCAGAGCCTCGTGTGCGCCGCCAACGTATGCCGTGCCGTACAGATAGTGTCCGCCGTTGCGCTCGGTCCAGCTCCATACGGAAGTGAGGCCGCCCAGGTTGATGTTGTCGTATGTCCAGTTGATGCTGGATGCCGCGCCGTCAAGGCCGGTGTATATCACTTCGGGAGCACCACCTATGTTCACGTTGTCCAGACAGTATGCCGTGCAATTGGCGCCTCCGTGGGCGCTGTAATAGCGCCATGCAATCTTGATGTCGCCGCTCAGCTCCGACAGGTCGATCTTGGATGTCACCCAGTCGCTGTAACCGTCGGCGGGAGCCTCGGGGATGTCGGCGTCGAGTTTACGTGCCGGCTCGCCGTCCTGCATCAGCCATACCTCTAAGGTGGAGTCGTCGGCCTTGTATCCGGCGCGTATGCTGAACGACGCTGTCTTCTCCACGCTCTGGTCCAGATTTACCGCCGGGCTTACCAGCCAGTCCTCGTACGGGCCGCCGTTGGCCGTGGCGTTGTATGCGCTGGCCACGATGTAATTGTTGTTGCCGTTCTGGGCGATGCCCCAGCCCAGTACGTTGCCGCTTACGGTCAGCACCTTCCAGCCCTCGGCCTTGTAGGTGTTCAGGTCCGTGGACGTGTCGAAGCCCTGCCACAGATAGCGCACTGCGGGGACGTCGGTGTTGACGGGTTCCTTGCCCTTGTCGCCCCATTCATAGTCCGAAACGGAGCGGACGCCGTAGACGCCGCAGTATTTCGAACCGGTGGTGCCGCGCAGGGTCACGAGCTTATACAGGTTGTCGGGATGATCCTTCAGGTTCAACGCGTTGCGCACGGGGCCGCTGGGCAGCTGCACGCTGGCGCATTCCTCCCATGTCAGCGGGGCCTCGTCGGTAATGGTTTCCGGATTACGCGATGTAATCAGCATGTTGGTAGCCACTGTGCAGGGCTCGGTTTCAGATGGCACGCCGAATGTTGCCTCCGACAGAACGTTGCTTACGTCGGTGTTGATGTATCCGGCTATGTATCCGGTCACCCACGGCTCGGCGATGGAGTCGTTGACGAATCCGGTCAGCGCCTGCGCCGCCGTCATCGGCACTTCCCATGTGCCGAGGCCGATGGCACCGCCGTCGGGCTCCGGGATGGGAGGCTCAGCCAGTTCGTCGTTGCACGACACCAGGCCCATGCCTGCCAACAGAGCCATCGTATATATGATCTTGCTTATTTTCATTGTCTTATATGTTTATGGTCTGTTCCTTAGAAGCGGATGCCCACGTTGAAGAACACGCGAATGCCCTGGGCGTACCAGATCTTGTTGGGGAATTTGTTCACGTCGTAGTTGGTATAGTCGAACTTACCTTCCTGCCAGCCGCCGGTCTGAATGTTGCGGTTGTTCAGCAGGTTGTTCACACTGAGGTTGAAGTTCAGCGAACCGAACTTCGTGTAGATAATCTTGCCCACCGACAGGTTGACCACCCATTCGGAGTTCAGCTTGTCCTGATGTGCTATGGCGTCGCGACGGCTGATGTAGTCGGCCTCCGACGAGCAGAATTTCCACAGGTCGGGCATCTCCTCGTGGCGTGCGGGCGAAATCTCGAACCATGTGTCGCCGAACCACTGGGCGTTGGCCTCGAAGAACCACTGCTTGATGTTGTAGTTCACTCCTATGGAGTAAACCTGCTGCGGTGTGCCGCCGATACGGTAGTTCTTATAGTACAGTCTCTTTTCGATGTCGGCCTCCGCGCCGTTCTCGTAGCTGCGAATACCCATCGGGTTGTTCTTGTACTGATAGCGGGCGTAGGTGCCGGCGAAAGTCACCGACAGGTTGCTCAGTATCTTGTACTCCATACCCAGCTCTATACCCTTATACTCGGTCTCCATGCCGCTGATGGCGTAGTTCATGAAGGAGTTGGCCTGGTAGTCGTAGAAGTTGGAGCGCTTCAGGCCGTCCCAGTTGTGGGTGATGAATCCGGTGAGGCTACCGCGGAAGTTCTTGTAGTTCCAGGTGTATGAAAGGTCGGCGCTGATGTATTTCTCGGTCTCGAGGTTCTTTACGGCATCGTCCTTGGTGCGGGGCGACACGTAAGCGTCGTAGGGAAGCGGGGCACGGTTACCGAGTCCGAAGTGGGCCGTGATGTAGTTGCGTCCGTCTATCTTGTATGTCACGCCGGCCTTGAGTGCGCCGGTATTGAAGGTATGCGTCTTGCCGTTGCCGTAGGAATTAAATGGCGCGCGGCCATTCTGCATGTTTCCGTGACGCATGAAGCTGATCAGGTTATACTCCAGCGCATAGTTCACGTTGAAGTGCTGGGTGTTGATCTGGTTCTGCACCCACAGGCGGCCATGATAGTTGTGGATATTGTAGTCGTAACCGAACACATCGCCCTTACCGACCTTGCGGTCGCGGTTGCGCATATCGTTCTGCATGATGTTCTCGTCGCCGGCGAAGTCACGCTCGGAGAAATTGTCGACATCGCGCCAGAACTCGCCGCCCAACAGGTCTCGGACGGTCTTGTAGTAATGGCCGTTGGTATAGTCGAAGCTGAGACCGCCCTGCAACGTCATGATGTCGCTGAGACGGTAATCCAGGTATGAGTTCAGCATCCACTGGTTAAAGTTGCTGTGACGGTCCTCCAATATATAGCTGGACTGTCCCCGCAGTTCCGGGTTGCGGTCATACTGGATGCAGTTCATCAGGTTGGTCTGATAGATGTTGTCCCAGTTGATCTGACGGTGGGCCTTGTCGCCGCCCCACCAGTCGGCCACATACTGCTGCTGTGCGAGCTGCGCGGCGAACAGGTCGGGTTCCAGGTCGCGGTCGGCCGTCGGCTTATAGTAGCTGGGCAGGTTGCGGTAATAGTCCGGTTTGGGATCGGGCGCCATATAGAACTGTATGGCCGAGCTTGAATAGTTGGAGCTGCGGAATCCGGCGCCGGTGTTGAGCTGTACGCCCATCTTGGGTTTCCATATCCAGTTTACCAGCACGGTGGGATCGAAGCTCTCCACTATACGCGAGCTTTTCTTCTTGCCGTTCAGGTAACCCCAGCTGGGGTTATAGAGGTTTGAGCCGGCCAGGTCGTAAGCCTCCTGTGTGGCTGCGGCATTGGTGGCGCGCTGCGTGGGCGCTCCCCATGTGGAGATGTTGAGGCTGTGCTTGTCGTTGAACACCTTCTGCAGTGACAGGAAGTAACCGAAGCTGTTGTAGAACGTACCCTCTATCACGCCCTCCGGAGCGTAACGGCCTATGATGGAAGCGGTGAACGCCCAGCCGTGCTTGTTGAGTCCGGTGGAATACTGCAGCATTGCGCGCAGCATATAGTTGGAGTTGGTGTACGACAGGTTTCCGCGCCATCCGGGGGCGAACTGCGAGGCGTAGGTGGTGATGTTGGTGGCGCCGCCTATGTCGCCGAAGCCGTAGGCCGCCGCCGACATGCCGAGGTCGGTGGTGCGCGAGCGGAACGCGCTGGACGTCATGCCGCCGAACTGCGAGTAGTTGAAGCGGCCGCGCATGGCGTCGTTGAAGTTGAAGCCGTTCACGTAGCCCGACTGCCACTGCTGCTCGTAGCCACGCAGCCTGAAGCGCATGGTGCTGAACTTATAGTTGGCGGCCTGGTAATAAACATCGTCCGTGGCTCCCTGGATAGTACCGATGTTCTGGCTCAGACCCTCATCGTCCAGAAGGTCCTCCTCATTGAAAAGATAATTCTCGGAATCGAGGGCCGGGGCGTCGAAACCGGCGGGCGTCAGCTTGATGTCGCCCAGGTTGTTCACCATACCGGCCACTATGTTCACGTCCACGTATGCATCCTCGTAGCCTGAGGCTATGATTTCCAGCACATCCTTGCCCTGCTGGGCGTTGGAGATGGTGAACACGCCGTCCGAGCCGCTGGTCACAAAGAGAGCCTGGTCGCTCAACACCACATTGGCGTTGCCCACCGGCGCGCCGCTCTTGGCGTCCACCAGCGTGCCCTTGACTCCCGTGGCCGCTATCCCCTGGAATGCCAGGGCGATCAGCAGCGATATTGTCAGTCTTGTTCGCATGTTATTGTAAATCTATTTCTTGAGTCAGTCTATTTCTTGAGTCAGTCTATTTCCTGGGTCAGGAATATCTCGGTCGGAAGGTGGTCGGAATAGCCGTTGGTCCAGGCTCCGGACGAGAAGGTGCGGAGGGGATAGCCCTTGTACTGGCCGTCCTGCTGCAGCAGGAACGCCTTGTTCAGCACCTCGGCGCCGTAGTATTTCACGCCGCAGGCTCCGTCCACTATGTTCTTGTTCACGATTATCTGGTCGAACAGGTCCCAGCCTCCACGATATATATAGGAGCCGATGCCCTTGTCCAGTTTCTCCCAGAATGGATTGAAGAATCCGCCGGCCTCGGTCTTGTCTATATGCTTCACAGCGCCTAAGGTCTCGGCCACGGACTTGTTGTGCGGGTCGTCGTTGAGGTCGCCCATCACGATGACGCCTATCTTGGGGTCAATCTTATACAGGGAGTCTGCTATGGAGCGGGTCAGCTTTGCTGCGGCCTCGCGCAGATAGCTGCTCTGCTTCTCACCTCCGCGGCGGCTGGGCCAGTGGTTCACTATCACGGCCACGCGGCTGTAGCCCGTCACCTTGTTGCCCAGCAGGCCCACAACGCACATCTGGTCGCGGGTCTTGAACCACGGCATCGAGTCGATGGTCAGCACATGGTTGGTGGTGCGCAGCGGGCGGAAGAACTTCGGATTGTACAACAGGCCTACGTCCACGCCTCGGCGGTCGGGGCTGTCGTGGTGGATGATGCCGTAGTTACGGTCCTTGATCTGCGGATCCTTCACCAGATCCTGCAGCACGGTGATGTTCTCTATCTCGCTCACTCCTATCACGGCCGGCCCGTCGGGCGTGGTGCGCGTAGTCATCTGCGAGATGGAGTATCCTATGTTCTTGATCTTCGACCAGTACTTCTTGCCGTCCCAGCGGTACGAGCCTTCGGGACTGAACTCCTTGTCGTATTTGCCGTTGTTGTTGATGGTGTCGAACAGGTTCTCAAGGTTATAGAAGGCCACTCCGTATGTGGCTATCTTCTTGGCCGCGAGCTGCCCTGCGGCTCCTGTCAGAGCCAGCGACACTATCAGCGCAGTTATCAGTCTTCGCATGATGTCTTTGTTCCGGTTAAGGTTAAGGATTATTGTAGAGTTCCGGTTTTGGCCCGGCGTATCAGAAGAATTTCACTTCCTTTCCTTCGAGGCTGGACAGAACTGCGTTGGCCAGGCTGGATGCACCGAGACGGAACAGGTCCTGATTCAGCCATTCGTCGCCGAGCACTTCCTTCACCACGGCGTAATAGTTCAGGGCATCCTCGGTGGTGCGAACGCCGCCCGCCGCCTTGAAGCCTACCTTGCGGCCTGTCTGCTCGTAGTATTCCTTGATGCACCGGCACATCACGTAAGCGGCCTCCAGACTGGCGCCCTTGTAGATCTTGCCCGTCGAGGTCTTGATGAAGTCGGCGTCACAGTACATGGACAGTATCGAAGCGCGCTTGATGGCGGCCGCCGTCTTCAGGCATCCGGTCTCGAGGATTACCTTCAGTTTGGCGTCCTTGGCGGTGTTCTTCAGCTCGATCAGCTCGTCGCACAGTTCCTCGTAGTTCTCGTCAAGGAACATGCCGATGTTCAGCACTACGTCAACCTCCTGCGCTCCGGAGGCTACGGCCAAAGCCACATCGGCCACCTTTACGGCTGTAAATGTCTGGCTCGACGGGAAACAGCCGGCCACAACGCATACGTCAACGCCCTCCACGTCAAGGTGATCCTTCACCACCTCGGCGAAATTGGAATAGACACAGATGGCGGCCACGTGGCCGTACTGCGGATATTCGGCGTCAAAATCATTGACACGGTTGGTGAACTTGGCCACGCTGCGCTCCGAATCCTCGGTGCTGAGGGTGGTCAGATCTATCGAGTTCAATAGAAACTTATATACTTCGGGGCTCGCGTACTGCGGGGCTTTCTCCACTATCTTTGCGACTGCGTCAGCCACCAGGGCGTCGTCTTCAGTCACTTTGCTGGCCTTGATGGCCTCGTTATATCTGTCCATAGTCTTTGTGTTTTTTTTGTTTTCAGGTAATTAGATGCATCATAATGCACGCATGGTTAAGGTATAACCTGCGCACACGGTTGTCAGTTTGCAAATTTATGGATAATTTTGCAATTATTAAAATTTTTTTCGTCTCGTAACATATTGTTAACACATTATTAATGTACCCTGATTTTCAAAAGTGCTTTCTCCGGAGAGCATTTTTACCACAAAAGTGCTTTTTCTAAAGAGCACTTTTGTAAACATTGTTTAGAGTGTGTTTACTTTTAACACGAATTTATATTTTTGATTACTTTTCTTTCCTTCAAAGGTCTTTTTGGTGATTATCGCCAAGT
>CADBNR010000053.1 GCA_902796035.1 uncultured Bacteroidales bacterium | reverse complement strand
GACTTTAAATGCTAAACTTGTCAAAGAACTCTTTGGCTTGGCGGTGGATGCCGCTTAGCCTATGAATAATTTTTTAACGAACTATTGTACAAGCTTATGTGTCAAAAAGATTCGCCATTCTCATATTTTATTCCGTCAAAGACCTGAACGGAGTTTTTTCTGCCTTAAAATGCTTTGATTGAATTGATGTGGGTCATGACGTTGGCCGGCGGCCGATGGTTCTTCAACGAGAAATTTTGGCATAAGGGTATGTTTGATTTTGTCGGTTCGTGAATTTTCTGTATCTTTACCATCCGTTAGTGCAGTTAAGTTAAAAAGGGGGGCGCGAAACGCTCAAAGCAGGCATTGCATGGAGCGTGGCGACAGTATGCAGACGATGGAGAACTGACAGAACGTTTAAACAAATCATAGTCTATGAACAAAAGTGTATTAATGGTGGCTGCAGTAGGATGCGCCCTGGTAGCAGGGGGTTGCAGCAAGAAGCTACAGCAGTTCCAGAGTGATTACTTCACTACGGTTCCCACACCGTTGGAGACAGTAGGGCAGAGCGTACCGGGTACCATCAAGGGCTCGATTCCCGCCAAATTCATGGTTAAGAACGCCAAGGTTACGGCAGTGCCCGTGCTGCAATGGACCAACGGAGGCTCCACCAGCGAGGCCACGGCCACTCCGGTAGTGTTCCAGGGCGAGGACGTCCGCGCCAACGGCCAGGAGGTAAGCTACGTCAACGGCGGCATGGTGACCATTCCCTTCACCATTCCCTACCGTCCCGAGATGGCTCACTCCGACCTGTATCTGGATTTTAACGTAGACCAGAAAGGCAAGACCTACAAACTGCCCCGCGTCAAGGTGGGTTACGGTGTGATCGCCACTTCCACACTGGCCAACGGCAAGAGCGTGACTCCCGCTGTAGCCAAGGATAACTTCCAGAAGGTGATCACCGAGAAATACAGCGCCGACATTCACTTTCTGATCAATCAGGCCAACATCCGCAACAACCAGATTGACAAGGCCGACTACATCGACCTGAACAAGAAGTTGATGGAGGCCAACAAGGCCGCCAACCAGGAAATCGCCGGCATCACCATCAACTCGTTCGCCAGCCCCGAAGGCTCGCTGGAATTCAATACCAGCCTGGCCGAGAAGCGCGAGAAGAACACCACCAGCTATATGGAGAACCAGCTGAAGAAGGACCGCATCACCGAATTCGGCGAACTCACCTCCAGCTTCACCCCCGAGGACTGGGAAGGCTTCGAGAAACTGGTAGAGAAAAGCAACATCCAGGACAAGGACCTGATTCTGTCCGTGCTGCGCATGTATCCCGATCCCCAGGACCGCGAGCGTGAGATCCGCAATCTGTCGTCGGTATTCGACGAGCTCGCCGACCAGATTCTGCCTCAGCTGCGTTATAGCCGCGTGATGGCCACCATCAACACCATCGGCAAGTCCGACCAGGAACTGGTGAACTTGTTCAACAACGATCCTCAGAAGCTGACCGTTGACGAGATGCTGTACATCGCCACTCTTACCAACGACAACATGAAGAAGATGGAGGTTTACAACCGCACCGCCGAGCTTCATCCCGAGGATTACCGCGCGTTCAACAACCTGGGCGACACCCAGTATGTCGCAGGCGACTACAGCGGCGCCGCAGCCAACTGGCAGCAGGCCCTCCGTATCAATCCCAAGGCCAAGGAGCCGTTGATGAACATGGGTCTGGTATCCATGATCAACAACGACATGAGCAAGGCTAACGAATACTTCGGAGCTGCCGCTGGCGTGCCTGAAAGCGCCGACGCCATGGGTACATATTACATGAATCAGGGTGACCTCCAGAAGGCGCTCAACGCTTTCGGAGACGTTAAGACCAACAACGCCGCCGTCGCAAACATCCTGGCCAAGAACTATACCGCAGCAAACAAGATTCTGGACGACATCAAGGCTCCCAACGCCACTACATACTATCTGAAGGCCGTGACCGCAGCGCGCACAGGCTCGCAGAACAGCGCCATCCAGAACCTGAAGCAGGCCGTCAAGCTCGACCCCTCCCTGCTGAAGCGCGCCCAGAACGACCTGGAGTTCACCGGTCTAAACCTGTCCTACATCCAGTAATCGAAACATACAGCTCTTTATATATAAGGGGAGACGGCTACGGCCGCCTCTCTTTTTTATTACCCGGGATTCAACCTTTTGCGGAGTTGCATTGTCTTATTAGAGAACACACAATAGAGAACACACAAAATGCAGAAAAAAGACATGAAAAAGAGCATAACAATCGGAATGGCGCTATGCGCGCTGATGCTGACGACGGGCTGTAGCACCCGGACCATCGACCTGGGCGGTCTGTCGGGCAAATGGAACGTGATAAGCGTAAACGGCAACGCCGTGACACCCGGAGCCGACGGCCAGGGTCCCACCATATCGTTCGACGTAATGAACGGCAGGGCCGTGGCCACCACAGGCTGCAACCAGCTGATGTGCAGCTTCAACAAGGATCTGCCGGCAGGCAACCTGACTTTCGGTAAAGTTGCCTCCACCATGATGGCATGTCCCGACATGAGCACCGAGGACGCCATGAAGCGTGCGCTGGAGAACACCACCGGATATGTGGGTCTGCGTAAGGCCAACGAAGTGGCCCTGACCTGTGGCGGCAACAAGGTGATGGTGCTCCGCAAGGGATACCAGGACTATTCCATCGCCACGCTGGAAGGCAAATGGCGCATCACCGAGCTCGACGGCAAGGATGTGAAGCAGACCGCCGACGAACCGCGCACCGTAACGTTCGACAGGAACGGCAAATACTTCTGCGAGACCGGCTGCAACAATCTGTCAGGTGACTTCACCACCGACTACACGGCCATCACGTTCGGCCAGGCCATGTCCACGCGTATGGCATGCCCCGACATGAGCACCGAACAGACCCTGTCCGCCCTGCTTCCCACCGTCACCGGCTACGGCCGTCTGGCCGACGGCTCCCTGGGCTTCTACAACGCCCGCAACGACATGGTGCTGAAGCTGTCGCGCTAATCACACAGGTTGCGTCTCGATTAATCCTGATTAATCCTGATTAATCCTGATTAATCCTGATTAATCCCGAAATAAAAAATGCCCCGGAGCATGTAGCTCCGAGGCATTTTTTATTTCGTTGCTTTTGCTTTGTGTCGTGTGGGTTGGTTGCGGCATGGAGCTTCAGCTCCGCCGTAGTCTTCCGCGCGTCTTAGCAGTAGCCGGGTTTCTTCAGCAGCTTGAACATGTTGGATTTGTAGAACTCCACGCCGGGCTGGTTGAAGGGATTGACACCCAGCATATAGCCGCTGATGCCGCAGGCCTTCTCGAAGAAGTAGATGAGCTGGCCGAGGCTGTACTCGTCCACCTGCTCGATCTCGATGCGGATGTTGGGCACACCGCCGTCCACATGGGCCATCTTGGTGCCGAGTTCGGCCATCTTGTTCACCTCGTCGATGCGTTTGCCGGCCAGGTAGTTGATGCCGTCCAGGTTCTCCTTATCCTCGGGGATGCGACGCTCCACGCTGGGCTTGGCCACGGATATCACGGTCTCGAAGATGCTGCGCTCGCCCTGCTGAATCCACTGTCCCATGGAGTGCAGGTCGGTGGTGAAGTCAACACTTGCGGGGAAGATGCCCTTGCCGTCCTTACCCTCGCTCTCGCCGTACAGCTGCTTCCACCACTCCGAGAAGTAGTGAAGACGCGGGTCGAAGTTGACGAGCAATTCGATCTTCTTGCCGCTGCGGTACAATGCGTTGCGCAGGCGTGCGTATGTCAGCGCGGGGTTGGAGGGAGATGCGTGCAGAGTGGTGTTCTCCATGTCGGCGGCACCCTTCAGCAGCAGCTTGATGTCGTGGCCGGCTACGGCGATGGGCAGCAAGCCTACGGGGGTCAGCACCGAGAAACGTCCGCCCACGTTGTCGGGAATCACGTATGTCTCGAAGCCCTCGTTCGTGGCCATGGTGCGCAGCGCGCCCTTCTTCTCGTCGGTGATGGCCACGATCAGGTCCTTGGCTTTCTCCTTGCCCTGCTCCTTCTCCAGCTTCTCCTTCAGGATACGGAAAGCGATGGCCGGCTCGGTAGTCGTTCCGGACTTGGAGATCACGATGATGCCGAAGCGATTGCCTGTCAGCAGCTTCTCCAGCTGTGCGGTATAGTCCTCGCTGATGTTCTGGCCGGCATACAGCACCTTGGGTTCGCCGGGATTGGGTGCATAATAGAACTCGAAGTTGTCGGCCAGCGCGGAGTTCACGGCCTTGGCGCCGAGATAGGAGCCGCCGATGCCTACGCATACCACGTAGTCGCAGTTCTGACGCAGACGTGCTGCCGTCTTTTCGATGCGCTCCACCAGTTCGGCCGGTGTCTCGCTCGGAAGCTTCTGCCAGCCCAGGAAATCGTTGCCGGCGCCTGTGCCTTCCTCCAGTGTGGTCAGTGCGGCCGTTGCCTCGGCACCCAGCGCCTCGTATTCCTTCTCGGCGAAATATTTCGCATCGTCGATGTTCAATTCAATGCTTCTCATAATTATGATTTTTATACAATAGTAATTTCAATGTCAATGTGTATCAGTAATAACACCGACGGCACGGTGTCAATGCGCTCCGGGTCGCGTTTTTACCGATTATTAACTTACGTGAACGAGGCGGCCGCCGGCTTGATGGCCTGTGAGGGATTTTCGTTCTCGTACAGTATGCGGTACACGGCGTTGAGGATGGGCATGTCCACCTTCGGGCCGTTCTGGTTGATGCGGTGTATGCAGCGGGTGCCGTAGTAACCCTCGGCCACCATCTCCATTTCCATCATCGCGGCCTTGACGCTGTAGCCCCGGCCTATCATGGAGCCGAAGAAATGGTTGCGGCTGAACTTGGAATATGCTGTTACGAGCAGGTCGCCCAGGTAAGCCGAGCGGCAGATGTCGCGGCCCGGCACCGGAGCCACGGAGTCCACGAAACGCTCCATCTCGCGGATGGCGTTGCACACGGTCATGGCCAGGAAATTGTCGCCCGTCTTCATGCCGCTGATTATGCCGGCGGCGATGGCATACACGTTCTTGAGCACGGCGGCGTACTCGATGCCGTTCACGTCCTGGCTCAGGATGGTGCGCATCTTCTTGCCTGCCAGCAGACCGGCGAAATCGCGGCAGCGTGTCTCGTCATGGCATCCGATGGTGAGGTACGACAGGCGTCCCAAGGCCACCTCCTCGGCGTGGCACGGGCCCCCTATCACCAATGTGCGGTCCTCGCGGCAGCCGAAGCGCTCGCGCATAAAGTCCGTGACGATCATGTCCGTGTCGCCCACTATCCCCTTCACGGCCGACACCACGTTCTTCTCGCTGATGTCCTCGGTGATGCCGTCCAGAGTCTGGAGCAGATAGGGCGACGGCACCACTATCAGCAGCGTGTCGGCGTTGCCGCACGCCTCGTTGATGTCCGACGTGAAGTCGATACGGTGCGTGTCGAACTCCACATCGGTAAGGTACATCGGGTTACGGCCGTTACGAATGAATTCGTCGATGCGGTCCTGACGATGGAAATACCATCCGATGCGACTGCAGTTGTTCAGCAACAGCTTGGCCAGTGCCGTGGCCCAGCTGCCGCTGCCTATAACCGCGACTTTCCCCATCGAGTCCATCGCCGGTTATGCTTTGGGTGTTTCCTCCTGCGGGGCGTCGGCGCTCTGCTGTTTTTTCTCGGGGCGCATTTGCGGGAACAGAAGCACTTCCTGAATGGTGGACTGGCCGGTGATCAGCATGGCCAGACGGTCCATGCCGATGCCCATTCCCGATGTGGGTGGCATGCCGTATTCAAGCGCGCGGATGAAGTCGGAGTCTATCACCATGGCCTCGTCGTCGCCCTTGTCGGCCAGTTTCATCTGCTCCACGAAGCGCTCGTACTGGTCGATCGGGTCGTTGAGCTCGGAATATGCGTTGGCCAGCTCCTTGCCGTTCACCATCAGCTCGAAGCGCTCGGTAAGCTCCGGATTCTCGCGGTGACGCTTCGTAAGGGGCGACATCTCCACCGGATAGTCGATGATGAACGTGGGCTGGATGTACTTGCCTTCGCATTTCTCGCCGAAGATTTCGTCTATGAGCTTGCCTTTGCCCATGGTGTTGTCCACCTCGATGCCGTTGTTGCGGGCGAAGTCGCGCAGCTCCTCCTCGCTCTTTCCGTTGATGTCGAAGCCTGTGTGCTCCAGGATGGCGTCGCGCATGGTGACGCGGGGATACGGGGGCTTGAAGTCTATCTCATGGTCGCCGAACTGAACCTTGGTGGTGCCGTTCACGTCCAGGGCTATCTTCTCCAGCATCTTCTCCGTGAAGTTCATCATCCACTTATAGTCCTTGTACGACACGTATATCTCCATGCAGGTGAACTCGGGGTTGTGGGTGCGGTCCATGCCCTCGTTGCGGAAGTTGCGGCTGAACTCGTACACGCCCTCGAATCCGCCCACGATAAGGCGCTTCAGGTATAGCTCGTTGGCGATGCGCAGGTAGAGGGGGATGTCCAGCGCGTTGTGGTGCGTGATGAACGGACGCGCCGCCGCGCCGCCGGGGATGGCCTGAAGCACCGGGGTCTCCACCTCCAGGAATCCGTGTTCGTTGAAGTACTGGCGCATCGAATTGAACATCTTGGTGCGCTTGATGAATATGTCGCGCACGCCGGGGTTCACCACCAGGTCTACGTAACGCTGGCGGTAGCGCAACTCGGGGTCTGTGAAGGCGTCGTATGCCACGCCGTCCTTCATCTTGACGATGGGGAGCGGGCGCAGGCTCTTGCTGAGCAGCGTCAGCGAGCGGGCGTGTACCGAAATCTCGCCTGTCTTGGTGCGGAACACCTCGCCGGTGATGCCCACGAAGTCGCCTATGTCCAGCAGCTTCTTGAACACCGTGTTGTACATCTCCTTGTCCTCGCCGGGACAGAGGTCGTCACGACTCACATACACCTGGATGCGGCCTTCGGAATCCTGCAGCTCCATGAACGAAGCCTTGCCCATGATGCGGCGCGACATCACACGGCCCGCTATGCTGACCTGACGCGCCTCCGCGTCGTCGTTGAAGTTCTCTTTGATTTCAGCGCTGTGGCCCGTCACCGGGAATTCCGCGGCCGGATAGGGCTCCAAGCCCATGTCGCGTAACGCTTTCAGACTGTTGCGGCGAACTATCTCTTGCTCGCTCAGTTCATGGTTTGCCATTATATCTTGTCTCCTTTGTTTTCGTTTATATTCGTTGTCAGAAGTAATTGACCGTATCCTGCGGAGTCGGATTCGACGGGTCGGGTTCGATGGTGGGATCAAAACTCTCGTCGGGCGTCACAAGGTCGGGGTCGGACAGATCGGTCATAGTGTCCGCCACGGTTGCGGTGGTGTCTATCACCGGATTCTGATATGTGAACAGGGCCTCCTCGTAGACGGTGTCGGTCGCAACTTTTTCGTCGTCTTCAGGCGTACCGGCAGGGGCGTGAAGCGTTTCGGAATGAAGGGTGGTGTACATCAGCAGCACACCGAATATGAAGAACAGCAGCGCGCTGAGCACGGTCAGCGAGTCGATGCCTAAGAACTTGGGATGTCGGGGCTGCGCCTCGGCACCGTTGAACGTGCGCGCCAGCAACGCGATGAAGGGAATCGCCGAGGCTGCGAGCCAGGCTATGCCTAACCATTTCAGGCACGCGAAGCCCACCTCCGGACCCATCAGGCCCACCAGGCCCATAAGCAGACCGGCCAGACCAAGCGTCATCACCAGCCATGCCAGAAGCGAACGCAGGCAGTCGCCCGCACTCTCTCCGTGCACAAAGTCGGCGTAGTGACGTATCCACGGCTTGATGAAGTAACTCTCAAACCATCCGTCGTATACCTTCTTGGGGTTATATATCTGCTTAATCTTCATGCCTTTATATCACGTTTGGAGCGCTAAGGACTCCCTCCGCGCCGCAAGTCGTTGCTTCTCAGTTACAAAATTAATCTTTTTTTCTTAAATGTGCAAAACGCGCTTCCGTCATATTGACGGAAGCGCGTCTGTGTGCTCTGTAGCTATTATAGCTACCTTAGCTATTGTAGCTACTCTCTTTTACTTTCCGATGTCGATGTCGTCGAAGTCGTCGCCGAACAGGTCTTCCGGCGCGTCGGAATCGGCTGCCTCGCGGTCGAGCAGCGATTCGTCCTCGCGCTCTATATCTTCCTCCACACGCTTGGCGTCGGGATTGGGCAGGAACGGATTGCCCGGCTTGCGCTTGGCGTCGCGCGCCTCGTTCATCTTGGCTATGATGAGCTTCGACAGCTCCTCGGCCAGTTCGGGATTCTCGGCTATCACGTTCTTGACGGCGTCGCGTCCTTGTCCTAACTTGCTGCCGTTATAGCTGAACCAGGCTCCGGATTTCTTGAGCACGCCGTATTCCACGCCAAGGTCCACGATCTCGCCCGAACGGCTGATGCCCTCGCCGAACATGATGTCGAACTCGGCCTTCATGAAGGGAGGCGCCACCTTGTTCTTCACAACCTTCACCTTGGCCAGACGGCCGATGGGGGTATCGTCCTTCTTGATGACGCTGCTGGGACGTATCTCGATGCGCACCGAGCTATAGAACTTCAGCGCGTTGCCGCCGGTGGTCACTTCGGGGTTGCCGAAGGTCACGCCTATCTTCTCGCGTATCTGGTTGATGAAGATGCAGCAGGTGCGTGTCTTGGAGATTACGCCGGTCAGCTTGCGCATGGCTTGCGACATGAGGCGCGCGTGCAGACCCACGTTCTTGTCGCCCATTTCGCCTTCGATCTCGGCCTTGGGGGTCAGCGCGGCCACGGAGTCAACCACCAGTACGTCGATGGCGCCCGAGTTGATCAGCTGCTCGGCGATGTCCAGGGCCTGCTCGCCGTTGTCGGGCTGCGCTATCCACAGGCTATTCACGTCCACGCCGAGCTGCTCGGCATAGAAACGGTCGAAGGCGTGCTCGGCGTCGATGATGGCGCAGATGCCGCCTGCCTTCTGGGCCTCCGCTATCACGTGGATGGCCAGGGTGGTCTTACCCGACGATTCCGGACCGTATATCTCGGTGATTCGGCCGCGGGGCACGCCGCCAACACCAAGGGCATAGTCAAGTCCTAACGAACCGGTGGAGATGGCCTCCACATTCTGTATCTTGTCGTCGCCCAGGCACATCACCGCGCCCGAGCCGAAATCCTTCTCAAGATGCTCCATGGTCACTCCCAAAGCCTTCAGCTTCTGCGCGCGGTCGTTCAACGGACCACTGGCCGCTTCCTTGGAGGTTTTCTTTTTTACTGCCATATATTTCGTATTATTTAGTTATCTATTCGTGTGGTGTCAGCACTGGTCGGAAACATCCGACAGGTCAGACATCTTTGCATTCACAAAGTTACAATAAAATGCGGCTCAATGCTAATTTTCAGCACTTTTTTATTCTTAAATTTTTATAAATAGCTGCAAGAAGTTTGCAGTGACGTGGCAAAATCAGGAACTTTGTTGGAAAAAATCGGGAAAAGCAGTAATTTTGGGGTATGGCAGATAGCGAAATGAAAGAATTGGAGCCGTTGTTTTCGGGAGAGTCATTGGAAGGGAGGCGCCCGATGGTGATAGCAGGCCCGTGCAGTGCGGAGAGCGAGGAGCAGATGCTGGCCGCGGCGCGAGGTCTTGCCGCCGACGGCATCAGGATATTCCGCGCGGGATTGTGGAAGCCGCGCACTCGCCCGGGCGGTTTCGAGGGCGTTGGTGAGGCCGGCATTCCGTGGATGCGCCGCGTCAGGGAGGAGACCGGGATGCTGACGGCCACCGAGGTAGCCACCCGTCATCATCTGGAATGTGCTCTTGACGGCGGTATCGATGTTCTGTGGGTAGGCGCCCGCACATCGGCCAATCCCTTCGCCGTGCAGGAAATAGCCGACGCGCTCTCCGAGCGTAAGTTCCGGGGACCGGTGCTGGTCAAGAATCCTGTCAATCCTGACCTGGAGCTATGGATAGGCGCGTTGCTGCGTCTGTACAACGCCGGAGTGCGCCGGTTAGGCGCCATACACCGAGGCTTCACCGCTTACGGCGCGCAACTGTACCGCAACCTGCCTCAGTGGCAGATTCCTCTGGAGCTGCGCCGCCGCTATCCGCAGCTGCCCATCATCTGCGATCCGAGCCATATCGGAGGCAAGCGGGAACTGATTGCTCCGTTGTCGCAGAAGGCCCTCGACATGGGTTTCGACGGGCTGATAATAGAGAGCCACTGTCAACCCGACGCTGCGTTGAGCGACGCCCGGCAGCAGGTCACGCCGGCACAGTTGAAAAGTATACTCGACGCCCTTGTGGTGCGCGAGCCGAACGGCACCACCGAAAGCCTCGACATGCTGCGTCGTCAGATAGACAAGATTGACAGCGAGCTGCTGGATGTGTTGAACCGCCGCATGGAAGTGAGCCGCGAGATAGGCAGGTATAAGAAAGAGCACCGGATGCTCGCGGTGCAGCCCGCCCGTTACTGCGACATCATGGACACGCGCATCCAGGCCGGCGAGACGATGGGCCTCGACCCCGAGTTCATGCGCGTCATTCTCTCGGCCATACACGAAGAATCGGTGCGCCAGCAGATCGAAATCCTGAACGCGCCGAGTTCTTAATTATTTCTCGCGCATGAAGATGGAGATGGGGGTGCCGTGGAAGTCCCAGTGGTCGCGGATGCGGTTCTCCAGGAAGCGGCGGTAGGGCTCCTTGACCCATTGCGGCAGGTTGCAGAAGAATACGAATGTGGGTATTATCGCTTCCTTCAGCATTGTCACATACTTTATCTTCACGTATTTACCCTTGTTGGCAGGCGGCGGCGTCTCGGCCACTACCTCTAACATGTATTCGTTCAGCTTGGCGGTCGGAATGACGCGGCGCCGGTTCTCGTAAACCTGCACGGCCGTCTCCAGCACCTTGTAGATGCGCTGTTTGGTCAGCGCCGAGGTGAACAGGATGGGGAAGTCGGTGAAAGGCGCGAATTTGCCACGTATGGCGTCCTCGTAGCGCTTCTGAGCCTCCAGGCTGCGGTCCTCCACCAGGTCCCACTTGTTGACGCACACCACCAGCCCCTTCTTGTTGCGCTGTATCAGGCCGAAGATGTTGCCGTCCTGGGCCTCGATGCCGCGCGTGGCGTCTATCAGCAGGATGCACACGTCCGAACCCTCGATGGCGCGGATGGACCGGATCACCGAGTAATACTCGATGTCCTCGTTCACCTTCTGTTTCTTGCGTATGCCGGCGGTGTCGACCAGGTAGAAGTCGAAGCCGAATTTATTGTACTTGTGATAGATGGAGTCGCGGGTGGTTCCGGCTATATCGGTGACTATGTGGCGTTCCTCGCCGATGAAGGCGTTTATCAGGCTCGACTTGCCGGCGTTGGGGCGTCCCACGATGGCGAATTTTGCCACATTCTCGTCGGTTTCCTCCTCGTCATCCTTCTCGGGCATGTCCTTGACAATCTCGTCCAGCAGGTCGCCGGTGCCCGAGCCGTTGGCCGACGACACCTCGATGGGGTCGCCCAGTCCGAAGCTGTAGAACTCGGCCACATTGTAGCGGGCCTGTCCCACGTCCTCCTTGTTGGCCACCACTATCACAGGCTTCTTTGACCGGCGCAGTATCTGCGCCACCTTGTCGTCAAGGTCGGTGACGCCTGTGGTGCAGTCCACCACGAACAGAATCACGTCCGCCTCCTCTATGGCGATGTGCACCTGCTTGTTGATCTCCTCCTCGAACACGTCGTCCGAGTTTACGACCCAGCCTCCGGTATCCACTATCGAGAACTCCTGGCCACACCAGTCCACCTTTCCGTACTGACGGTCGCGGGTGGTGCCCGCCGTGTCGTCCACGATGGCCTTGCGGGTCTGCGTCAAACGGTTGAACAGGGTCGATTTACCCACGTTCGGCCGCCCTACTATTGCTATTAACTTACTCATCGTAATCCTTGTGAGTTACAGTCTTGTTGTGAATTACACTCCTTGAGAGTCGCCTTATTCCATATATCCGAACTCGCGCAGCTTCTTCTCCTTGTTGCGCCAGTCCTTCTCCACTTTCACGAACAGCTCCAGATACACCTTCTTGCCGAAGAATTTCTCTATGTCCTCGCGTGCCTGGATGCCCACCTTCTTGATTTTGGCGCCACCCTTGCCGATGATGATGCCCTTCTGCGAGTCGCGCTCCACGTATATCACGGCCATGATGTGGATGGAATTCTCCTTTTCCTCGAATTTCTCCACTATCACCTCGGCGCTGTATGGAATCTCCTTGTCGTAGTCCTGCAGCAGTTTCTCGCGTATTGTCTCGGTGACGAAGAAGCGGGCCGGCTTGTCGGTCAGCGCGTCCTTGCCGAAGAACGGCGGCGAGGGCGGCAGCAGCTCTACGATGCGTTTCTGCAGGTTATTGACGTTGAAGTCCTCGGTGGCCGATGTGGGGAATATCTCGGCCTTTGGCAGACGGGCTTTCCATTTGTCCACCAGAGTCTCAAGGTCGGCCTGGTTCTTGATCAGGTCAATCTTGTTGATCACCAACAGCACCGGCACCTTCTCCTGGGCCACGCGGTCCAGGAAGTCCTTGTTCTTCTCAGGGTCTTCCACCACGTCGGTCACATACACCAGTACGTCGGCGTCCGTGAGGGCTCCTTCGGAGAATTCCAGCATGGACTGTTGCAGCTTGTATTTGGGCTTAAGCACGCCGGGAGTGTCGGAATACACTATCTGGTATTCCGGCGTGTTTACTATGCCCATGATGCGGTGGCGTGTGGTCTGGGCCTTGCTTGTGATGATGCTGAGACGTTCGCCCACCAGTTTGTTCATCAACGTGGACTTGCCTACGTTGGGATTGCCTACAATATTGACGAAACCGGCGCGGTGTCCTTCGGCCACGTCGGCGGCCTGCGTCGCGGGTTCTGTCGTAACTTCTATCGCTGCGGGAATGCCGTCGGCGTTGATCATGGCTTCTTCCCGTGTTGTTTCTTCTGTATTCATAGTCGTATGGGTTTTTATGTCGTGGATGGGTTCCGGGGCGTACGGTCACGGAACATACTCATAGATAAAACCCAAGGTGCGGCCGCAATGTTCGCGCGCCGGAATCAAAATATGCGATAGAGGGTGTGTCAAAATGTTATGTTTTGACACACCCTCTTGATGTTATGCTGAGAGTGAACTCCGAGGGATCAGTCCTCGGGCGTATCGAATGCCCAGACCAGATACATCGCGCCCCAGGTGAAACCGGCGCCGAACGCCGTCATCACGATGCGGTCGCCCTTCTTGAGCTTGTGACGGAACTCGTCGAGACACAAGGGGATCGAGGCGGCCGACGTGTTGCCGTAATGCTGGATGTTGACCAGGGTCTTCTCCTCGGGGATTTCGATGCGACCGCCCACGGCCTCGATGATACGGAGGTTGGCCTGATGGGGCACGAACCAGTCCACGTCGTCCACCGACAGGTTGTTGCGCTTCATCACGGACTGCGACGAGCTGAGCATATCGCGCACGGCGTTTTTGTAAACGATTCGGCCTTCCTGATATACGTAATGCTCGCGGTCCCTGACGGTCTGTTCCGTAGCGGGCTTGGCCGATCCACCGGCCTTCATAAGCAGGTGGGGCAGGCCCTCGCCGTCCACATGGAATTCGCCGTCCATCACGCCCACGTTTTCGTCGGTGGGCTCTATCAGCACGGCGGCTGCGGCGTCGCCGAACAGCGGGCAGGTGGCGCGGTCCTGATAGTCGGTCATGCTCGACATCTTCTCGGCGCATACCACTATCACCTTCTTGTACAGGCCGGCCTGGATATAGGCGCGTGCGGCCTGCATGGAGACGATGAAACCGGCACATGCGGCCTGGATGTCGTAGGCGTATGCGTTCACGAGGCCAGAGTCATGCGCTATGATCGATCCTGTCGACGGGAAACGGTAGTCCGGATTGGAGGTGGCGCATATCAGCAACTCGATGTCTTCGGGTTGAGCGCCGGTACGGGCCAACAGTTTCTTGACGGCTTCGGTGCCCATATAGCTCGAGCCTTTGGTTTCGTCCTTAAGGATGCGGCGCTGCTTTATGCCCACGCGGGTGGTGATCCACTCGTCGTTGGTATCCACCATTTTCGACAACATCTCGTTGTCGAGTATGTCCTCAGGTACATACGATGCTATGCCGCTGATCTTTGCGTGTGTCATGTCTCTGTCTGGGTTTCTGCTTTATGCTTTGAGGTGTGTTGCCGTTGGGAGAGGGATTATTTCTCGATGATCTGACGGCCGCGGTAATATCCGCACTCGGGGCATATAGTGTGGAACACGTGCCATGCGCCACAGTTGGGACACAGTGCGATGGTGGGGATCAATGCCTTGTCGTGGGTGCGGCGTTTCGCCGTACGGGTATGCGATTGTCTGCGTTTAGGATGTGCCATTGTTCTATTTAGTTTTTATTATGTTTATCTTGATCGTGAGGGGAGGGGTCAATCTTCGTTCATGTCGGCTTCGGCTTCGCTGCAAGCCTGATCGCGTACATCTTCCACATCTTCGTCGTCGGTGTCGTCGGCGCCGGCGCCGCGGTGCTTGCGCAGGGCGTCGAGCATGGCGCGGTTGCACTTGCCGGGGGCGTGCACATGGCGGATGGGGATGGTCAGCACTATGGTGTCGTACAGCATGTAAGCCACGTTCAGGTACTTGTTGCTGTAGGGTATCACCAACAGGTTGTCTGCGCCGTCGTCGAAGTCGTCGCCGTATTTTACAGTCACCTTATACTCCGTGTCGACTTCGTGATCCATCGGGTCGAGGCAGCGGTCGCACGGTATCTGCAGCTTCCCTTTGCAGTGGAACACGCAATGATACGCGTCGTTGCGCTTGTCCATGTCCATGTGGACATGCACGTCCGACCACAGGATGTCGTTGTTCTCCATATTCTCGAAGAACGTCTTGTCGATCACGAAATCCTGCTCGTAGTGCCCGTCGGCTTTGCCGGCGAGATCAACCTTATATGCGCTAAACTTTCCCACGCTGTCGTCGATTCTTGGTCCTGTTTATATCGGGTACCTCCGAGGGGAATCGAACCCCTATCTAAAGTTTAGGAAACTTCTATTCTATCCGTTGAACTACAGAGGCTTGTATTCCATCTTGATGCTGATTTGCGTTGCTCCGAGGTGCCCTTATGCAAATAGCAACTGCAAAATTACAATTTTTTTGTCAATTTACCAAAAATGTGCGGTGTTTCAGTGTTTTTCAACATATTTCGGACCTCCCTTGGAGCTGTTTTCATGTAAAATGAAAAAGATGCGCCGGTATCCTTACGGCCGGCGCATCCCAGTTATGTCCGATTAGTCCGAATCGGATCAGAAATTCACCTTGACGGTCTTGACGTCGCCGTCCATGCCGGTGGCACGTACGATGCAGACGCCTTTCAGGCCGGTGTTGACCGAACCGTTGATGTTTTCGGCGGCATACACAAGACGGCCCTGTGCGTCATAGACCTTCACGTCACGGACACCCTGCAGCTCGATCATGCCGCCGCGCTGAGCCTTGACGGTCATGTTGCTCTCGCCGGCCACGTCATGGATGCCCGATGTCTCCTGGAACGGCATGCAGAATCCGAATGCCATTGCCTCCGTGCTCCAGTCGAACGTGTTCTCCTGCGTGGAGATGATGGTGTTCATGTCGGGAGTGGCCAATGGGAAGCCTGTGAACCATACGTTCTTATAGGAAGTGATATTACCCTCCCAGTCCTCTACGTCGAAATCCGCGCACATGTTGGCTTTCATCCAGTCGTAGATCTCGGAGTTTTTGGTCTTGACATATTCGTCCAGCCAGCCGAATTCGGGTGCGGCGTCGCTGTTCCAGTCGGCGTGCCGCGGATGTCCGCGGCATATAATATTTAAGTGTTATGTTGCCACGTTTTGCCTGCGAACCGGGTAATTGATATTGCGCCTGCCTTTAGCATCGGTTTCAACGCCCAAAGGTAAGCAAAAAATCCGTTTGTAACAAAATTTTATACAAAAAAATTAAATTTTTAACACAAAGTCGCTCTGTAAATGCTTTATCACCCGCTTATTACTTGTCTCAGTCTTTCTGCGTTCCGGCTTTCATTTTTTCGCGATTGGCGGCTTTGTGGCCGATTATGAGGTTGCGGACGTAGGATATCAGGCCGAACGACTGGCCGAGAATCAGGACGGGGTCGTGGCGGATGAATCCGTACGACACGATAATGGACGAGCCGATGATGCTGATGATCCAGAAGCCGGGAGGAAGCACCGATTCGCCGTCCTTGCGGCTCACGAACCACTGGTATATGAACCGCAGCGTGAACAGTACCTGGCCGGTGCTGCCGTATATGATGAGCCACATCGGAATGTAGTCGACGTTGAAGAAATGCTCCATGAACCGCTGCGCGTCGCCGGCCACGTATGTGATGGCGATGACGGGCGTGATCAGCAACAGCACGCGCAGTATGACGTGCATACGCTTCCACACGCCTTTCATGTTCAGGTTCCACAGATATATGTAGTAGCTGATGAACTGACCCAGTACAATCGAAAAGTCGTTTCGCAGCCAGCCGTAGATGCACAGCAGGTAGGCGCCGCAGATGCTCAGAATCCAGAAGATGGATGGGGACAGGACCTTCTTGGCCTTCTCCGACAGAATCCACTGCACCAGGATACGCGCCGAGAAGAATCCCTGCGCCAGGAACCCAATGCCGTATATCAGCAGCTGCGACAGGCTCATGCTAAGGAACGATGTTTAAGCCGGTGTTGGTCTGGTCTATGTCATAGCGGATGAAGCGCTTCTTCATCCAGCGGTAGGCGAAGCAGTCCATGAACGGAGATACCAGACGGTTGTAGAGGTGATATTTCGACACTCCGGCTATGCGGGGGAAATGCTGCACGGGCATTTCGCAGAACTTGCCGTCCACCAGCATCATCAGCGCGGGCAGAAAGCGGTGCATACCGTCAAAGAACGGCAGCTGCCGTGCATAGTCGGTCCACATCACCTTCAGCGGGCAGCCGGTGTCGGTGGCGGTGTCGCCGGTCATCTTGCGGCGGAAGCCGTTGGCTATCCTGGACTGCAGGTTCTTGAACGCCGAGTCCTTGCGGTTGGCGCGGATGCCGGCCACGAGCTGATATTCGCCCGACTTGGCCAACAACTTGTTGAAATCCTCGGGGTTGGTCTGCAGGTCGGCGTCGATGTAGCCTATAAGCCGGCTCTCGGTCATGTCGATGGCTGCCTTGATGGCCGTGCTCAGTCCATGGTTGATGCCGCTGCTGATATAATAGAAGTCGGGCTGGCGTCCGCAGATGGCCTTGATTTTCTCCAGACTGCTGTCCTTCGAGCCGTCGTTCACGAAAAGCACGCAGCTCTTTACGGCAGCTTTCGGCAGGAATGCCGACAGCTCCTTCTCAAGCCGCTCCATATTGTCCTCCTCGTTATAGACCGGCACTACTATCGTCAACTCGTATTCGGATGTCTTGTTCATAGATTCAATGTTTGCAAAGCTGTCCTATCGGCTTCCAATCCGCAAAGTTACCAATTTTTTGTCAAATTCCGAAATATTGTCCTGATAGGACTGATTCGCAGCGTTATACGGATATGAAAAGCGGGAGATCAGGATCGCTCCCTCTCTCCCGCAACATCAAGGTTACGAAAAGGTGATGTTTATAAAGAAGTTGTCGGGACAACTTCAATGATTCTAATCGAGTCAGTGATTCTTAACCTTTCCAACCCGTCTATTTCTATAACTTATAACGTTCGGCATTGGTTCGTCAACAAGTGTGAAATTAGTGCAAAAAAACGGACGAAACCTCAGGCTCCGTCCGCTTGTGCCGGTTGATTGAAGAATCAGATCTCCGTCTTCATGTTGTCAGTCTTCTTCCTTCATGTTGTGGAACACGTTCTGCACGTCCTCGTCGTCCTCGAAACGCTCCAGCAGCTTCTCGATTGCCTCGCGCTGTTCGGGGGTCACCTCCTTGTAGTCGGTGGGGATGCGCTCGAACTCGGCCGATACGATTTCCAGACCTTTCTCCTCCAGGAACTTCTGGATGTTGGCGAACTGGTCGAAGGCGCCATATACGATCCACTCCTCGCCTTCGTCGTCGGTCTCCAGCTCGGCCTCGTAGTCCATCAGGTCGAGCTCGAACTCATCCTGTGCCACGTCGCCGGGCTTGATGTGGAACACGCTCTTGTGGTCGAACAGGAACGAGAGGCTACCCTGGGTGCCCAGGTTGCCGCCGTGCTTGTTGAAGTAGCTGCGCACGTTGGCCACGGTGCGCTGGTTGTTGTCGGTGGCTGTCTCCACCACGATGGCGATACCGTGCGGTCCGTATCCCTCGTATACGATCTCCTTGTAGTCGCCGGCGTCCTTGTCGGTGGCTTTCTTGATGGCGCGCTCCACTGTGTCCTTGGGCATGTTGGCGGCCTTGGCGTTCTGCATCAGCACGCGCAGACGCGGGTTCATGTTCGGATCCGGTCCTCCGGCCTTGGCGGCGATGGTGATTTCCTTGCCTATGCGCGTGAAGGTGCGGCTCATGTTGCCCCAACGCTTCAGCTTGCGCGCTTTGCGGTATTCAAATGCTCTTCCCATTTGGTTTATGTTGCTTTATTATTCTGTCTTATCTCAGTTCGGCGCCTACGGTATGCTTCAGGCTGCCGACGATCTTGTTCATTATCGCTTCGATCTGCTTGTCGTTAAGTGTCTTTTCGGGGTCCTGCAGCACCATCGACACGGCATACGATTTCTTGCCGGCGGGGAGCTTGTCGCCTTCGTACACGTCAAACAGGCGCACGCTCTTAAGCAGCTTGCCGCCGGCCTTGCGTGCGGCGGCCTCGATGTCGGCGAACTTCACGGCGCGGTCCACTAACAGCGCCAGGTCGCGGTCCACGCCCTGCGTCTTGGGCAGGTCGGTGAATTCCACCACGTTCTTGCGCGCCATGCCGAACACCGTCTTCCAGTCCATGCAGGCGTACACCACGGGCTGCTCGATGTCGAACGCGTGCAGCAGCTTGCGGCGCACCAGTCCCAATGCGGCCACGCAGTTGCCCTGACGGCTCATCAGGTTTATCTTGGCGCTGAATATCTCGTCCTCGCCCTGCACGGCGGTGAGTGTCTGCGGGTCGATGCCCAGGCGGCGCAGCAATGCGTCCACCACGCCGCGCATCTCGTACACGCTGTTCTCCATGGCCGGTGCGTTCCATGTCGCGTCGGCCTTGTTGCCCGTGATCCACAGGGCAAGCTCCATGCGCTCGGTGTAGGGTGCCAGCGGGCGCTCCGGGGTCGATTCCTTGGCCGGATCCTTTGCGTAGACGTTGCCGAACTCGTAGAAGCGCAGGCCGGAGGCGCGGCGCTTCACATTGTGTGCAATCGATTCCAGACCGCCGAACAGCAGGGTCTGGCGCATTACCGACAGTTCGCGGCTCAGCGGATTCAGCACCTTGACACAACGGTCGGCGTTCATCTGCTCCAGCGATTCATAGTAGGAGAGGGAGGTCAGCGAATTGTTCAGTATCTCGTTGAAACCCTGGGCGCTGAGCTGGTTGCTGACGGTCTGCTGCAGGGCGTTGGACAGGTCGGGGTCGCCCGGCTGCGACAATGCCACCGTGGTGCGCTCGGGGATGGCGATGTTGTTGTATCCGTAGATGCGCAGCACTTCCTCCACCACGTCGCAGGGACGGGTCACGTCCACGCGGTAGGTGGGCACCGTGAGCTGCAGCACGTCGGCGTCGGCGGTCTCCGTCACGCCGAACTCAAGCGCGCGCAGTATGGTAATGACGATGTCGCGCGGTATGTCGTAGCCTATCAGTCCGTTGCAGTACTTCAGCGAGAAGTCGAGCTGCACGGGACTGACGGGTTCGGGATAGATGTCGGTAAGGTCGCCGCAGATTTCTCCGCCGGCCAACTGCTGAATCAGCACTGCGGCCAGGCGCGCGGCGTAAAGGGTGATGTTCGGGTCCGTGCCGCGCTCGTAGCGGAACGATGCGTCGGTGCTCAGACCGTGGCGGCGTGCCGTGCGGCGTATACGCGTGGAGTTGAACCAGGCGCTCTCGATGAACACGTCGGTCGTGGTGTCCGTCACGCCGCTGTCAAGACCGCCGAACACGCCGGCGATGCACATGGGCTTCTCGGCGTCGCATATCATCAGGTCGGCCTCGTTCAGCGTGCGCTCCACGCCGTCGAGGGTGGTGAACTTGGTTCCGGTGGGACATGTGCGCACCACAATCTCCTCACCCTTGACCTTGCTTAGGTCGAAGCAGTGCAGCGGCTGACCGATGCCCAACAGCACGAAGTTGGTGATGTCCACTATGTTGTTTATGGGACGCTGGCCCACGGCGTTGAGCAGGTCCTTGAGCCATTGGGGCGACTCGGTCACCTTGACGCCGCGGATGGTGACGCCGGAATAGCGGGGGCAGCCCTGACGGTCCTCGACGCTCACCTTGACGGCGCCGTCGGGACGGTCAACGCTGAACGCGTTGACATCGGGCAACGATATTTCGGGATATTCGGCCTCTTTCTGTCCGCAAGCTATCTCGCACCATTGCTTTGCCTTGAGGTCGCGGGCCACGCCGTAATGGCTGGCGGCGTCCACACGGTTGGGCGTCAGCTCCACCTCCAGGCACCAGTCGCTCGACAACCCGTAGTATTCGGCCGCCGGCGTGCCCGGCTTGATGCCGTCGGGCAGCACGATGATGCCGGCATGGTCCGTGCCTATCCCTATCTCGTCCTCGGCGCAGATCATGCCGTTGGACTCCACGCCGCGAAGTTTCGATTTCTTGATCTTGAATTCCTTGTCGCCGTCATACAGCACAGCGCCCACGGTGGCCACCACCACGGTCTGGCCGGCAGCCACGTTCGGCGCGCCGCACACTATGGTCACGGGCTCCGGACCTCCGAGGTCCACACTTGTTACATGAAGATGGTCGGAATCGGGATGCGCCTCGCAGCTAAGCACTTTGCCTATGACGATGCCGCGGAGTCCGCCGCGGATGCTCTCCACTTCCTCCACTGTGTCACACTCCAGTCCTGTCGATGTCAATGTCGCCGCCAAGTCGCGCGGCTCTCGGTCTACGGCTATGTACCGTTCCAGCCATTTATATGATATGTTCATGTCCAAGTTTTTTCAATCTGCAAAAATACAAAAAATCCGTTATTCTCCCAAATATCAATTTTTTCACGCCCGAAAAATCGGATTGAACGGCTTCTTGGAATCACGTTATGCTACTTCCAAAAAAAATAGCTAAATTTGCGGTATGGAAGAAGATTTCGACATACGCGAGGAGAGTATGGAGCCTCAGGGCGTGGAAAAGGACATAGAGCGGGCGTTGCGTCCGCTCCGTTTCGATGATTTCCGCGGACAGCCCGACATCGTGGAGAACCTGCGCGTGTTCGTGCAGGCGGCGCGGATGCGCGGCGACAGCCTCGACCACACCCTGTTGCACGGCCCTCCGGGACTTGGCAAGACCACACTTTCCAACATCATAGCAAACGAACTGCACGTGGGATTCAAGACCACATCCGGCCCCATACTGGACAAGCCGGGCGACCTGGCGGGCATCCTGATGTCGCTGGAACCGCACGACGTGCTTTTCATAGACGAGATCCACCGTCTGCACCCCGTGGTGGAGGAATACCTCTACTCGGCCATGGAGGATTTTCGCATCGACATCCTGCTGGACAAAGGTCCCGGAGCCAAGAGCGTGCAGCTGCAGATTTCACCCTTCACTCTTATAGGCGCCACCACCCGCAGCGGCAACCTTACGGCGCCGTTGCGCGCGCGTTTCGGCATAAACTGTCACTTAGAGTATTACGGCCACGAGATGCTGCAGAGCATCGTGAAGCGTTCGGCGCGCCTGCTGAAGATTGACATCGACTCGGAAGCGGCCACCGAGATAGCGCTGCGCAGCCGCGGCACGCCGCGTATCGCCAACTCTCTGTTGCGCCGTGTGCGCGACTTCGCCATGGTGAAGGGTTCGGGCGTAATCGACCTCCCCATCACACGCCATGCCCTCGAGGCCCTGCATATAGACCGTTACGGCCTGGACGAGATCGACAACAAGATCCTGGCTACGGTGATCGACAAGTTCAAGGGAGGCCCCGTGGGACTGAACACCATTGCAACGGCTATCGGCGAGGACCCCGGCACCATCGAGGAGGTGTACGAGCCGTTTCTTATCAAGGAGGGCTTCATGCAGCGCACCCTGCGCGGCCGCGAGGTGACCGACTTGGCCTACACCCACCTGAACCGTACGCGCCCCGGCGTGTCAAACCAACCCGGCGCGGCCTCCCTCTTTGATTAACACCTCGTCACTCATCACTCTGACTTATTACTTATAATAATGGCTGGTATAAAATCCCTGGCTAAAGAGACGGCCGTCTACGGCCTGTCAAGCATCATAGGACGATTCCTGAACTGGTGTCTCGTCCCGCTGTACGTCTATATCTTCCCCACCGAGGAATACGGTGTGGTAAGCTACCTCTATTCATTCACCGCTGTGGCGCTGGTGATACTGAACTACGGCATGGAGACCGGCTTCTTCCGGTTCGCCAACGGTGCCAAGGATCCGGAGAAGGTCTACACCACGTCGCTGATATCCGTAGGCACCACCTCGTTGTTGTTCATCGTGCTCATCACATTGTTCGGGCAGCCGGTGTCGCGGGCCATGCTGTTGCCCGGCAAGACGCTGTTCGTGTGGATGATGGGTGTGATAGTCGCGATAGACGCGTTCACCAACATCCCGTTCGCCTACCTTAGATATAAGAAGAAAGCCTATCGGTTCGCGGGCATAAAGCTGCTGAACGTGGGGCTGACCATCGCGCTCAACCTGCTGTTCCTCAAGGGTTGTCCCGCTCTTGCCGATAGCGGCGCCGGGTGGCTGGTCAACTGGTTCTACGCTCCCCTTGGCGGCGAGGCATTCGGAATAGGCTGGATTTTCCTGGCCAACATGATAGCCACGCTGACCGTGTTGCTGATGCTCTTGCCTGAGATCACGCGGCATAAGTTCCGCTTCGACGGTGCGTTGCTGAAGAAGATGCTGCACTATTCCTGGCCGCTCCTTATTTTAGGCATCGCCGGAATCCTGAGCCAGAACATGGGACAGCTCATCATACCCTACCTGTTCCGTGGCAACGAGGCCGCCGCGCAGTCCATGGTGGGCATCTACGGCGCCAACATCAAGATAGCCATCGTGATGGTGATGTTCACTCAGGCGTTCCGATATGCCTACGAGCCGTTTATCTTCGCCCAGGCCGGGAACGACGGCGAGTCGAAGCTGCAGTCGTATGCCGACGCAATGAAGTTTTTCGTCATATTCGGTCTGTTCATCTTCCTGGGCGTGATGTATTTCCTCCCTGTCATCAAGCATTTCGTGGCTCCGGCCTACTGGCCCGGTCTGGAGGTGGTGCCAGTGATGATGATTGCCGAACTCTGCTTCGGAGTGTTCTTCAACCTGTCGGTGTGGTACAAGGTGACCGACCGCACCGAGTGGGGAATGTATATGTCGCTGATATGTTTCGTGCTGATGTTGGGACTGAACCTGTGGCTGGTGCCCGTCATCGGCATACCGAACGGATACATCGGCTCGGCGTTCGCAGCGCTGATATCTTACTTCACGGTGATGGTGATAAGCTACTTCGTGGGCCGGAAATATTATCCCATCCCCTATCAGACCGGTAGACTGGCCCTGTACACGCTGTTGGCGGCCGTACTTTATATAGCCGGGGGGTATCTGGAGCAACTGTTCGCGATGTGGCTGGTATATATGACTCGCATTCTGATGCTTATAGTCTATCTCGGCATCGTCTGCACGTTCGAGGACGTGCCGAAAATCAGTCCGATGCTGCGCCGTCTGACTCATAGAAATGTTAAATAACAATGTTATAAAACATATTTTTCACAACTTTTTATAATTTGCGGTGTTTTATTGATGTAGTTTAAACTACTAAACCTGTAATAATAACGTCCGGTTGCGGGAATTGGCCCATGAAGGCGCGTGCGTCGGAGGCGATGACCCGGGAAGGACCTAATTAGGAAAGGAGACAAATTATGAAAAGTTTGAAACATCTGATCAAGGCTTACTTCGAATGTTGTGCCGAAGTCTACGGTGACATCGACAAGTGCCGCGGCTTCCGCTTCTAAGCCAGACCGACCGGTTCCGTCCGGCTCACTGACAGCCGGGGAACAAACCCAAAATTAGACAAAATTTCAAGGGTGTGCGGGATTCGTCCCGCACACCCTTTGAATTTATTTCTCTCGATTAATCCCGATTTCTCTCGATTAATCCTGATGAATCGGGACACGATCGGATTACTCCCCATTATCCTTGTGGTCTTCGGCGTAGGCCTGCGCGGGGTCGAGGCCGGTGCCATCGAAGCAGTGGGTGCAGAGGCGCTCCTTGGGAAGGCCGATGCTTTCCACCAAGGTCTCGAGCTTGCTGAACTGCAGCGTGGTGAGGCCGAGCTGGTCGGCTATCTCTTTAACCATCTTACAATAGCGGCATGAGCCGGTTGTGGCGTAATCCTCAAGGTGAGCGTCGGGATCGCCTTCGAATTTCTGTATGATACGGCGTGAAATCAGCTCCAGGTCGCTCTTGGAGCTGGTGAAGCCGATGAACGGGCAGCTGTAGACCAGCGGCGGGCATGAGATACGCGTATGTACCTCTTTGGCACCGCATTCATAGAACGTATGTACGTTGTCGTGCAGCTGGGTGCCACGTACTATCGAGTCGTCGCAGAACACCACGCGTCGGTCCTTGAGGATGGCGCGGTTGGGAATCAGCTTCATCTTGGCCACCAGGTCGCGGCGCGACTGGTTGCTGGGCGTGAAGCTGCGGGGCCATGTGGGGGTGAATTTCAGCACGGCGCGTTTGTAGGGGATGCCGTGACCGGCCGCATAGCCAAGGGCGTGGCCTACGCCCGAGTCGGGGATGCCGCATACGCAGTCAGCCTCGGTGTCGTCCTCCCGGCCCATGGCGTAGCCGCAGTTCTCGCGCATGTCCTCGGCGTTGATGCCGTCATAGTCGCTGGTCGGGAAACCGTAGTAAACCCACAGGAACGAGCATATCTGCTCGCGGCGTGCCGGCGCCTGTAGCACTTCGAGGCTGTCGGCTGTGAAACGCACTATCTCGCCGGGGCCTACGTCGCGCAGACGCTCGTAACCAAGGTTGGGGAACGCCGTGCTTTCGCTCGCAGCAGCATACGCTCCCTCCTTGTGTCCTAACACTATGGGAGTGCGGCCCAGGTAATCGCGCGCCGCGATGATGCCGTTCTCGGTCAGTATCAGCATTGAGCATGAACCCTGGATATTCTTGTACACAAAGTTGATGCCCTCCGTGAAATCCTTTCCCATGTTTATCAGCAGCGCAACTAACTCGGTCTGGTTGATGTTGTTGGCGCTTAGCTCGCTGAAGTGCATTCCTTTTTCAAGGAGCTTGTCGGCTATTTCGCGGATGTTGTTGATTTTGGCCACGGTCACCACCGCATAACGTCCCAGGTGGGAGTTGACGATGATAGGCTGAGGGTCGGTGTCGCTGATCACGCCCAATCCGGTGTTGCCTAAGAACGAATTGAGTTCGTCCTCGAATTTTGAACGGAAATAATTACGTTCGATGCTGTGAATGGCGCGTTTGAAGCCATGTTCCGGATCGAAGGTCACCATACCGGCACGCTTGGTGCCGAGGTGTGAATGATAGTCTGTGCCGTAAAACACATCGGTCGCGCAGGGCCCTTGCGACGCTGTTCCGAAAAATCCACCCATATTGTTGTTGTCTACCTTAATATACCTCAGGCACCGCGATGCCTGCCTTAATCTCCGGCAAAATTACATCAAAATTCGCGACTATGCAATATAAGGCCTCGTGAAAATTTTCATAGGGCCTGATTATGATATAGATATGTGTTCTGATAAGTGGGTTACAGCACCTGGGCGAAGAAGGGGTTGTGGCGGGCTATTTCCTCGTAGTCGGCGTTGAGGCGGAAGCATTCGGGACACCAGTGGCCGCCGAGCAGTACCAGGCGGGGCGTCATGGTGAAGCGGTGGCCGGCGTGGCATTCCCACTCCAGCGGGGTGTCGAGGTCGCCGGGCGTCATTGTCTCCGACAGGCATCTGCCGCCGCGATACTCAGCCGCCTGTCGCATGTCGTCGATATTCAGTTCCGATTCCGATTTGCTCTCATCATAACCGTGGTCAAGACGGACAGGCTTGCGCTCCTCGTCGCTGAATTCCACCTTCACCTTGTCCCAGCCGGGTATCTTCTGCCATTCATCGTAACTGCCGAAGTAGACCTTCAGCTTCTCCTCGTTGCGCTCCTTGACCCACGACAGGGTGCCGTTGGGACGGCCTGAGGCCACAAACTTCATCAGCGCTTTGTACACGAACGCAGGTATGTAAGGTGTAAGGCGGAAATACCAGGGCAGACGCTTGCGCAGCCGTTCAAGATACCCGTCCACGCTGATGCCGCTGCGATAGTGCAGGTAATCGTCGAGCAGGTCGGAGTCCTCGTACCAAAGGCCGTGGAAATTACGGGTGGCGAACCAGTTGGGTTCGAATATCTTCTTTGTGCCCGGGCAGCCGGTGTGACGCAGTATCAGCTCCTCGAACTCGAAGTTGGTTAGCCGCGAGTTCTGTCCGTTGCCTATGTTGTAGAAGCGTTTCCAGAAATGGTCAGGGAGGTCGGCCAGCACTAAGTTGGCCAGCAGCCGGCCCGAATCCTCGTCGTTGGTCCATTCCAGCACTCCCTGCAGGGGCACGTGGAACGTGATGGGGTCGGCGCCTTTCATCAGGATGTCGGGTGCGAGTATGCCTGTCTGGCGTATCGACACCCAACAGGGGAGTCCGGCCTCGGTTATCTCGCGCTCGGCCTCGACCTTGGACTGTGCGTACACATCATAGTGCGAGGTCCATACCGGGTCGCCGCTGCGGCCCCACACGTTGGGCCAGTGACGGTTGCCCAACTGCGCCACGCTGCCGATGTACACTACCTTTACGCCCCGGCCGCCGTCGGGCCGCTTCCTGACGGCCTGCGCTATGGCGCGGGCGCCCCCTACGTTGACGCGCATCGTCTCCTCGGGGTGATGGTCGGCGTAGGGCGACACCATGCCGCCTACATGCAGCACATAGTCGGCATCGCGCACGCCACGCTCTATGGCGCCGGCGTCCGTCAGGTCGCCGCTGATTACAGTCAGCCTGCCTTCCCCGGCAAACTTGGCTATCTGACGGTGTGCGTCGGAATGGCGTTTGCTTGACGGGCGCACCAGGACGCTCAGTTCTATCTCGTCAGGATGCTTCAGCATCTCCAGCACTCCCTGGAAGCCCATCGTGCCCGTTGCTCCCGTCAAAAATACCTTTTTCCCGGCCATTGGTTCCTGATTAATTGAAGAAGATGGCCTCTTTCTGATAGCGTGCCATCAGCACGTTGTCGATCCAGTCGTCGCAGGGGCGCACCTGTACGCCAAGCGACTCCTTGAGGATATAATCGGTAATCGGCGCGCCGGCATATATGCTGCATATCACGCCGCCGCCGAGACGCGGATTCACCTCCATCAGCTTGTAGCGGTTGGTCTTCCTGTCATACAGGAACTGTATGGTGACCGGCCCGCGGAACTTGAATATGTCTATGATGTTGCGAGCCAAGTCTATCAGTTCGGGGATGCGGCGCGTCACGGTGCGCGTCACCTCGCCGCCCATCACCTCAAGGCGTTCGCGCGGCACGGTCACAAGCGTCTCGCCCGTCTTCGACACATAGCAGTCCACAGTGAACTCGTGCGCGTCCTCTATGTATTCCTGTATCAGATACTGGTCCAGGTCGGGATGGTTCATCAGGTCGTCCACCTCACGGAAAATGTGTATGCCCCGGCTGGAACCGCCCTTGCGGGGCTTGATGATGGCCGGCATCTCGTTGTTGATGATGGAATATGTGCGCGGGATGGGTATGCCGGCCTTCTCGAAGGTTTCGGCGGCCTCCACCTTGTCGAACATGCTGCGCGTGGTGTCATAGTCCGACACGGGCACGAACACGTCGGGCAGCTTCTCGCGCAGCAGCGACGCTACCTCCATCGCACCGTTTACGATGGGCAGGATGATGTTCACGTTCTCCTCACGGACTATGCGTATGATGTCGTCCACCACGTCCGGATCGTTGAACGGCAGGCCCTTGAATACCTTGCCCACCAGGGCGATAGGCACCTGGGTGTCGAGTTCGTATGCAAAAAAACGGACCTCGCAGCCTATCTGCTGCGCGCTCCGCTTGAACTGTTCGGCCAGGGACACTCTGCGCGACCCGCCCAACATCAGTATGGTGATTACCGTATTTCCGTTCGTAGGCATAAATAATTTCTTTTCAGCGATTGGAGATAATATAGCCCGATTCATCGGGATTGAAGGTGTTGATGTGCCGCATTTTCTTCTCGTCGAACACATCGTCGATCTTGATGAAGATGCCGGTCTCCTCCACGTCGCCGAATTCATCGTTGATTGCGGTGCCGAAAGTGCGCATTGTGGGCGACAGGCTCATATAGGCGTTGACCAGCGGCGGGATCCGGCGGTCCAGTTCGCGCAGCTCGTGGTTGAGGCGCATCAGGTCCTCCTTATAGTCGCCGGTGAAAAGGTTCTGGATTTCGGGCGACAGGGCCTTTGTGGCCAGGGGATGGATGGGCCATACCAGCCTGTCGGGGTCCGGAAAATGGCGGTGCACGAAACCCAACAGCAGGTCGCGACCTTCCGAGCCGAATTTGGGATACATGGTGACCTTGCCGAACAGATATTCCACGTCGGGATATATAATGGGTAGCGCTCCTAAGCCGTCCCACAGGTTGTCGAGGGCGTAGATGGCCTTGGGACGCGACTTGGTGTTCTGATAGTCCACGGCCACGAAGCTGCGCCCCAGCTCGATGGTGACGGGCATGTATTTCTGCAGGAACTCCGGACTGAAGTTGAACAGGTGGCTTGTGGCCATCTTAGGCACGCCGTTCTCTATCTTCAGGTCCTTGCCGTGCAGGAAACGGTAGCCGCCGATTATCTCGTGACGGTCCGGATTCCACACTATGATCTGTCGGCAGGGATTGTCCATAGTGTCGAATTCATCGATGTCACAGCTCAGTCCCGTGCCGCCGCCGGCGTCGCGGAAGGCTATCTCGCGCAGACGGCCTATCTCGCGCATCACGTTCGGCGAATTGTGCGCGTCAACTATATAGATTTCATTGCCGCCTTTGTTCGAGTTGCGCAGAAACTTGTCTGGCTTCAGCTCTTGCAGAAGCAGGCCGGTGTCTACTTTATCTATAATCGGCTCCATTGGCTTATACCTTATACATTGAAACGGAAGTGCATGATGTCTCCGTCCTGCACCACGTATTCCTTACCCTCCACGCCGAGTTTGCCGGCGTCGCGCACGGCGCTTTCCGATCCGAGGGTCACATAGTCGTCGTATTTTATCACTTCGGCGCGGATGAAGCCCTTCTCGAAGTCGGTGTGGATGATTCCGGCCGCCTTGGGGGCCTTGGTGCCGCGGACAAAGGTCCATGCGCGGCATTCGTCGGCGCCGGCCGTGAAATATGTCTGCAGGTCCAGCAGGTTGTAGGCGGCGCGTATCAGCCTGTCGGCCCCGCTCTCCTCCAGTCCCATCTCCTCAAGGAACTCCTTGCGCTCCTCGGCTGTGTCCAGCTCGGCTATCTCGCTTTCGGTGCGTGCCGAAACAATCATCATTCCCGCACCCTCGGCCTCGGCGGCCTTGCGCACCTGCTCGGTGTATTTGTTGCCCGTCACGGCCGATGCGTCGTCGACGTTGCACACGTACAGCACCGGCTTGTTGGTGAGCAGGAACATGTCGCGGGCGAATTTCTGCTCCTCGGTCCCCTCCAGCTCCACGCTGCGCGCCGGACGACCCTGCTCCAGAGCCTCCTTGTAGGCGTTCAATACGCCTAACTGCATCCTGGCCGTCTTGTCGGCGCCGGCTTTGGCGGCCTTCTCGGTCTTGGCCAGACGCGACTCGATGGTCTCCAGATCCTTGAGCTGCAACTCGCAGTTTATCACTTCCATGTCGCGCACCGGATCGACGCTGCCGTCCACGTGCGTCACGTTCTCGTCGTCGAAACAGCGCAACACGTGAAGTATCGCGTCCGTCTCGCGTATATTGGCTAAGAATTTATTTCCGAGGCCCTCGCCTCGCGAGGCTCCCTTCACCAGTCCGGCTATGTCCACTATCTCGACCGTGGCCGGCACCACCGACTTGGGATTGCATAGTTCCACCAGACGCGTCAGACGCGGATCCGGAACACTTATCATGCCCACGTTCGGCTCTATGGTGCAGAACGGGAAATTGGCCGACTGGGCCTTGGCGCTGCTTAAACAATTGAATAGTGTGGACTTCCCCACGTTGGGCAGTCCCACGATTCCACATTTTAAAGACATTTCAAATTATGATAGATATGGCGCAAAATTACGAAAATTTTGCGACTCGCGCAATAGAGCGTCACCAGGGGGCCGAATCCACAAGGTCGTACACGTATGTCTGCACGCGTCCGCCGTGGGTGGTCCACTGCATCCACAGCGTGTTGCCGCCGTGGGTGAACCAGTAGCTCGTGGTCAGCGGCGACGAGTATTCGTACTGTATGTTAATCTGATAGTTGGATGCGCCCGACACGGCGTCCTGACACCAATAGCGCAGACGCTCGCGCTCCTGGTAGCCGTTGTCCAGATAATAGTACCAGCCCGCACCGTTGCCGTTGAAATACATCCAGTTGGCCTCGCGCACGGGCACCGGGTCGGAATTATATTGCACCAGCTGCCAGTAGCCGCGCAGACGCGGATCGTTGAACGAGTCCCACCCGTAACCCGGGTTGTTCCACCAGGGATCGTCGCCGTCGCACGATGTCATCCCGGCCAGCATGAACAGCGATACGAACGCGAACAATATTGTCCTAACCTTGATTTTCATAATCTTACTTAATTAATGGTTGAGTCTATCCAACTCTGTTTTATTGGATAGACTCTTAAGATGTTTGTTAGTTTAACCTCCCGGAATCCTTAAAAGTTCAGAATTCGGTGAAACAATAAGGCAGCAGCGAGGCGACGGATGGGAAGCGCAGGATGCGTTCGCGGCCATAGAGCAGGACTTCGATAGTGCCGTAAGCGGCTTCGTATTCCAGCAGGGCCTGACGGCATACGCCGCACGGGGAGATGGGCTGTCCCTGGAAGCAGAGTTCGTAGGGAGTCCCCTCCTCATGTCCGTTCATGGTCCAGGCGGCTATGGCAATCTTCTTCATGGCCACGCCCGGATACAGGGCGCCGGCCTGGAAGGCCGCGTTGCGCTCGGCGCACATCGTGGGCGAGAACGCCGCGTTTTCCTGGTTGGAACCGGTCACGATCTCGCCGTTGGCCATCAGCAGCGCCGCTCCCACATGGAAATGCGAGTAGGGCACGTAACTGGTGCGCGTCATGGCCTTGGCGCGGTCTATCAGGCTACGATCCTCGGCCGTAAGCTCATCGATGGAGATTTGCTCCGCTTCTGTTATTATCTGTAGTTTTTTCATTTTTCAGATTTGCAGTATGTTTCTTGATTACGTTCAGCGTTGATTTGTCGGCCTGGAATATTGAGTTGAGGCCCTGGTCCTCCTGGGCGGGGTCGCCGGTATAGTCGTCGCCCGGCTCCCATACGGCGTGCTTGGGCTTCGCCTCGCCGCCCCAGCCCCAGAAGTTGAGGCCCGATATGGTGCCATCGGCCACCAGGCCGCACATATAGTCGTAGAATGCATCGCGGGCCTCCGTGGGGCTGCCCGGAGCCAGCCCCATGTTGTCGCGCGGATAGCCGAATTCCTCTATCACGAGCGGTTTCTTCATCTCCCTGGCCTTGGCGGCGTGCAGACCGATGTATTCCTTTGCTTTCTCGCACGATACGGCCACATCCTGCTTCAGGCTGTCGGGATGCGCCCAGCCCCAGTTGTAGGGCCACAGATGCGCGATGGCGTAGTCTATCTCGGGCATGGCGTGGATGTCGGCCCAGAGTTCCAGATCCTGCTCGCAGCCATGCTTCCCCTCGCTGCCGGTCGATACCAGGTGGTTGGGGTCAACCTCCTTGATGGCGCGGGCCGTCTCCTGAATCCAGCTCTTGAGGTAAGGCTTGCCCTCGTCCGAGAAGCTGCGCGGCTCGTTGGCCACCTGCCACGACATGATGGCGGGAGAGTCCTTGTAGGGCTTGCCGGTGTAGCGGTTGGTGCGTCCGGCCATGAAACGGGCGTGGTCAGTGGCCATACGGCGCGCCACGGTGTCCATCACGAACGCCTTGACATAGTCGTTGTAAGCCGGCCAGCCGTCTACGGACGGCACCGGTGCCTTGCCGCGTCCGGCCCACTCCAGGTACGAGCCGTAACCGCCGCTCCATTCCCAGGCATTGTTCAGGTAGATCACCCCCTTCATGCCGCGCTTCTCCATCTCCGACAGCAGGAAGTCCAGACCCGCCAGGATGGTGTCGTTGTAGACGCCCGGGGCCGTCTCCAATGTCGGCTCGATGTGCGACGGGATGTGACGGTCGCCCTGACCGCCTGCTAAGATGCGAAGATTGTCCAGACCCAATGCGTGGAGCGAGTCCAGCTCGCGCAGCAATCGCGCGCGGTCGCCCCCGCGTCCCTCGCTGCCTAAGATGGCTCCGTACCAGAAATTTGTACCTATATATTTATAGGGCTTGCCGTCGAGCGTGAACTCGCCGTTCTCAACCTTTACGAAGCCCGAAGGCTCTGGTGCCGAGGCCTTTGTGCCGCATGACAAGGCACCGACGCCAAGAACGCATGCCAGCATATACAGAAGTTTTTTCATAGTCGGTCTTTATGAGGTGTTCTGTTATTGTTTCGCGGTCAGTTCCAGGATTTTTGGAACTATTAGGTTCAGGGTCGTGTCCGGGTCGAGACGATGTCCGCCATCAAAGTCCTGATACTGCGAATAATGTTGCAGGTATTCATCCTTTCCGTTCACCACTGTGTCCTGCGTGCCGAAGAAGGCCCACACCAGGTCGGGCGAATCGGGGTGCTTGCCGATGATTCCCGATTTGGGATCGAACTGCCTGGCCTCCAGCTTCTCGTATTTCTTCACTAATTTGTCGTTGACTTCGAAATCCTTCAGGCCGTCCTTGCGCGGATTGTGGAAAGGCAGGCGCTGGCCGGTAAATTCCGACAGCTTGCGGCTCACGTGGAAGCTGGGATTGATCAGGATGCGTTTGAAACCGCGGAACTGCTGTGCGAACATACCGCCCATCGATGTGCCGACTATTACGGCATCCGGGCTGATGAGCGACGCAAGGCGTTTCAGTTCCGTCATGGCCATTTCGGGAGGCACCGCCAGGTCAGGCGTGATGACTTCATGTTTAGGCAGAGCGCGGCGCAACCGCTGGCAGGTCGCCGACTGTCCCGACGACTGCAATCCGTGGAGATATACCACCTGAGGCTTCTTATTAGGCATCTGTTTCGTTTTTTATCAGCTGTAAATTTAGAACAATTTACTTGGAAATGCAAATGCCGCAAAAAAATGAATTTAAAGTATCAAGGTTAGCGTGTAATGCCCGGAGTGTTGTTACAGTGTTATGTCAGGAGCGTATTATGATATAACGCCCCGGAGCTTATATCGGTGTAATAGATGGGAGGTTGATTTAGGGTGTTGAAAGGCAATTATTTTTGTAGAGTGGATTTAAATTATTAACTTTGCAGACGCAAAGGGGTCCGGTAGCTCAGCTGGATAGAGCATCTGCCTTCTAAGCAGACGGTCCTGCGTTCGAGTCGCAGCCGGATCACCCCGGGGCTTACGCCCCGCGACAGCCGCCTTCGGGCGGCTGTTTTCGTATCCGGCAGGGCGCACGGCGCTCCGCCGCTACTACAGCTGAAGCCGCGGGCTTCAGCCACAGTCCGCGCTTGCTGCCTGCCTGCCGCCGCCTGCTGCCTGCTGCCTGCTGCCGCCTGCTTGCCGCTTGCCGCCTGCTTGCCGCTTGCTGCCGCTTGCTGCCTGCTGCTGCCTGCTGCCTGCCTGCCTGCCGCCTGCCGCCTGCCTGCCGCGTTGGCGCCACTGTGGTAAAAGCCCGCGGCTTTTACGTTTTTTTTGTTTTTTTCGGCTTTTTTATTTGGCTGTATGGGAATTATGGGCTATTTTAGCCCAATCAAACTCTACGATATGGATTCCTCCCCTTCCTCCGGCAGCAAAAGCCCTTCCTCTGACAGTAAAAGTCATAAAGGCCCTTCCACTGTCTATAAAAGCCCGGTAAAACACAGGATGACCCGCCGGGCATCCTTCCATGACTATACAATGCCGGGAATCTATATGTTTACACTCCAGAAGCATCCGGAGGCTCCGGTGCTGTGCCACGTCCTTGGCAATCCCGGCGTGCGGCACGGCGAGAATGCGCCGCGTGTGGTACTGTCGGCCATCGGATGTATTTTTGACGAGGAACTGCAGAAAACAGCATCCATGCGTAGTAATGACCTCGTTATCCGCAAGTATGTCATAATGCCTGACCATATCCACATATTGTTGGAGTTGAAACGCATGCTTTCCCGACCTGTTACCAATCTTGTGGCCATAATCGAATCTGTCACTACGCGCAGATGCCGCGATGTCGGGTTGATTCCGCAGGAAGCCGGCGTGTTCAAGGGCTGCGGAATCCACGACCGCATTGTCTTTGATCACCGGCAGCTGGAAATATTGGAACGGTATATCGAGGACAATCCACGCCGGTTGCTCATAAAGCGGAAGTTTCCAGACTTGTTCCGGCGCAACCTGTCGGTTAAAATCAACGCTGACATGGTGGACTGCGTAGGGAATATGTTCCTGTTGCGCAAGCCGATGCTTGCGGTGCATGTGCGGCGCAAGTGGAACGCCGCGGAGACGGCTTCCTATAAGGCCCGGTGTATCGGCGCGATGCGTCAGGGTATGGTGCTGGTGTCTCCCTTTATACATCCCGTTGAGAATGAAATCAGGAAGCAGGCGTTGGCCGAGGGTGGCTCGGTGATTCGGATAGTGGATCATGGATTTACCGAGCGGTTCAAACCAGCGGGCCAAGGGATGGACACCTGCGCCGAAGGGCGCCTTCTCCTGGTAGCGGAAGCCGGCACATCCACCAAGAGCGAAGACATGAGCTACGACAAAGCCAGCCGCCTCAACCGCCTGGCCGAACGCCTGGCTGCGCTTACCCCGGATGCCACGGTCGCCCTGAAGGGCGATTGAGCCCGCGTCCCAGTCAAGTTCATTGAAAGTGGGTCCCCACTCTTTGAGGGGGGACCCACTCGATGGAACGCTTGCGAGCGCCGCACATGCGGGCAGTTCCGGTTCAGAAGGAATAACCAAGTGTTATACCCAGATTTCCGGAACTTACGCTTGATTTCTTGTATTTGAACGCATTGATGAAATCAGTACCATAGTTGACTCCGACGTAAAGATGTTTATAGTTAAAACCGACACCGATATGCCAGCCGAGCTGGAAACGGTTCCATGTGTAGTCCTTGTCACCCATTCCGTCGTCTTCGTCATCGCTATACAGATTTACCCAATCACCCGTCAGGTCATAATCGTCCAGATTTAAGTCGTCGGGATCTGCGCCATCGAGCTCAATCTTCGTCCTCATCCTGCTCATCAGGTGTAACTTGAAGTTAAGACCCAGATATGGAGTGATGGCACAGTTGTCGCCGATACCGAACTTATACGCATAGTTGACCGGTACGGCGAGATAGATGTCCTGCACCTGGAGTTTGGGCGTGATGCTTATAGAATATTCCTCCTCTTCCTCACCCTCCAATGAGCCGAACCCGAAGTTGGCCTTCACGCCGGTTTCCACAAACATCGGGAGGCTTTTGCTGACGCTGAATCCGTGGATGTATTCAACGGCAAAACCATTCAGGTAGAGATGATTTTCATCTTCCATGAAATCATATTTGTGACCGGTGTAACCGGTGTTGGTGTAAGAGACACCAATCCGATTGTAGGACTTGCAGAGGTCCTGGGATGAGACGGATTTGCTCCCTGCATTGCTGAACTGGGCGAACGCGGGGACAGCCAGCGTGAGAGTTGTTGCTACTGCCATTAATTTGTTCAATCGCATAAAAACTTGTTTTAATTGGTTAATATTTGTGGGATTGTTTTTATTTGAGATACGGAATCATCCATACATTCGCCACACCGTCGGCACTTCCGCGTTGGGAGATAAAAAATATTCTGTCCCCCTTTGCACCCCATGCCGGACTAAGGTCATCGGCGGCATGGTATGTAAGTTGCCTTAAATCGCTGCCGTCTTTATTGCAAGTGAAGATATCGGTATTCCAGTATACGATATTACCGGATTCTATTTTATTACCTCCGCACAATAACAGTGTCTGGCCGTCCGGGGAGAGGGATGGCGAGTAAAAAGAAATCTGTGGATGAGACAAAATACATTCCTCTATTCCATTGGCAATATTAATACGCCAAATCTCACCTTTGCCGTCGATTGTCCTGGCCACATAGATGGTGTTGCCGTCGGCAGAAGGGTCCGGGTTCATTCCGGCGACATAACTCGACAGATAATTGTTGGTTATGTTATAGGCCCAGATGGAGGCTCCTGTATTCTCCATTCTTGTGAAATAGATATTTTGCATATCCGCAGCATAAACAGGAGAATAGTCCAAAGCTCCATTTGTAATCTGCCGGCATACAAAGCCCGATGCGGCGTCCGTAACGAACATCTGATTGGTTTTCCCTTTCGATTCGGAGAAACAAATCTGCTTGCCATCCGGCGAATAAGAGAAATCGACTATGGCCTGACGGTTGGTCCTCATTCTGGAAGCTCCCATTTTCGCCAATTCCTTGATGAAAATGTTTGTAGTCCCGTTTCGGTTTGACAGATAGGCTATGTTCTGGCCATCCGGTGTAACGTCGATAATTCTGTTAGTGTACCAATTCACGCCTTTTGACGTGCGCTTCACTTGAGGGAGGCAGACACCATCGCCGTCCTGTGTGATTCTTGTAAAATCGAGTCCGGACTCCTCGCCGACACTAACCACAGAAAAATCAACAGTCTGGCCCATCATGAGTCCAGAGGTCAACAACATCATAAGAGATATGATGTTGTTGAGTGCTTTATTCATGTATCCCACTGAAAATAATAAATTCATTATTCAGTTTTCGAATAAATATGGAACTGCTACGATTCCAATACAGTTGTCATTTGTCGGCCTTGCGGTGACGGGGAAATAGGATCTTCCTGGCTTTGACCGGAAGCGTGTTGTCGAATGCGGCACTGCGCGTGTCGACGTCATCGTACGAATAGTTGTACGTCCAGCCGCCAACTCTTTCGGAGCTTATGAGGTCGTCACTGTTGGTGGAGACGCTGACGGAATAGTTGGTGTGATAGCCTTCCTCGTCTATTTCTATGTGCGAAGGAAAGTTAGCCGTACCGACACCGAACATGCCCACATGGCCCAGCTTACTGAACGCGAAGTTGAGCACTTGATCGAGAAGTCCTTCGGTCCACTGCTTGTAGACATTCTCGGCGGTGCGGTCGTAAGTGACTTCGTAACTGTCTGTCCCTTTCTCACGTTCGCCATCCTCCAGGAATTCCCATTCATCCGTGAGATTCACGAGATTGCCGTTTTCCCATGTCAACGTATAGACGGACGAACCCTTGAATGTGAATTTCTCTCCTTCTTCCGTGCCGCTTTCCGAGGAATCGTAGGTAGCCTTGGTCAGATGTCCGGATTTGTCGTACGACAGGGATGCCTTACCGCTGCCCTTGCTTGAATAGTCCTCCTCTTTGTAATTCCATGACTGGGTAAACTCCGTGATGTAGCCTTTGGAGTTGGTCTTGAATTTGACCGGAGCACTTTCCATGTCGTCGTCGGAATCCGTGGCGATGAATTCGCCTTTGTCCCAGTCTATGGAAAAGTCGTCGTCATCATAACCGCTGATACTCTCCATGCCGATGCAGCGGCCTTTGTCGTCGTAGTTGAACCTGTAGTTGCCTACGCGGGTGAGACGCATGCCGGTCTCCTTCTCGATCTCGCTCTGTCCCGGAGGTGTCACGCCTCCGTCATCCTTGCTGCATGATGCAGTACCTGCGCACGTCAGCACCGTAATCAGCGCCAATGTCAGAAATTTCAGTTTCTTCATTTTTTAAGTTTTAGTTTTATTGCTGTCCGATAAAACTTTTTGAAGCGAGATAAAATTAGGACTGATTCCATTTGCAGGAGTCAGTCCTTTTTGGTTATTTT
>CADBNR010000052.1 GCA_902796035.1 uncultured Bacteroidales bacterium | reverse complement strand
AAATGTCATTGTTCTCCTTGCGGTTCCCGAGGTGTTGCCCCCGAAACGCGAATGCAAAATTAGTACGTTTTTCAGCCCTTGTCAAGTACAAAGACGATATTTTTTCAAATTTCCTTTACTTATCCGTTTAATTCGTTGATAGTCTATGGAATCAATAAATGTTAAAATATTTGTAGTTTTGTTAATATTGTGTTGTATAACATAACTACAACGCGAGGAGCTTGGGTAAAAAAACGATTAAACCGACCGCGACGCAGGCAAAAGTCATCAAAAAAACTGCTCCGGCGGCCACATCCTTCACGATTTTTATATTCTCGTTCCAGTCGCTGCATACATGGTCGGCCAGTTTTTCGACGGCGGTATTCATTCCTTCGGCAGTAAACATGCCGCCGATACAGAATATCACGGCACACCATTCCCATGCCACAAGATGAAGTAATATACCGGCGATTATGACCAAGACAGCGGCACCGAGATGGAACATGGCGTTGCGTTCGTGGCCGAACAGCCATTTGATGCCCTGCCAGGCAAAGCCGAACGACCGCCACCGTCCGCGCAAAAAGCCCGTACGTGGCGGTCGTCCCTCGCTACCGTTATTAGCCCGGGAGGGAGGATTAGAATGTGATGGAGGCATAGATACCGATGTTTTTGGTCCGTTCGTCGGCCACGGGAGCCAGCTGCAGATTGTGTTTCCTGGCGAACGGAGTGGTGAATATCAGAGCCGAACCGGCACCGATGGCGGCACCGACCAGACAGTCCCATACATAATGCTGACGCGAGAAGCAGCGTCCCCATGCCACGTATGTACCGAGCACGTATGCCGGCACGCCGTATTGCCATCCGTAGCGGCGCGTCAGGTATGTGGCCGTGGCGAACGATACGGCTGTATGGCCCGAAGGAAAGCTGTGAAAGTCGCTGCCGTCGGGGCGTTTTTCGCGGCAGGCATATTTCAGGGCGTAGGTTGCCACGGCGGTTACGGCAGCGGTTTCCACACCTTGCAACAGGCCCTGCCAGTCGCGGGCGCAGAGCGTACCGATCAGCGCCGCAGTCGGCAGTGCCAGCGCCACGATGTCGGTGCTTCGTTTCACTCCTTTCATGGCCGATGTCAGCTGATAGGGCTGCTGCTCGGGATACGTTATCTGTGCCGACGACGCCAGCACTCCGGCCAGCACCGCCACCACAACAAATATGTGTTTAATATTATTCATAATTCATTTTTTGACAGGAGAACAGGAGAAACAGGAGTATCCGCTGATCGCCTGGTGTTTTGTTTTTGACAGGAGAACGGGTGGAACCGAAGATATTCTGCTTTCATTTATCTACTGTTTCTACTGTTCTCCTGTCTAAATAACCAAATTGCGTTATATTTATTTCTCCTGTCCTATCGTCAGTAGTCGTAGCTGAAGGATAGCTGGTCCACCCAGAGCTTGGAGCCGTTGCCGCCGGTGAAGTAGTCGCCGTACTTGGATGCACAGCAGGTGATGACCAGATAGCCTGGAACCTTAGAGGTATCCCGATACTTGATCTCTATCTCAAAAGGCTGGTATCCGTCCATTGTACCCGCCTTAAGCAACTCTCCGTAGCCTATCACATAGTCGGCATTCGGATTGAACAGCTGTCGATTCTTCGGATTCGTACGGATCTCGTAGGGTGCCGTCCAGTCAGTCAGCGCCACATAAATCTGACATGTATCGGGACGACCTTTCAACGCCGACAGCTCAGCCGACACATAGTCTATGTCCACTCCCTGATACTGGTAATATCCCTTCAGCTTGGTGGGTCTCAGATTCCATGGTCTTCCGAAGTTCAGGATACCGTTCGTACCGTCCACCTTGGCGAACTGCCCGGTGAATATGGATCCGGCACCAAGCTTGCCGATGACACCGATACCCACGAAGCGGGTATTCAGCAACGCCGCCGTGCCGGTACCGGTAGGCGTGTGGTCGGAAGGCTCAGAGTTGTTGGTGCCCAAGGTCATTGTACCGGTGTTGCCCGTATCCCAGAACGAAGTGCCGTCCTCAGCCCAAGGGCACCACATTCCCTTGGCCGTCTTGTACCAGTTTTCGAAGTCACCGTTCGGTATATCGGCTGTGCCCTGAGTGGTCACGCTCACGATATTGCCCGCGTTCTCGCCCGACACCGCGCGCACGTCATACTCCGTCAATGGCTCCAGATGGTCGATGTGGCATGCAAAGCTGCCCTGTGTCTGCGTCACGTTCGCCTCCGGGACTTCCGTCCAATCCGTATCGCCTGTCTTACGGTACTGGAAACCGTTTTTGACATCGGCCGGCCCGGTGCCGTAAGCCCATACCACCTGCGACCAGGCGTCGACACGCGATGTGCTTACTATCAGCTCCGACACTTGCGCGTATATGGTCCATACCTCCTCGCGGTCCCAATAACGCAATGTCACTTTCTTTGGCTCATACAGGTCGATGGGACCCGGCACGAGCGGCGGGTCATAGTCAGTCACTCCCGCCGGACCGAGCTTGGCACGCACCAGCTGCAGTTTGCGGAGGTTCGTACCCTCCGGCATCGTAACCACCACACGGTGCGCCACAGGGTCTATGACACTGCTGCCCACCTCGCCGTCCACCTCAAAATACCGCTCTATATCCTGTACGGCCTGGATTTTCCATACATAATCCTGATAGAGGCTCAGTTTCACGTACAGAGGCTGCGTCAGATTGTACGATCCCTGCAGCAGATTCGTATCACAGCGGGCTCCGGGACTCATCTTGAATTCCGAAAAATGAACATGGTCTATGTCCACGTTCTCCTTAAGATACACCGTCACCTCCTGCGACACCGAGTCTATGTACGACGGGCGCAACTCACCTTCCGCCACAAGCGACGTGATGTTGAGTATGATGCGCGGATACGGCAGGTCGTTCTTGATGCAACCCGCCACCGCCAACAGCAGCACCGCCGCTATATATATAATATTCCTCTTCCTCATTATTATATTATCTCTGTCGTAACGTCATATTGACGAGCATTCACCTCATCACTCGTAACTATGACCTCTGACCTAAATATGTACGCCGATGCCGAAGTTTATGTTGAACAGATTGAACCGGAAACTGGCGCCCGACGACAGCCGGTTGCCCGTATCCTTGCCGTCTTCGGTCTGGCGTTCCTTCCTGATGTTGAAGCCGAACACGCCGAACGATATATGGAACGACACATTCTTCATAATGAACATCTGGACTCCGGGCGAGAAATTCAGCTGTCCCTCCATCCAGGTTGTGTGCGTGGTACGCAGATTTCCGGCGTAAGGACGCTGGAAGTCGCTGCTTCCCGACCCGAATGCAAGTTCCACCTCATTATATATACCGAACCGGCCGTGGCGGCTCAGTCCGATGTACTGGCTGGCGAACACGGCGCCTGTGTACGATTCGGCCTTATAGCCGATGTCATGCAGGCTGAAGTTCATGTCATCGTCTATATCCACCTTGAACGAATCCACATTGCCCCGGGCGTTGTAGTAGCCGAAGCGCATGCCGATGGCAAGGTTGTTGCGCACCGTGTATTGCAGGTAGGGACGTATGCGGAACGCATGGGCGCCGATGTTGACGTCGCTCAGCAGATCGAATATCTCCAGATCCTGTGTCGATATATTGCCGTAGCTTACGGTGAGCCCGAACGACCACTGTCCTTTGGGCACATACAGCAATGCCGACAGGCCTCGGTCGTAACGGCCAAGGTTGCGCTGTTTCAGCACCATCGGGATTGTGTCGCCCTTGTATGTGGTCTGCTCCTCAAGGTCCAGGTCAAGGTTGTCGTCCACCACGCGGCTGTGACCGCGCAATAGACGGATCACATCGTTCTGCAGCGAGTCCGGAATGTAGATGTACGCGCCCTTGGGGGATACGGAATCCGTGGGATGCGAAACCTCGGGTTTCGCCACAGTGCCTGCTGTTGCACCCAGACACATCAGGGCCATCAGCCCTATGGCCGTCAATCTGTTCAATCCGTTTGATGTCTTCTTCATGATCATAGATAAAAAGCTGCTCCAAACGAAATGGAGAACAGATTGATTTTAAAATTGGCCGACTGCGTCTTGCGGTGCGACACATATATCTGATCCTTGATGGATTTGGTGTGCCTGTAATTGAAACCGAGGACGCCGATGTTCACCTCGACGGCGCTGTAGTTGCTCAGGAAGCACACCAGACCGGGCATCACGCCGACGCTTGCCTGAAAATTGCGTTCGTACGTACCGGTCAGCGACTCGCCCCGTCCGGTCGTCACCTTGCTCTGGCCGCCGCCTAACTGCAGCTGCACCTCGTTGAAGATGCCGAAGCGGCGGGTGCGCCCCAGACTGAAGTAATTGCGGAACAACAGCGTGCCGTAATAATTGTGCGATAACGAATACAGATGATTGATATCATAGTTCGTGTCCTCGCCAAGTACGATGTCGGCCTTGGCCAGTTTCACCAGCGAACGCGTGTAGTTGAACTTCGCGCCCGCCGCCATATCATCCTTGAAGGCGAACAGCAGCTTGGGACTGACACTGACGTTGTAGGTATCGCCGTTTATCTTCTCGAACACCAGGAACTGATAGTCGTTCTGATCAGACATGGAATATCCGAACGAAATACCGGCTATGCATTGTCCTTTCGGCACCAGGACCACGGACTCGAGCTTACGCTCGAACTCCGTCACCCGACGTTCCAGGCGCATGGAGTCAATCATGGCCGGCGTAATGTGCAGCGTGTCAGTCGCGGCAGCCGAGCGCCGAGTATCAGACACAGTTTGACTCCGGGCCATCAGGCCCGGAGTCAATATTGATACTATTATCGCTATCCAGAAGGATTTACTCATATACTAATTCAAAGTCATCCAGGTACATCACACTTCCCTCGGCACCCGAAAAGAAGTCTCCGAACTTTGAGGCACAACAAGTGATTATAAGATGCGTGGGTCGTGTAGTCCGGGCATTCGCCTTATACTCAATCGGAATCTCGATCATCTGCAACTGACCGTCAGGACCGAAAGCCTCTTTCCATGTCACCTGACCGTACGCCAGCACCTGCTCGTCATCGACATTGAACAGCTTTCTATCTTTCGGATTGGTACGGATGTCTACCGTTCCCACTGTAAGTGCCACATAAATCTGACCGTTATCACAGCCCGAAGCCGTCAGATCTCCGACATAATCCTTGTTATCATTCTTAATAGATAAATTTGTGCCGGGGCGATAGTTGGCATAGACCCTGAGTTTGGTAGGATGTGAGCCATTGTACTCACGACCCAATGCAAGCACACCGTTGGTACCGTCAGTCTTCACATAATCTCCGAAAAACAGGTTACCGGCAGCAATCATATTAAACATAATCTTAGACTCCAGTCGGGCGCTGTAAGTTCCGCTATGAACCATATCCGTTGATTTGTCCGTCAGAATACCGTTAGCTGTTGCAGCTCCTTCATTACCGGAATCCCAATGCGTCGTGACGTCGCCTGTGCCCGGGAAAATCACAGTCCTATCTCCGAGCATAGTCTTAGCCTGATAAGTACTCCAGCTTTCCATCGAGGCATTTGGGATGATGTACTTGGCCTCGGTCGTGAACGTCTGGATATTTGTGGATTCAAATTCATCGGCAAATGCCTTGTATTCGTATGTAGTGCCGGCTTCCAGACCGCTCAGAGTCACGGAATAGGCCGTTCCCTTATTGGCGCGTGTGCGACGCGGTGCGCCGTTAGCTCCTGTTGCCACAGCCTCGTTCCATGCCGATTCACCGGCCTTGCGATATTTGAAGCCATAACGTGCGGCATCGGCTTTGTAGACAGTTCCCGTCAAAGTGGCTTTCGTAGCCAAGACTGCCATGGGGCTGGTCTCGGCATCAGGAGCAGGATCGGCTATCACGTCGTCGATCTTTTCAATCGCATCGTTGCTGTTGGCGATACGCAGGGACGCCGCCGTAACCAAGTTGCGGGAGTCGGTAGCGGTAATGGCAACCGTGTACTGCGTCGAGCTGGACGGAAGCGCGTTGAGGAACGCCGCAGGGAACGTGACATATATCTCGTACACATCCACGCCGCTCTCGGCATCCTTGCTGTTCTGACGCTCTACGGTGATACCCTTGGCCGACAACTGCTCGACGTATGTATTGTTAAGCAGGTCGCCGTCGGCCATGTCGGTAAAGTTATCGCTGAAAGCCACCATCACGCTCTTCGTGCCCTTATACTCGCAGATATAGAGCATCTGATCGTTGAAAGTCCGGTCTGTATTGATCAGCTGTTCAGCTATATCGAAGCCATATCCTTTCACGATAGGAGCCGGGAATATTTCAACTGTGTCATCGATAATAGGAATATCCTTGATCACAAGCTGTATCAAAACACCACCATCGTCGATTGAAGGCTGATCGGCACTCAACGCTATCTGATATTCGTGCGCGCGCTCCACGTTCTCGATCTTGTGCTCCTTGCTGTAGGCCTGACCATCCTCGGTAGTACCCTCGATCTTGACGGTTATCGTCCTGTTCTCGGCCGTATAATTCTCCGTGTCAGCAGGCGACGGAATCATGAAGTAACCCTTGCTTTCGGCAAACATCGTCTCGTCGAATTCCAGCGAACCGCGACTGGACGTGAACGTAATCTTGGGATTCTTCAATCCGGTTTCGGCAACCGAAGCGGCATCGATGGATACCACCACGTTGGCGATATTACACTTCATCGCTACCGAAGTGTTTGCATTTTCCGTGATTTCGAAAGCCTGCTGTCCGCGATAGAACTTGCTGTCAAACGAAGCGGCTACGGAGTCGCCGGTCCATGCGTTGCATACATATTGTCCGGAGGACAGTTTGATGGACGCCGGGATATTCGACAGACCCTTGTACTTACGCATCACGCCGCGGCTATTCTCGATGAATACCACACACTTGTCCTGCAGGGACTGCAAGTATTCGGCATTGTCAAGATTATTCTCGGCGCGGGTCTGTTTCGTCTCGCCGTTGATTTCCGTATTGATGGAGAGAGAGCCTTCGCCTCCCTCACCGAAAGGTGCCTCCATGGCGCAGCTCTGGAGCAACGCCGTAGCGCCGAGAACGACACCCGGAAGTATGATATACTTTATTATTGTTTTCATTGCTCTTGAGTTAATATTGAAGAATTAAATCCTTATTACTCTCGCCATTGGCATCCTTGACATGCAGTTTGAATGTATGCTGTTCTCCCGGCCACAATCCCATTAATGTCATAAAATTCGACATATCGAAATTGACTTCGCTCTGTCCTTTTACATTGGTCGGGAAACCAAGACCGGGATTCTCAGCTGTTCCATCGCCACTTAATGCAATCCAATAATTCGGGAATGCGGAATCTGCGGAAGGTGCATTCACAAGATCCAGGAATGTAGGCAGTCCTGCCTGTCCAAGTTCAGACGCATTAAGCATATTTGAAACTATTTCACATGTCAGTTCCTGAACACCACCTTCTGCATGACTTACAACTTTAAATTTACACTGTAGATTTTCGGAATCAACAGGAACATTCCACGCAGTGCCAAATTCAAATCCTCCCGCAACGGGAATAATTTCGGGAGCCGCGCCGGGCGTGGGAGGCTCCGGATCTTCGCCGCCGCCCCAGTTAGGACGGTCGCTGTCGTCCAGAGGCTCGTCGTCTTCCAGAGTGATATCGGCGTTAACGTCCTCGATAGTGACCGAAGCGTCGACCACTATTTCACCGCTCGCACCGCCCGTGGGGTCGCCACCGCTGTTCTGGTGAAGCTTGAACGTAAGTTTATACCAGCGGCCCTTGTCGATCCCTTCGTACGATTTGCTTTCCACAATCTCCGAACCATTGACGGTACCGTGGAAAGTGGCGACGAGAGTATTCTCGTTCGTGTGCTTGAAGTAACCGGCCTTACCGGAGGTTGCCTCGGCAGTGGTGAAGTTCAGTCCGGGGTTGTCGCCCACCTTCACCTCCACATACGAATCGGGCGACATGGCGGCCAACAGAGTCTCGTCAAAGGCGATGGTAGCCTTGATGTTCATCAGCGCGCACTCTATCGGGGATATGAACGAAGTGATCTGGTATGCCTCGATGTCGAATTCTTCCGACTGACCCTTGAAGTAGGGATTCTCCCATTCGGCGTTGAGATCCTGGCCCAACTCAGCCGTAGCGGTATATGTGCCTACCTTCAGCGTCACCACATCGGGCATTTCGCTGTATGTATAGCTCTTGGCGGCGACGGTCTCACCCTTCTTTATGAAGTTGATCTTGAAATTGCTGAGGTCCACGCCCGACTCGGCGCGTGTCACCATTATCTGGTCCGAGGTGGTGGACATGTCGAGAGCGGTTTTGAGCACCTGTCCCTCGTCGTCCGACATCTCGCCATCGAATCCTTTCTCCTTCGAGCATCCGGCCATCAGAAGCCCAGCCGACAGAAGTGGTATCAAATATATCTTTTTCATTTATTTGTTCTAATTATTTGCGACGGGGCGCGGCGGTAACAGTCGCAGCATCCGCATATCCGAGTTTAACATTGTCGAGAGTAAGGACAGAGCCAACGGCCAGTGCCTTATATTTATTGGCATCAACCGATTGATTGCCTATTTTGCCATCATTGAGGTCTCCTCTGGTTGGTATACTGATTTCAGGATTTAATCCTTCTTTCACAGAACGGAATCTGACATACAACTTGGCAGCCTTTTTTCCGAAAGGATAATTTGCAATCTTAATCGTTTTGGTCACCATATCGGCACTTGCAGAAAGATATTCCGTATGTGACGCAATAACGGAATTAGATATATCCAGCACCTGAACGTCAGCCTGAGCCTGCTCTCCATTAAGCGGGGAGTATTTATAATCGAAAGACACTGTCATGGGACGCACAGTGAAATCGATGCCGTTTTGACGTGATTCCGTGCCGTTGAAACTATAAGAACCAAGGAACAGTTCGCCCACCGACCTGTTTAGCTCGTCAGGTGCGTTTCTATTGTATGAGGCAAAAGCGAAATTGTCATTGGCAGGATTAGTGCCATTATGATGGTATCCAACAGTTCTGACTATACAGGTGCCTCCATCAAGATATGTCGACGGAACTACAAACCACGTGTTCATGTTTGTCGAGCCAGCGTACGCTGTGAACGCATTCAATGTTGCCCAATTTGCCGGCTCGTACCTGTCTATAGTTGTTTTATGCTGATAATCCGGAGGGAATGTAGCCCTGAATTTACCACCCGTATTAATATCAGTGAAATAGATATGATTCCCATTATTTGAGAAAGAGCCGTTAGGCACATCTGTTTCCGCTTCAGTAGTGAATGAAGGCACCGATTTCTCAAACACGTCGTTCAGTTTCAGGCTATATCCTTCGTATGCTCTGCCGGCGCTCAGTCCCTTTACGGTGATAAAGCCGTTCTGAACATCACGCGTGATATTGCCGGGGGTGACGGCAGCGCTGCCGTTGTACACCGTAAGATTCTTGGTCAGATACTCCTTCATCTCCGCATTGTCAGTCTCGATGCCGAACACCGCGAAGCGTGCGAATGCATCAGACACCACCTCGTATGCGGGTCCGTTGACTGTGACGTTGGCCGTGGCTTTGAGTTTGCCGTACGAGCTTTCCACTGCCACCGAAGCGGTAGTTGCCTGCGGAACATCCAGAGTATATGTATAGGTGTAAGGAAGCTCGGCGCGCGTGCGCGTACGCTTCGGTGCGGTAGCGACGCCGCCTTCGGTCACGCTCTTGACCGTGGCCTCGGCGTTGTTGACGCGGAACTTGATGCGGTTCTTAAGCTGCTGCGAGTTGGTGTTGACCACCACCTGCGCCTCGTTGGCCATATAGTCGATGTTGCCGGCACTTATTATTGAATACTCCGTCTTGGTGACGGTAACCGTCAGTTCCACTGGATTCTCCACTGTCTCGGTAGACAGACGACCCAGGGCGTCGACAACCTCCACCTTCACCGAATACTCGCCGGCGGGAAGATTGCCAAGGAAATTCTTGACATTAACGACGGCCATCTTGTCGGGGTTACGGAACAGGCCCGACACCTTCACACCCGCACCGGCCAGCTGGGCCTGCGTGGTGGCGTCGGCATTGATCAGATTCACGTTCGTTCCGAATGCCGGCACGTATGTGCCGTTGGTATTGGCCACCTTAAGGTTCACTTCCCGGAAACCCCCGAACGCATACAGGTCGAACTGCGGGCTTACTGCCAGTTCGTCATATTCCATCAGCTCGACGGGAGTGCCGACGGTAAAGCCTGTAGGACGCACCTCCGGTGCCGGAGAAGTGAACAGTTCGTCGCCGAGCGATATGGTGATGGTCTCCTTGGTCACTTCCTCCTCGAATCCGATTTCAAGCACGGCGTCACCCTTGCTGACGTTTCCGGTCACGTTCACCGTAATCACATAGTTGCGGCGCGGCTGTGCCACGAACTTGGCGGGACGCAGGTTTACGGTCTGTCCCTGGTCGTTGGTAAGCGTCAGCACCAGCTCGGTGTAACCCTCGCCGGTGGGATCGATGAAAGCCGAACGCGTCTCACCCTGCGGGAAAAGCACCGGCTCCGAATGATTCGGAGTCTCGATGGCGGCGCTATAAGTGGAATAATTGGCAAGAAATGCGTCGGTATATTTAATCGTCACCATGGCGTTGGCCAGGGTGGCGGTCACATTCACCGGCGTTGTCGTGCCGGGAGATACATGCAGAGTGTTGGTGCCCTTGAAACAGGGACGCTCGAATCCCTGCTCGGCTATGTCGCCGTAAGTGGCCTCGATTGTATAGTCGCCGATGGGGAATTCCGATTCCTTGTTGAAACCGTCGAGCGAGCTCCAGGTCTTGCTGTATGTGTGGTCGCTCTTTGTCAGTTTGATACCGAAAGCATTGGCATCGGGAACTATGGGGCATTGTGTGTCGTCGGCACGCGTACCGTGACGCATCAGACGACCGTCGGACTCCAGGTTGAGCACGATGCCTCCCGTCTCGTCCGATCCGCTCCAGGGACTCTCGTCACCGCAACTGGTCAGGCCAAGACCCGGCACAAGCGCCAGCAGGAGTAACCCTTTCTGATAATTTTTCATAATTTATTAGTTGTTTTGTTGTTCGTTTGCAATTATAAGCGTGTGTCTCAGCGATTTATGGCAAATCGTAATTCATTTGGACCATAATGGCACTTGAGAACGGGTGCAAAATTAATATAATATTTGAAAATTCAGACTTTTTAACGCCCATAATCGGAACATTGCGCCAATATGACCAAAAAAATCAGCGGATTTTCGTTCCATCGTTCGCATCATATCCCCTTTCGACAAACCACGCCCCGATTTGACCAACGTTGACAGGAGAATATATTGTTCCGCGGGTAGTGTTAGACAGGAGAACAGGAGAACAGGTGATTTATATTTGGCAAAGATGTGATGTACTGCCTCGGAGAGGTAGCCCGTCTGCGTTTGACAGCTACGATGCCGGCACTCGGCGTCTCATCGTCACTCCCGCTGTTGCGCTGCCGGGACAGCCCGCGCTACTATTCAGATTAAACTTTGTCGGTGTAGACGTATCTAACAATAGATTGTAACAACTAAACTGATGAAGAAACTTAAAGGAATGGCAATGGCAGCCGTGGTGCTGCTCGCAAGCGCCGGCGCACAGGCCCAGAACCTGTCTGACATATTGGGAGCATTAGGCAACTTAGGCGGCAACTCGTCGCAGACCACCACATCCGGCAAAGGTGGAGGCAACACCTTAGGTAATCTGCTCGAGGGCGTGTTCTCCCGCAGCAACATCACGGTGCAGGACCTGGCCGGAGTATGGACCAGCAACGGACCCGCCGTATGCTTCCAGTCGGAAAACATGCTCAAGAAGGCCGGAGGCATCGCCGCCGCAGCCATGGTCGAAAAGGAACTCTCGCCCTACTACTCCAAACTCGGTCTCAACGGCACAGTGATCACCATCCAGACCGACGGTTCCTTCTCTATGAAAACCAAGATGCTGACCCTGAACGGCACCATCACCCAGAGCACCAAGGGCAAAGGCGTGTTCGACTTCAACTTCACCCTGCTCGGCATGAAGCTGGCCACTGTGACCACTTACGCCGAAAAGACATCAAAGACGCTGAACATCATGTTCGACGCATCGAAGCTGAAGAACCTGTTGTCGGCTGTGTCCAAGGTCGTGAACATAAAGACGCTGAGCGCCATCACCAAGATACTTGACATGTACGACGGCCTCTGCGTCGGCTTCCGCACCGAGAAGACCGGCACCGTAGCCGGCGAACAGCAGTCCACCGGCTCGTCGGCCATTGACGCTCTCGGCAACATCCTGCGCGGCGGCAACTCGGGAACTCAGAATAACTCGAACAACTCGGGATCCTCGAGTAATTCGGGCAACTCGAGTTCCTCGACCAATCAGTCCGATGGCTCCAACAGCCTCGGCACGCTGATCAATATCCTCGGAAACCGCAACCGCAAGTAAATCCGGGCGCCTCTATCAGATGGAGGCGATGCGGGCCAGGTACTTGCCGAGGATGTCGAACTCCAGGTTTACCACCGTGCCCGGCTTGATGTCACAGAAATTAGTATGATCATGAGTATAGGGAATGATGGCATTGCTGAACTGGCATGTCATCATTTCTTTATTCTCGCCTTCCATGTCCTTCGGCTCGCACACCGTAAGGCTGACGCCGTTCACCGTCACCGAGCCCTTGTCTACCGTGACATATCCGCGACGTGCCATCTCCTTCGACACCTCGTACCGGAACGTGTAACGCCACGAGCCGTCCTCTTCCTCCACGCTGACGCATGTGGCGGTCTGGTCCACGTGCCCCTGCACGATATGTCCGTCCAGACGGCCGTCGATGCGCATGCTGCGCTCCACGTTCACCAGGCTTCCTACCTCCAACTGACCTAAGTTACTGCGCTCCAGCGTCTCCTTGATGGCCGTGACGGTATAGGTGTTGCCGTCCACCGATACCACTGTGAGGCACACGCCGTTATGAGCCACTGACTGGTCGATGTGAAGCTCGTCGACAAACTCGCATTCCAGAGTGATGTGCAGATTCTCGTCCTCACGTCTCAGCGACACAACGCGCGCCGCACTTTCAACTATTCCTGAAAACATTTTTATATCCTTATTTAAGAGTTCCACAATTATTTTTGAATCACTACGATGCAAAATTACAAATTATTTACTAAATTTACGACTTGAAAGCGTAAAAGCCATGTCGAAGACCGAAAACCGATCCACAATACGCCTGCCTAAGTGTCTGCACGCCATCGCGGAGATGGACGCCGCGAAGTCGCGTCGCGTCACCATCATCGGCGCCAACGGCGCCGGCAAGTCCCGCTTCATGGACGAGATGATGGAGCTGTGCGGCGATAAGGCCTACTGTCTGGACGTGCTCACGGCTTTCTTCCCCGAAAGCAACGAGTCAACGCGTCCCGGCTCGATCGACGTGCTTTACCGCGAGGCCATGCGCCAGATTCCATATCTGCGCTCGGACGCCGTCAGCCAGCTTGACAAGCTGTTCTATATGCTGCTGGCCGACGAGATGCAGAACCTGATGGAAATCAAGGCCACCCTGCTGCAGCATGGCGTCAAAGCCCGGCTTCCACTCTCCAAGTTCGACCTGGTGCGCCGAAACTGGGAGACCATATTCCCCGACAACAAGATAGTGCGCCACGGCAACCGGCTGATGTTCGGCACCGGTGCCGGCGACGACCTGATAACCCTCGGCTCGCTGAGTCAGGGCGAAAAAGCCGTGCTCTATTACCTTGCCGGCGTGTTGTTCGCCGCACCGGAAGCCACTGTTTTCATCGACTCGCCCGGACTGTTCCTGCATCCGGCCATACGCCAGACGCTGTGGGACGCCGTGGAGCAGCTGCGTCCCGACTGCACGTTCATCTACAACTCGGTGGACGTGGATTTCGTGACCAGCCGCACCAGCAACACCTGCCTGTGGGTGAAAAGCTACGACAGCCGCCAGCATGCCTGGGACTACGACCTGCTGAAGTCCACTCCCCTCTCGGAGGAGCTGATGATAGAACTGGCCGGCAGCCGCAAGCCGGTTCTGTTCATCGAAGGCGACGACAGCCACAGCATCGACCAGAAACTGTACTCACTGGTGTTCCGCGACAGGACGGTGCGCGCCCTCGGGTCGTGCAACAAGGTGATAGAGACCGTGCGCGCATTCAACGACCTCAGCTCCATGCATCACCTTCAGAGCATGGGCATTGTGGACCGCGACCGCCGCACAGACTCCGAAGTGGAGTATCTGCGCAAAAAGAACATCCTGGTGCCGGACGTGGCCGAGATAGAGAACATTTTCCTGCTGCCGGAGGTGGTGAGGGTCATAGCCCGGCGCCGCGGTAAGGACGCCCGCAGGATCACCGACCGCATGCACCGTGACATAGTGCGCACATTCAAGGCGCACGCCGACGAACAGGCGCTGCAGCACACCCGGCACAAGATAAAACGCGACGTGGAATGCCGCATCGACGCCAAATTCACCTGCATCACGGCCATGGAAACGCATCTGAAGCAATTGGTGTACCAGCTGGAACCGCGCCGGCACTTCAACCGGCTGCGCGACCAGTTCCACAAGATGGCGGCCGCCGGCGACCTGTACGGCATCCTGCGCGTGTTCAACCACAAGCCCATGCTGGCCGCCTCCAACGTGCACACGATGCTGGGCTACCCCTCGCCGCAACACTACATATCGGGCGTACTCGAGGCCCTGAAGGGAAACGACGACGACTCCAGGAACCTGAAAAACGCCATCGCCCACATCCTGGAAGCCGACAAAATTGTTGACAATAAATAACGTAGAAATTACAAAAGCCAATATAAAATGGAGAAAGACCTTGCAATACTTCGCAACGACCCGTGGCTGGAGCCCTACAAGCCGGCTATAGACGGACGTCACAACGATGTAATAAAGAAATTCGACGAGCTTACGGCCGCCTCCGACGGCAGTCTCTCGAAATTCGCCAACGCATATAAATACTACGGGCTGCACCGTCAGGCCAACGGCACGTGGATTTTCCGCGACTATCTGCCCAACGCCGAGAAGGTGGTGCTGATAGGTGACTTCAGCAACTGGCAGAGCGACGAACGCTATGCCTTGACCCGCCTTCAGGACGGATCGTGGGAGGGCAAGTTCGCGGCCGACATGATCCATAACGGCGACCTGTACAAGATGCGCGTGTACTGGCACGGCGGCGAGGGCGACCGCATCCCGGCCTACGCCACCCGCGTGGTGCAGGACCCCGACACAAAGATATTCTCGGCCGAGGTATACGCCCCCGAGACTCCTTATAAATTCAAGACCACGCGCTTCCGTCCCGACACGCGTCCGCTGCTGATATACGAGGCCCACATCGGCATGGCCGAGGAGAAGGAGGGCGTGGGAACGTACGAGGAATTCCGCCTCAACATCCTGCCCCGCATCGCCAAGGACGGCTACAACGCCATCCAGCTCATGGCCATACAGGAGCATCCTTATTACGGCTCGTTCGGCTATCATGTCAGCAGTTTCTACGCCGCTTCCAGCCGATTCGGCACGCCCGACGACCTGAAACGTCTGATTGACGAGGCACACTCATTAGGCATAGCCGTGATCATGGACATAGTGCACAGCCACGCCGTCAAAAACGAGAACGAGGGCCTGGGCCGCATCGATGGCAGCCATAACCTGTACTTCTACGGCGACGGGCGCCGCGAGCATCCGGCATGGGACAGTCTCTGCTTCGACTACGGCAAGAACTACGTGCTCTATTTCCTGCTGTCCAACTGCAAGTACTGGATGGAGGAATACCGGTTCGACGGCTTCCGGTTCGACGGCGTGACCTCGATGCTGTATTACGACCACGGTCTGGGCAAGGCGTTCGGTAGCTATGCCGACTATTACGACGGCAACCAGGACACCAACGCCATCGTTTACCTGACGCTGGCCAACATGCTGATACACGAGGTGAAGGCCACGGCCATCACCATCGCCGAGGAGATGAGCGGTATGCCCGGACTGGCCATCAAGTTCGAGGACGGAGGCATGGGATTCGACTACCGCCTGGCCATGGGCATCCCCGACTACTGGATCAAGATGATCAAGGAGAAGAAGGACGAGGACTGGCACCCCACCTCCATATACTGGGAGCTGACCAACCGCCGCGCCGACGAGAAGACCGTAAGCTACTGCGAGAGCCACGACCAGGCTCTGGTGGGCGACAAGACCATCATATTCCGACTGATAGACAAGGAGATGTACTGGCACATGCAGGTAGACGACCCCGACGGCACCGTGGCTCGCGGCATGGCCATGCACAAGATGATACGCCTGGTGACCTTAGGTTCCATCAACGGCGGATACCTCAACTTCATGGGCAATGAGTTCGGACATCCCGAATGGATCGACTTCCCGCGCGAAGGCAACGGCTGGAGCTACAAGTATGCACGCCGCCAGTGGGATCTGGTGGACCGTGACGACCTGAAGTACAAATTCCTGAACAAGTTCGACAACGACATGATCGAGCTGGTGTCGCAGCACTATAACTTCCAGGCTCTTCCCGTCGAGAAGCTGTGGGAGAAGGACGACGACCAGATATTGGCCTTCATGCGCGGCGACCTGATATTCGTGTTCAACTGGAGCCCGACGCGCTCGTTCGAGGGCTACGGATTCCTCGCTCCGGCCGGCGAATACGAAGTGGTGCTCGACAGCGACGCTCCGGAATACGGAGGGTTCGGCATGATCGATGACTCCGTGCATCACTTCACTCAGCCCGATCCGCTGTATAGCCCCAGCGGCAAGGGATGGCTCAAGATGTACCTGCCCGCGCGCACCGCACAGGTGCTCCGCATGGTGAAGAAAGGCCGCAAACCCGCAGCCAAAACCGCTGCGAAGAAACCCAAGAAGTAAAAGGCGAGAAAGACAAGGACAATGAAGAAGATAACGATAGCCATCGACGGTTATTCATCGTCGGGCAAATCGACTATGGCCCGCGACCTGGCGCGTCGCATAGGCTATACATATATTGACTCCGGGGCGATGTACCGTGCCGTGACGCTTTATGCCATGCGCCACGGAATGATCGACCCGGAAGGCAACGTTAACGCAGCCGCGCTGACAGCCGCGCTGCCCGACATACATATATCGTTCGCGCCGGCATCCACGGCCGACGGAGTGCAGCATACACTGTTGAACGGCGAGGATGTGGAGCGCGACATCCGCGGCATGGAGGTGAGCGAGCACGTCAGCCCCGTTGCCGTGATTCCCGAAGTGCGTGAACGCCTGGTGAAACTGCAGCAGGAGTTCGGCAGGATCGGCGGCATCGTGATGGACGGCCGCGACATAGGCACCACCGTGTTCCCGCACGCCGATATGAAAGTGTTCGTCAACGCCAGCGCCGAAGAGCGTGCCCGCCGCCGGCAGAAAGAACTGGAGGATAAGACCGGCAAGCCTGTGGACTACGCCGAAATCCTGAGCAACATTCGCGAACGCGACCGCATCGACTCCACGCGCGAGGTGTCGCCTCTGCGCCAGGCCGACGACGCTGTGCTTCTCGACAACGACGACATGAACCATCAGCAACAGATGCAGTGGCTGATGGACCTGTATAATTCCATTGTCAACAAGTGATGGGGACACCGTCGATTGAGATAGATTCCAATTCCGGCTTCTGCTTCGGTGTGGTCACGGCCATACAGAAAGCGGAAGCCGAACTTGCACGCACCGGCCGGCTGCGCTGTTTAGGCGACATCGTGCACAACGCTTCGGAAGTAGACCGGCTCGGGCGCCTTGGTCTGATCACCATCACCCACGCCGACCTTGAGGGCCTGCGCGACACCACCGTGCTGCTGCGGGCCCACGGAGAGCCGCCGTCCACCTACGCCACGCTGCGCGATCACAACATGAACGTCATAGACGCCACCTGCCCCGTAGTGCTGAGACTGCAGCGACGCATCAAGGAGGCCTACGACAAGGCCCGCGCCGAATTAACGCGGGGCGACCGCCGGCAGATGCCCCTGTTCATCATATACGGCAAGAAGGGACATGCCGAGGTGTTGGGCTTAGTGGGCCAGACCGACGGCGAGGCCGTGGTGATACAGGGACCGGAACAGCTGGACGAGCTGGACCTGAGTCGCGACGTATTGCTATATTCCCAAACCACCATGAGTCTGGACGGATTCCGCGCCATAGTGGAGCATATCAAAGGACGCAAGCGTCAGGGTGGTTTCGAATACTTCGACACCATTTGCCGCCAGGTGGCCACCCGGTCGGCCAAGATACGCGACTTCGCCGCCGGCCATGACGTAGTGGTTTTCGTCACAGGCGCCAAGTCGAGCAACGGCAAGGTGCTGTACGAGGAATGCCGCATGGTGAATCCGAACACCTACCGTGTCACCAACGCCGATGAACTGCAGCGCGAGTGGCTTTACGGAGCCGTAAGCATCGGCGTGTGCGGCGCCACATCCACGCCCGCCTGGCTGATGCAGCAGGTAGCCGACAGAATAAAGGGAATAATAACTCCCGATTAATCGGGATTAATCGAGTTAAATCGGGCTTAATCGAGTTAAATCGGGATTAATCGGGATAATCGGGAGAAATCAGGATTAATCCCGATTAATCGAGAAAATCAAAATCAATGGATAGTCAGGACGAACGCTGGATGCGGATGGCTCTCCTGGAGGCCGAGCAGGCCGCCGAAGAGGGCGAAGTGCCTGTGGGAGCCGTGGTGGTATGCAACGGCAAGATAGTGGGCCGTGGCCATAACATGACCGAGACGCTGAAGGACGTGACGGCCCACGCCGAAATGATGGCCATAACTGCCGCCGCCAATACATTAGGAGGAAAATACCTGCCTAACTGCACGCTTTATGTCACCGTGGAACCATGCGCCATGTGCGCCGGCGCCATCGGATGGTCGCAGATGGGACGCCTCGTTTACGGCGCTTACGACCGTAAGCGCGGCTTCGAGTCATATTTCTGCTCCGACCCTTCGCCTCTCCATCCCAAGACTATAGTGGAATCGGGACTTCTGGAAGAGGAATGCGCGGCCCTGATGTCGGACTTTTTTAAAGCCAGAAGAAAATAATTTGGACATAACAGTTGGATATTTCGGATTAAAATGTTAACTTTACCGACCTATAAAAACACACTTATAAACTATCTGTCTGACTTAGCAGTCGTCTCATGGAGCGGCGGTGAATTTTCAGGAACAAAATGAACAAAGAATCTAATCTTACCAAGTACGACCGCATCCGCGGAGCCATAGCGGGCTATGCCTTAGGAGACGCCTTAGGCGTAGGCTCCGAGTTCATGACCAAAACCGAGATGCAGGGATATTATCCGGACAAGCTACGCGACTTCAAAAGCATAATCCGCGACTCACACCGCTGCCAGTGGAAACCGGGCGAGACCACCAACGACACCCACTTCTTCACCACGTTGCTTGAAACCATCCTTTCCAACGGGGGATACGACCTGAACGTATGCGCCAAGGCATTCATAGACAAGATACGCAACACCACCAAGGACATCGTGCCTACGTTCCGTACGCTGCTGGCATTCCCCGACTGGGAGGAGTCGCCGCTGGTCAACACACATAAGATATGGAAGCACCACGGGCTTGAAGAGGGCTCGAACGAGGCCAACCACCGTGGCATCGCGATGGCGCTGCTGTTCGACCGTCCGGAGCTGGACGACATCGTAAAGCAACTGGTGCTGATGACCCACGATGATATGCGTTGCGTGGCATCGACAGTAATATTGGCGCATACGGCCCATTCGCTGCTGCACACCGGCGAACCGGCATCCCTCAAGGACCTGATGAGCGTCTGCTACGCTTACGACACCCGCACGGTGCCTTTCCTTGAAATGGCCGTCAACGGCAAGCTGGAGGATTTCGATCTTGACGACGAAAGCTCGATGGGCTTGACGCGCAAGAACATGGGGGCGGCATTATGGACCGTATGGCATTGCGACAACGCGGCCGACGCCATCTATGCGGTGATAGACGAGGCCGGCGACGCCGACTCCAACGGAGCCATCACCGGTGCCCTGGCGGGTCTCCGCTTCGGCTACGATGCCCTGCCGGACATCAAGAACGACCTGATCGACAAGGATTATTACGATGACCTTGCACGGCGCGTGGCAGCGTTTAGTGATGAGTGATGAGTGATGAGTGATGAGTGATGAGTGCGGTAAAGTCATGGATTGAGGCGATGCGTCTGCGGACGCTGCCGGTGTCGGTGAGCGGCGTATTGGCCGGCGCCGGATGCGCGGCTTATATGGGTTCGTTCCGTACGGTGCCGTTCCTGATATGTCTCTGCTTCGCCATCATGGCGCAGATTGTCAGCAACTTCGGCAACGAATACTTCGATTTCCGCAATGGTCTTGACAAGAAAGGACGCGAGGGGTTTCGCCGTGGCGTGACCGAGGGTGACATATCGCCACGCGCCATGAAACTGGCCACCTTCGGACTCCTGGCTCTGACATGCGCCATCGGCATCCCGCTGATGTTCATGGCCGGATGGTGGCTCGTGTTCGTCGGCATTGCCATTGCGCTGTTCGCCCTGGCTTACTCCACGGGGCCGTGGCCACTGTCGCATCATGGCCTCGGAGAAGCGGCCGTGGTGATATTCTTCGGTATCGTGCCGGTCATTTTCACGGCTTATGTGCAGACCCTGAGCTGGTCCATGCTGCCCGTGGCACTTCCCCTGTCGGTTGCCATCGGCCTCATGGGCGCCAACGTGATGATAGTGAACAATTACCGCGACATCGACGACGACCGCGAGGCCGGCAAACACACACTGGCCGTCATCATCGGTCATAAAGCAACTCTCGCGCTATATATAACGAACTGTTTCCTGGCGCTGCTGCTTGTTGAAATAGCCACCATAACGCGCATCGACGTGCTGTGGCAACTCGCTCCATTGGCTTACATAAACATCTCGTGGATACTGTGGCAACGCATGCGGGTGTCCAAAGGCCACGAGCTCAATCCTATCTTAGGCAAGACGGCCGTCACCATGTTCCTGCTCTCCGTGTGTCTGCTCGTTGCCTTCGCCACAGCGTAAAATGCCGTTTCGTTTTCCCGATTATTTTGATTAATTTTGCAGTTATATCTGCAATTTCACAACTATGCCTGCTGATCAGAAACCATTCAAGAGAAAACCTCAATACGACAAACCGAAGGAATCGCCTACGGGCAAGCTGCCTCCTCACGACACGGAGCTTGAGGAGGTGGTGATCGGCGCGCTGATGCTCGAGAAGGACGCATACATGAATGTGGCCGACATCCTGACGCCCGATGCCTTCTACGATCCCGTCAACGCCAAGATATACGAGGCTATCTCCACATTGGGACTGAACCAGCGCCCCATAGACATGATGACCGTAACCGAACAGCTTCGCGCCAACGGCACGCTGCAGGAGGTGGGAGGCGCCATGCACCTGGCGGACCTCACGGCGCGTGTATATTCGGCCGCCAACATCATGTATCACGCCAAGATCATCTCGCAGAAGTATCTGGCGCGCCGGCTCATAACCTTCGCCAGCCAGATCGAGACGGACGCTTTCGACGAGAGCAACGACGTGGACGACCTGCTGCAGCAGGCCGAGGGTCAGCTGTTCGACATATCGCAGACACACCTGAAGCGCGAGGTGACACAGATAGACCCGGTGCTGAACCTGGCTCTGGAGCAGATTCAGATCGCATCGCATACCGAGACCGGTCTTTCCGGACTGGAGACAGGCTACACCGGTCTGGACAAGATGACCTCCGGCTGGCAGAACTCCGACCTGATCATCATCGCGGCACGTCCCGCCATGGGTAAGACCGCATTCGTGCTTTCCATGGCCAAGAATATGGCCGTGGACCGCAACATTCCCGTGGCCATATTCACGCTGGAGATGGCAAACGTGCAGCTTGTGAAACGTCTCATAAGCAACGTGGCCGAACTGAACGGCGAGAAAATAAAGTCGGGCCAGCTCACGCCCGAGGAATGGAGCCGTCTGAACAACAACGTGCGCCAGATGTTCAGCGCGCCGCTGTATCTGGACGAGACTCCGGGCCTCTCCATCACCGAGCTGCGCACCAAGGCGCGCCGTCTGGTGCGTGAACGCAACGTGAAGCTGATCATGATAGACTACCTGCAGCTGATGAACGCCACGGGCCTGAAATTAGGCAGCCGCGAGCAGGAGGTGTCCACCATATCGCGATCGCTCAAGGCACTGGCCAAGGAACTGAACATACCCATCCTCGCCCTGTCGCAGCTGAACCGAAGCACCGAGACGCGCGAGGACAAGCGCCCTGTGCTGTCCGACCTGCGTGAGTCGGGAGCCATCGAGCAGGACGCCGACATCGTCTGCTTCATACACCGCCCCGAATATTACACCAAAAGCACCACCGACGCCAACAACAACGACATCCGCGGCCTGGCTGAGCTGATTGTAGCCAAGCACCGTAGCGGTGCCGTGGGCGACGTGAAGCTGAGGTTCGTGAGCCAATTCGCGCGGTTCGAGAACTGGGACGAGGGATACCAGATGATGCAGGAGGCATTTGGCGAAGAGACGCAGGAAGGCACTTCCGTGAGACGCGTAAGCAAAATCGGCAGCGATCCGCAGTCAGACACCCCGCAAGGAGGATTCAATTTCGCCTCGATGCCCGCCGACGCCCCCATGCCCGACATCATGCCCGGGCCCGACGACTCACCGGTACCGTTCTGATTCTTCCCACCCCTCCCTCTTCTCCCATTACTTCCACCCCACCCATTTTTCCCACCTTTCCCATGAACCTAATCCGAGTATGTGTTGTTCTATTGACAAAGATTAAACACAAAGGTTATGGAAGCAAAGGACAAAGAAGAGAAAAAAGAGGTGCGTGAGTCGATAGACCAGGCAACCGATCTGGCAAAAGCCAAGCATCACATCGACCATAACAGGAGCACACGCAAGATCAACAAACTGTGGCTGTGGCTCGGAGTATTGGTACTCTGCATCCTGCTGATATGGTGGATATACAGCATCGGCACCGCGGAAGACGTGTCGGGAATGATGAACGGCAACTAAAGATACTCATTACCGGCCATTCAAAGTCCCAACAAGGGGTTGTATTTTTTTCGTAAGACCGGGAATAAGGAGGCGTGACGGAAGCAATTCCGGCACGCTTTTTTGCTATCACTCGTCACTCATCACTTATCACTTCCCACAAGTCTGCGCATCCTCAGAAACGTATACACACAGCTAACGAGCAGCAACGTCCCCATCAACACATATCCGATTGCATCATCACGGAACGACGCCATGAACACAGCCGTTGTAAGAATCACGGCCACACCGCTTTCGCGCCATGCTTGTCCCGAATAACGGAATCCATACATACGGCTGTTCATAAACAAATCTACGCCGAATGCTATGCCATTCCTTGCCACCAGGCTCACGCCCAGACCTATCAGACCAAGCCAATAAAAGAAACCGACGCTGCATATCAGCCACACCATGTTGCCCCAGATGGCCTCAAGCCAGAAAAAAACTTTCTTGTTTCCCTTGGCGGCATATACGTAACCCAACGGGAACTGAATCAATTGCAACAGGATGCCGAGTCCAAGCCATCTCATCATCGGCACGGCAGGCAGATATTCGTCGGTAAGCAGAATGCGTATCACCCAGGGCGCGGTGGCAATAAGCGCCATGCACAACGGAGCCGTTATCAACGACACCACCTCCGCCTGACGGTTCACCACCTGTGCCATCCGGACGTTATCGTGCTGCACCTCGGACAGTCTGGGAAAATAATCCATGGCAAGGGCACTTAAAACCACGCCCACATACTGCGAGGTCAACGAATTGGCAGCCTGAAACAGACCCACATCCTCCATACTGCCGTAATGACGCACGAATGCGTTAACGGCATACACTACCAACGATCCCAATGTAGAACTGATGGCCAGGATTATTCCCAGTCCCAACAGCCCCTTGACCAGTCCATTGTGCTGCTTCCAGCTGAAACGTGACGCACTTACCTGAGTGGCCTTGCGGAATGCCAGATAGTAAGCGATGAAATTGGCCAGCGCCACGGCTATAAGTGCGGGCACGATGCCCCGGGTGCCGAAAAAGTAATACAGCGGCACCCCTATAAGCAAGCCGGCAAGTCCGGCCACGACCGAAACGCGGGTCAGCAGCCTGACCGCGCCCACTCCCTGCAGCATCGACAGATATGCGGCGGCGCCGGTGGAAAGGGCCACAAACACCGCAAGGGCCATAAAGCCATAGGTATAGTCGCCGTTACCGAACGACCATCGGCTCAGCAACGGAGCCAACAGGAAACATGCCACCGCCCCCAACATGGCCGTCAACAGAATCAGACGACTCACCACGGCCAGCACTTCGGAAAACCTGCCATCATCGTTCCTGGACGCCGACACCTCGCGCACAATAGCTAAGTTCAGGCCAAGTCCGGTGACATTCTGAATCGCGGTACAGGCTGAAAAATAAAGCGCATTGCAGCCCATGCCGACAGTACCGAGGAACATGGCCACGAACTTGCCGCGCACCAGCCCGGTGACTATGTTGAACAGCTGCACCCCCCCGAATGCAGACACACGCTTCAATATGTTGCCGTAACTGTTGCCGTTCGTTTCCAACGAGTCCGTTATAATGATGTCAAATACTTAACGATTTTTCAAATAGATTGTTATTTTTTCATGTTCTTTATGTCATAGATTTTGGAGTGTCAATAATTTTTGCTAATTTTGCAGTCGATTGCGGACACTCCGCAACCCTCGGCGCCCTACGGAGCCGTTTTCTACACGTAAAATAAAACGCAAAATACAAAATGAAAAGGACTTTCCAACCCTCGAACCGTCGCAGAATCAACAAGCACGGCTTCCGTCTGAGAATGGCTACAAAGAATGGCCGTAAGGTGCTGGCCGCACGTCGCGCCAAAGGCCGCCACTCCCTGAGTGTTTCCGAAAACATCGCAGGCAAATAAGCGACGGACTTTCTGCAAGAAATCATGAGGGGATGTGTCAGAATTGTATCTTGACGCATCCCCGCATTTATATTTCACGGACAATAGACTACGTATAATCAACTAAAGAATATATCACAATGATGAACGCTCAAGACATCAAGAACGGCACATGCATCCGTCTTGATGGACGTTTGTACTTCTGCGTGGAATTCCTCCACGTAAAGCCCGGCAAGGGCAATACCTTCATGCGCACCAAGCTTAAGGATGTGGTTGACGGCCGCGTATTGGAGCGCCGTTTCAACATAGGCGAGAAGCTTGAGGACGTACGCGTGGAGCGCCGTCCCTACCAGTACCTCTACGCCGAGGGCGAGGACGACATCTTCATGGACAACGAGACCTTCGACCAGATTCCCATCAGCAAGGAGCTTGTGACCGGCGCCGCCTACATGAAGGAGGGCGACACAGTGGAAGTGGTGCGCGACGCATCGACCAACACTGTGCTCTATGCCGAGATGCCGATGAAGACCGTGCTCAAGATCACTTACACCGAGCCCGGACTCAAGGGTGACACCGCCACCAACACGCTGAAGCCCGCCACCGTGGAGACCGGAGCCACCGTAAAGGTGCCCCTCTTCATCAACGAAGGCGAGCTGATCGAGGTAGACACCCGCGACGGCAGCTATGTAAGCCGCGTGAAGGCATAACACCCGCTTAAGACATTTAGCCATGGCCACAGACCAGCAACTGTTGTTCTCACTTATCGTGCCGGTGTACAACCGCCCCGACGAGGTGGCCGACCTGCTCGCAAGTCTGTGCGAACAGACCGACAAGGGATTCGAAGTGGTGATCGTCGAGGACGGTTCCACAATCCCTTGCCTCACTCTTGAATCAGACTCCGACGGAGTGCAGAAGGCGAAGGGATATCCGTCCCTCCGCCTTCAATATTATCAAAAAGAGAACGAAGGACGCAGCATAGCGCGCAACTACGGACTGGAACGCGCCAAAGGCGATTTCTTCGTATTCGTTGATTCCGACTGCATCCTTCCGCCGGACTATTTCGAAAAACTGCGCAAGTCGCTTGCCGCGAATCCCGTGGACTGCTTCGGCGGACCGGACGCCGCACACCAGTCGTTTACCGACACACAGAAAGCCATCAACTACAGCATGACAGCCTTCCTGACCACCGGCGGCATACGCGGCGGCAAGGTGTCGATGGAAAAATTCACTCCCCGCACGTTCAACATGGGCTATTCGCGCCGCGTGTGGGAGACCGTCGGCGGCTTCCGCGAGATGTTCAGCGAGGACATCGACATGTCCACCCGCATACGCATGGCCGGATTCAGCATCACGCTGTTCCCCGACGTTGAGGTTTACCATAAGCGCCGCGTCGATATGAAGAAATTCTGGAAACAGGTGCATGTGTTCGGCCAGTCGCGCATCACGCTCGAACTGCTGTACCCCGGCTCGATGAAACTGGTGCACTGGCTTCCCGCCGTATTCACCATCGGTGCTCTGGGTCTGCTGATCGGCAGCATCTGGTGTCCCTGGCTGCTGATTCCGCTCGGCCTATACATCGTAGCGCTATGGATAGGCGCTATGACAGCCACCCGAAGCCTGAAGATAGCGTCAAAGGCCATTGTGGCCGCAATGGTGCAGCTCACAGGTTACGGCACCGGATTCATCAAGGCATACGTGACCAAAATCATAATGGGCCGGGGCCGCGACGAAGCCAAGGAACGCGAGATACGCATGGGCAAAAACGAAGGCCTATGAGTACCGTCAAGGAATTACACCCCGACGACCGCCCTCGCGAGAAGGCGGAGAAATACGGACTGCAGCATCTCACCAACGCCGAACTGCTGGCCATAATGCTGCGTGTGGGCCAGCCCGGCAATCCCATAACAAAGATAACCGAAACCCTGATGAACAGCAGGCAGAACCAGTTCACCCTGCTGGAACGGATGACCGACCGCGAATTCATGGCCATCAAGGGGATAGGCCCGGTCAAGGTGCTGGAAATACGCACCATGCTGGAGATTATGCGCCGATACGCGCGCGAGAAAGTGACCGACCTGAAACTCATCACCCAGTCATCACACATATACGAATACATGAAGCCCACCATAGCCAATCTGCTGTACGAGGAGATGTGGGCTCTGTTTCTCAACAACGCCCACCGTGTAATCGGTCAGCTGAAAGTGTCGGAGGGCAGCGCCACCTCCACACTGTTCGACATAAAGAAAGTGCTGAAACACGCCCTGCTCAACGACTCGCAGGCCGTTGTGCTGTGTCACAACCATCCATCGGGAGCATGCCAGCCCAGCGGACCGGACCGGCAGCTAACGGACAGTTTCGCCAAGGCCTGCAAGACCATGGAGCTCCGATTCCTGGACCACGTCATCGTTACCACCGACAGTTTCTTCTCATTCCGCGACCAGGGCCTGCTCTGACGTCACTTTGCCGTGGTCAGAGCCTGATCTGACGTTATCTTACCGTCAAACACCACCTTCCGTGGATGAATCAGGTTGACATGCAGATTCCGTATCTGCGGTTCGTCAGCGGTCACCCGGAGGTCATCCCCCTCTCTGACAAGACTGCAATTGTAAGTGCCGAACGACCCGTCGGGCCTCTCGACGACAAAGGCGTTGCACAACACGGCTTCGGCTATGAATTTGAAGCATTCGTGCACGTCGTTGTCACTCGACACTATCGTCTGCCAGTCGGCTATCATCGGCACGTATTGTTCGCCTATGATGATTTCCCGGTTCGGATACAGCTCGGGATGAGGATTGCCGTAAGTATCGTCGTCGGCAGTGAATCTTGTGTCGGGTTCACATACCTGAAGCGCCCGGACATACGGGTCGACTACAAAAGCCCAGTTAAGGTCGCCCGTCTTGTGGTCGATCAGTGCCGCGAAGGCTGCCGCGGCGTCGAAAGTCTCGCGCAGCCATCGTTCCTGACCGGTCAGAAGATAGGCATAGTATGTGGCATACGCTCTCCATGCGCTCTCCATGCGCTCCTGCCGTGGGGCGACGATATCATGTTGGGCAGCATGAACACATCGTATTGCGCCTCCCAGAATCGAAGTGTGCCTCCCCGACGTCGGCCGTCGGGCACGCGCAGTTGCGTGAGGCAGTCGTGGCCGTCAAGGAGCCTGAGCATCGCCTCGGTATATCTGCGCCGGTCCTTTATATTCTTATATTGCTGTCCGATAAAACTTTTTGAAGCGAGATAAAATTAGGACTGATTCCATTTGCAGGAGTCAGTCCTTTTTGGTTATTTT
>CADBNR010000051.1 GCA_902796035.1 uncultured Bacteroidales bacterium | reverse complement strand
CGCAGGCTTAAGACAGCCTGCGCCACTACTTGCTAATGCAGTTTCGCAAGTTATAAGGATATGTATTGTCGGGGTAGTGACGTGCCTTCGGCACGTGTCAAGGTTAGTGTTGACAGGAGAACAGGAGGGACAGGGGCGTCTCGACGGCCGGTTGTTGTTGACAGGAGAGCGGGAGAGCGGGAGGAACGTCCCTGCCATGTTGATTGCAACTCGCCGGCATCTGTCGATTAACTTGCGAAACTCAGTTAAATTCATTATAAGTCAGAGTCTATGCGACATACAGAGTATAGGCGACAACCTGTGACGTGCGTGTTGCCTCGGAGAGGCTGTTTCTCATCAACCCCACGATGGACGGGGACAGCGACAGCTGTACCAGGACTTCGTGGGGTGAGGCATACCCCGTGACAGCTTGGTCGGAGACCATGCCTCTCGCCTCCAATCAAGACGATTGCAATTCCTCGACATCCATCTATCCATTGAGCTTGCGAAACTCGAGTTATAAGTCCACTCTAAAAAATCCCCTCAAAATTCCTCGAAAATAAATTCATTCAGAATCTTAGTGGTCCATTGGCGGAAAATCCTCCTCACTCGTCACTATGACTTCTTACTTCTTTATCGGCGAAGTAGTGGTTGATGATGATGGCGATGGCGCCGTCGCCGGTGACGTTGCAGGCGGTGCCGAAGCTGTCCATGGTGATGTACAGGGCTATCATAAGGGCTTGCTCGGTCGGGCCGAAGCCCAAAATAGAGCCTAAGATGCCTAACGAGGCCATGATGGCGCCGCCGGGTACGCCTGGCGCGGCGACGATGGAGATGCCCAACATCATGATGAATCCCGAGAACATGGCCGTGTCATACGGCAAGCCTTCCATTATCATGATCGTAAGGGCACAGGCCACGATCTTCAACGCGCTGCCGGACATGTGTATCGTGGCGCATAGCGGTACGGTGAAGCCGGCTATGTCCTCGCTTACGCCCATGCCGATGGTCTGGCGCAGCGTGACGGGAATCGTGGAGGCGGACGATTGAGTACCCAATGCCGTGAAATAGGCCGGAAGCATCTGCCAAAGCATCTTCAGCGGGTTACGCTGCGCTATGACGCCGGCGATGCAGAACTGAACCACCAGCAGCACCAGCGTCATTGCGAATATGATGCCTATCACGGCCGCAAACGATTTCAATACCACGGTCACGTCGCCCGCCATGGTCATGTTGAGGAAAATGCCGAATATGTACAGCGGCAGCAGGGGGATGATCAACCGGTTTATGGTCAGCGCCACGCAGTCGCGGAACTCGGCCGTAAACCTGCGCATGGTCTCGGTCTTGAGATAAGCCATGCAGAGTCCCAACAGGAAGGAGAGTACCAGGGCCGTCATCACCGTCATGAGCGGCGGCATTTCGATGGTGAAGTATGGCGCCATGTCGTGCGCACCCATGCTTTCGGCCGTCTGCGACCTGTCTCCGACAAGATTTGGGAAAACCGACGAACCTATGAAATATGAATAGAATCCGGACAGCGAAGTGAATATATACGCTATACCGGCAGTGAGCAACAGCATCTTGCCGGCTCTTGAGCCGACATCGGATATGGCCGGGACGACAAAGCCTATGATTATCAGGGGAATCATGAAACCGAGGAACTGGCCGAATATGGCGTTGAAGGTCATGAATACCCTTCCGGCCCATAGCGGCATGAAGTAGGCGCAGCCTATGCCTGCACCGATTGCCAGCAGTATCCATACCAGCAGATTCACCTTGACTCGCTTCCGGCAGATTCTCATGTTATCGAAGTATGTCGAGCGCGCGGTTCAGCGCCTTGATGAAGGTTTCTACTTCCTCGTGCGTGTTATAGACGGCAAACGACGCGCGGACGGTGCCGGGGACGCCGAGGCGTTCCATCAGCGGCTGCGCGCAGTGGTGTCCGGTGCGGACGGCCACGCCCTGCTTGTCGAGTAGCATACCTACGTCGTAGTTGTGTATGTTGCCGACGTTGAAACTGATGACCGGGTCCTTCTTCCCGGCCATGCCGTAGATGGTCAGTTCCGGAATCTCCAGCATCTTTTCAGTGGCTATGTGCAACAGCTCGTGTTCATGCTCCGCGATACGTTCAATGCCGGTTTCCTCGATGAAGTCGAGAGCCTGGCTCAGTGCCGCGATGTCCACGAAGTCGGGCGTGCCAGCTTCGAACTTGAACGGCAGCTCGGCGTAGGTGGTATGCTCGAACGATACGTGCTCAATCATTTCGCCGCCACCCTGGTAAGGGGGCATTTTCTCCAACAGGTCTTCTTTGCCGTACAATACGCCGATGCCGGCGGGACCGTACATCTTGTGGCTGGAGAATACATAGAAATCAGCGTCTATATCCTGCACGTCGATGCGCATGTGTGGCGACGCCTGTGCGCCGTCCACCAAGACTGGCACACCGTGTGAATGGGCTATCGCCACCATCTCCTTGACGGGATTGACTGTGCCTAATACGTTGCTGACATGCGCGAACGCAACCATAGCAGTGTTCGGACCGAACAGGTCGCGGTACTGGCCCATTTTCAGTTCGCCGCGCTCGTCGATGTCCACCACGCGCAGGTGCATGTTCTTTTTCTCGGCCAGCAGTTGCCAGGGCACGATGTTGGCGTGATGTTCCATCACCGTCAGGATGATGTCGCCACCGTCGGGAAGCAGCGAACCGAACGACGAAGCCACCAGGTTGATTCCCTCGGTGGTGCCGCGGGTGAATATCACCTCGTGGTGCGACCGTGCGTTGATGTACTGTGCCACCCGGCGCCGCGTATGCTCCTGCATGTCGGTGGCTTCCTGGCTCAGAGTATGCACACCACGGTGCACGTTGGCCTTGTGGCTGGTGTAAACATCCACTATTGCGTCAACCACACGCACCGGTGTCTGGCTGGTGGCCGCGTTGTCGAAATATATCAGAGGCCGTCCCGACACCTGACGGGACAGTATCGGGAATTGCTCGCGTATCTTTGCTATGTCCATCACTGACATTTCTTATTCGACGGATTATTGGAATCGGCCAGGGCGCAGCTTGAGCATGGGGCCTGAGCGCCGGCGAAACGTTTTTCGACCAGCAGACGCAGTCTGTCGCGCAGTCCCGGCATCTCGATGGCGTCGATCACGTCGTTCATGAACGCCTGGCGCAACAGCAGACGTGCCTGTGACTCGGGGATGCCGCGCGTGCGCATGTAGAACAGCTGCGTCTCGTCAAGCTGCCCCGTGGCGCAGCCGTGGCTGCACTTCACGTCGTCGTTGTATATCTCCAGCTCGGGACGTGCCTCCACGCGGGCCTGGTCGGACGCAAGCAGGTTACGACACGCCTGATAGGCTTCCGTACCCACGGCGCCTTCCTCCACCACGATACGGCCCGTGAACGCGCAGCGGCTCTCGCCGTCGGCCGAGATCTTGAACAGCTCGTCGCTGTGGCACCGCGGAACGCCGTGCTCTATGCGCGAATATGTGGATATATGGCGCTGACAATCCTCGATGGCCATGCCGTACAGCTTGAGCGAGGCATTCTCGCCAAGGAACCGGCAGTGGTACTCGTTGCGCGTAGTGCCGTTGAACAGCGTGTGACCGTTGACGGTGACGCGGCTGGCGCGTTCCTGACGCAGATACAGCGAGGATATGCGGCCCGTATGCGCCGACGACTCCTCCAGGTCATAGTAATGAAGCGTGGCGTTGGGTCCGACGAACAGTTCTACTGTCTGAAGGGCCAGATAGTCCACGTTGTCGCGCTGCGTGCGGTCGCACACCATGAGACCGGCCTCCGCGCCCTCGTCCAGCACCACCAGGATGCGGCGAATGGACATAAGGGGCTGCACGTCGTTCAGCACGTTTATCAGCTGGATGGGCGATTTAAGCGCCACGCCTTTCGGCACGTACAGCATCAGACCGTCGCGCACCAGCATTGTGTTCAGCGCCACCACCGGATTGTGTATGTCGGCGGCGTGGCCGTAATATCGCGCCACTAACTCCGGATGGCTTTGCGCAATGGTGCGCAGGCTGCCCAACAGCACACCCTCGGGCATCGGGGGCATATTGGCCGGGATGGGGAACAGGTCGTTAAGGTCTATGCCGAAATCGGGAGCCAGCATCTGCTCCAGGTCGCAGTTCTCGTAATTGTCGGCGCCCTGACGCGGCAACGTGGCCGTGCGCAGTATGTCGGCGGCCTCTGGACGCAGGGCGTTCAGCACCTCCGCGCTGTGACTGTCTATGTCGTGGCGCGAGGCGTCGTAAAGTTCTATGTATTGGTTCAGAGCGTTCATTTCGCGTCCTCCTGCTCCTTGATCCAGTCGTAGCCGCGCTCCTCCAGCTCCAGTGCCAGTTCGGGACCGCCCGTCATCACGATGCGCCCTTTGTAGAGGATATGCACGAAGTCCGGGGCGATGTAATCCAGCAGACGCTGATAATGGGTGATGACGATTGTGGCGTTGTCTTTATTGCGCAGTTTGTTCACGCCGTTGGCCACGATGCGCAGGGCATCGATGTCAAGGCCGGAGTCGGTCTCGTCGAGAATGCTGAGCTTAGGCTCCAGCATGGCCATCTGGAATATCTCGTTGCGCTTCTTCTCGCCGCCCGAGAAACCCTCGTTAACGGAGCGGGACGCAAGTTTGTTGTCAAGCTCCACTACGGCGCGTTTCTCGCGCATCAGCTTGAGGAAATCGGCTGCCGACATGGGAGGCTGATGGAAATACTCGCGCTTGGCGTTGATGGCCGCGCGCATGAAGTTCACCATAGACACTCCGGGAATCTCCACCGGATACTGGAATCCGAGAAACAGACCCTCGTGGCTGCGTACCTCGGGCGTCATGTCAAGCAGATTCTTGCCGCACAGAGTGGCTTCGCCGCCGGTGACGGTGTAAGCCGGGTTGCCTGCCAGCACCATCGACAGCGTCGACTTGCCCGAGCCGTTCGGTCCCATGATGGCGTGTACCTCGCCCGGGTGTATCTCCAAATTGATGCCGCGCAATATCTCGCGACCGTTTATCTCTGCCTTTAAGTCTTTAACCTTTAACATTTTCCTCTATAATTCATTATCCCGAGACTCCATCCTGTAATATATCTAACATTCCGAGCCGTTAAAAAATCGGCGAGGCCACATTTTTTAACAAATATGGCGCTGTGCGGCGTGTTTACCACAGATCGTAGTCCAGCGACGTGACCTGGAATTCGGTGCGCCGGTTCACCTGGTCGGCCGCCGCTTTGCCGGCGTCGTCGAGTGTCTCGATATATTCTTCGTTGAGGACAGTGCCTTCGGGGAATTGCGGATATTCCTTGTTGATTCGTTTTGTCACGGTCTTGGGCACGCTCTTGCCGTAGCCCTTCCATGTGAGCCTTTCGGCCGGTATGCCGGCGGCTATCAGATAGTCCACCACCGACTTGGCGCGGCGGTCGGAAAGCCCTATGTTATATTCTTCGGAGCCGACACGGTCGGTGTGCGATCCCATCTCGATGGTTACGGAAGGATTGTCCTTCAGCATCTGCGCCATCTCGTCAAGAGCCGCCTTCGATTCTGGTCGCAGCGTCGCCTTGTCGAAATCGTAGAATATGTTTTCGACCACCTGCGGTTTATATACCGCGGCCAGAACGAAGTCGATACCGTAGTCCTGGTCCTCCTCGGCCATGTCGCTTTCAAATTCCTGCTTTACGTTCAGGTATCCTTTGGCTCCTGCCAGCATCACATACTTCACACCACGCTGCAGTTTGAATCTGAATGAACCATCGTCGCGCGCCACCTCCTTCTGGTTGGATCCGTCATCGCCCACGATGCGGATTATGGCGTTAGGCACCGGTTCGTCATCCTTGTCCACTACCCAGCCGGATATGGTCACCTTGATTTCGGGACATTCGAAGCTGTAGATATGGTCGTAGCCGCGCGCATCGCCGCGGTTGGAGCTGAAGAATCCGCTCTCGCCCTCGCCGAAGGTGATGCCGAAATCGTCGCCAGGCGAGTTCATGGGCACCCCCATGTTGTCGACGCTCCAACGGTCGCCGGTGGAGTTGAGGCGCGCGCGGAACAGGTCGAGACCGCCGAAGCCGGGGTGGCCGTCGCTGCTGAAATACAGCAGCGAGTCCGTGCGGACATACGGGAACATCTCGTCGCCCGGCGTGTTGATCTGCGGGCCGAGGTTTTCCAGACTGCCCTGACGCTCCTTGAGGTTGATGCGCCATATATCCTTGCCGCCGAAACCTCCCGGCATGTCGCTTGAGAAGTACAGATACGTGCCGTCGGGCGATACGGCGGGATGGCCCTTGGCCGAAATGGAGTCGTTGATTATCTTGAATTCCTGCGGCGCCGACCATGTGGCATCGCTGCGCTGCGAGGTGTATATCTCTACCGATGAGTCGGAATTGGCGTTGCGTTTGGCCACGGTCAGATACATGGTCTGGCCGTCGGGACTGAACGACATTATGCCCTCGTCGTGCTCGGTGTTCAGTTCGCCCCCGGCCGGCTCGGGACGCTGCCAGTTGCCCTTTTCGTCCTTTTTCGAAAAGAATATGTCCGAACGCTTGGTGCCGGTTATCTCCGACTTGGTGGTGCCGGTGGATTTCTCGTTGCTGCTGGTGAAATACAGGGTGGTCAGGTCTTTGTCCAGATACATCGGCGCGAAGTCGGCGCGGCGCGAATTGAACATCTTGGCCTGCTTCACGATGTATCGGGTCTTGGGCTTCTCCTTCTGTTTCAGGGCGAGGGTGGCACCGCGCATACCCTCCTTGGCCAGGAGGTCGTCGGGAGCGTATTCCAGGAACGTGCGGTATGCGTCGATGGCCGGGCCGTATTTGCCCTCCATCTGCAGCGAGCGACCCAGGTAATAGTAAGCCATTGAATCGGGATATTCATAGCGTATGGCGTTCTGGTAAGAGGCCGAGGCGCGCGCGGCCATGTTGAGCTTGCGGTAGCAGGTGGCTAACTGATATGCCACACGGCCGCGCAACTCGCGGTCCTCGCGAGGTTTCAGCTTGTTGTAGACGCCGCGATACGTCTTCGATGCATCGAAATATTCGCCACGTGCAAACTGCTGATCGGCCGTGGCGAGCTTGGGCGTCTTGCACCCCGTCAGCATCACCACGGCCATCAGGGCCAGTGTCAGATATACTATAAATCCTTTGGCTTTCTTCATTCAGAGTCGTTAAGTCGGTGACTTGCAGTCATCGTGTATGCGGCTTGGCTCTTGTCCGGATCACGGGCGGGGCTTGATGCCGGCCTTGTCTTCCAGACCGCGGGCGATTTCATTGAAAATCTCGTCCACGATGCCGGTGCCGTTGATGGCTATGTATTTGTTCTCCTTGTTGTAATATTCGCGCAAGGGGTGCGTCTGGTCGTGATATACCTTCAGACGGTTCTTGATGGTGTCGGGATTGTCGTCGGCACGGCCTGTGTCCTTGCCGCGCTGAATCATGCGCTGCACCAGTTCGTCCTCGGGCACTTCCAGTCCAACTACGGCGTGCAGGTCGGTGCCGCGCTTGCGCAGCAGTTCCTTCAGTGCCTCGGCCTGCGGGATGGTGCGGGGGAAGCCGTCGAACACCACGCCGGCCTTTCCCTTGGCCTCGCGTTCCAATGTGTCGTCCAGGATGCGTATCATCAGGTCGTCGGGTATCAGCTGACCCTTGGATATGTATTCGTTGGCGATGCGTCCCAGTTCGGTGTCGCGCTTGATGTGGTCGCGCAGCAGCTCGCCGGTGGAGATATGATAGAGTCCGTACCGGTCGATGAGCTTGGCTGATTGTGTGCCTTTGCCGCTGCCCGGTGCTCCGAATATCACGATATTGATGTTGTCGTTCTTTTCCATAGTCTTATTTCTTTTCAAAGGTCCATAACCTTTGCGGTATATGGCGGCTGACCGTCATACACCGTCATCCGTATATAATTAACGTCAATCTTCCTTGATTACGTATATGTCTTTGAGATTGCGCACTTTGCCGTCCAGGTCGAGTCCGTATCCGATTATGAACTTCGGCTCGATGCTGAAGGCCACATAGTCGGGCTGGAAACCGGTCTTTGAGCTGTCGGGCTTGTGCAGCAGCGTGGCGAACCGGATGCTGCGGGGATTGCGCTTGCGGAAGTCGGCCACCATCATCGATGCGGTCAGACCCGTGTCCACGATATCCTCGATAATCACCACGTCGCGGCCCTCGATGTCTTCGGTCAGGCCCATCACTTCCTTCACCTTACCGCTGCTGGCGGTGCCTTCGTAACTCTTGTAACGCACGAATGCGATGTGCGAGTCGTTGATGCCGCATTCCCTGATCAGGTCGGCCGCGAACATGAACGCTCCGTTCAGTACGCATACGAACAGCGGAGCGCGTCCCTTCATGTCTGATTTGATTTCTTCTGCCACGCGTTTTACCTGCTTCTGGATCTCGTCGCGTGTGATGTACGGCTCGAATGTCAACCCGTCTACGGTTATCAGATTTTCCATATATGTAGGTTATTTCTTATCAAATAAAGCTGAATAGATGCGGTCGGTAGCCCCGAGCTTTGACTGGATGTATTCCTCCGCCCACCGGCCGAGTTTCTTGCGATGGTCGCTGTCGGTAAACAGCCGGTCGGCCATGGTGTCGAAATCGTCGCGTCCCGTTATGGGAAGGCCGCATCCCACCTTTGCCATCTCGATGGCTTCGACAAACCGGTTGTGGCACGGGCCGTAAATCACCGGCACGCCATATACCGCCGGCTCGTTGATGTTGTGGATGCCCACGCCGAAGCCGCCGCCCACATACGCCACGTCGCAGTATGCGTATGCGCTCGACAGCAGTCCGAAACAGTCTATTATCAGTGCCTGTTTCCCCTGCATGGAGTCGGGATTCCTGCGTGCTTCGCTCAGAAGTACAGCCCCGTTGTCGAACCTTTCCACTAACTTCTTCAGCCGGGCCTGGTCGAATTCGTGCGGCGCAACCACTATCTTCACTTCCGGATGACTGTTGAACCAGGGGATGTACACGTCCTCGTCCTTGGGCCATGAACTTCCGGCCATCATAAGCAACGGACGCTCCGCATCGGAAGCACGGCCGGAGAATGTCTCCAATTCCGGAATGGCCTTGGCTGTCTCGCGTATCCTGGCCACGCGGTCAAACCGTGTGTCGCCGGTCACCTCGACGTTGGTGACGTTGATGGCGGCAAGTAATTTTCTGCTTTCCTCGTCCTGGACGAATATTCTGGTGAACCATTTGAGCCACAGACCGTACCATGCGAACGAACGCTTGAAGAATTTCTGGTCGGGCCTGAAAGCGGCGCTGATCAGATATGTGGGAATCTGGCGGCGATACAGCTCGTGAAGGTAGTTGCGCCAGATCTCGTATTTCACGAATATGGCTTTCTCGGGATGCACACGGTCCAGAAAGCGGTGCACCCGCAGCGGGGTGTCGAACGGAAGGTAGCACACGCAGTCGACAAGAGGATAGTCCTTGCGCACCTCGTAGCCGGAAGGGGAGAAGAACGTGACCAGTATCTTCACTTCCGGGTCTTCCTTGCGCAGACGCTCTATCAGCGGGCGTCCCTGCTCGAACTCGCCGAGCGAGGCGCAATGCACCCAGATTACCCGGTCGTTGGGTTTCAGCACTTTCAGGTGCTCGTTTATGTCACGCTGACCGCGATCCAGCAAGTTGGCCTTGTGGTTGCCTAAACCGGCTACCCTCACACCGAAACGGTACAGGGATATGCCTGCCGAGTAGACAGGCATTTCAAACGCCTGGCGACTCGCCTCGGCGCAGAACCCTTTGATTTCTCCAAATTTCGGTATCCTCATACTTGATCAGTGCAGGGTGTCTATGGCTTTGCGTATGCGGCGTATCACCTCGTCCTTGGGCATCAGCTCGGTGATGTCGAACATGTGCGGCCCGCGGCATGCGCCCACAACCGCGAGGCGGAAGGCGTTCATAACGTTGCCGAGGTGATATTCCTTGGATGCGATCCAGTCCAGCACTATCTTTTCGGCGTTGGCCGATGTCATGTCGTCTATTCCCTCAAGCACATCTATCAGTTCCTCCATGATGGCGGGTGTCTCGGCGCTCCAGCGCTTCTTTACGTCCTTCTCGGCGTAGCCCTCGGGTGCGATGAAGAAGAAGCTGCCCTGCTCCCACAGATCGGGAATCAGGTTGGCGCGTCCCTTGACCATGCTTATGGCCTTGGCTATGTATTCGGGAGTAAAACCGCTTACGCCATGCTCCTTGAGTATCGGCATGAACAGTGCAGCCAGTTCCTCGTCGGGCTTGCGCATCAGGTATTCATGGTTGAACCATTCACCCTTCTTGAAGTCGAATTTTGCGCCGGCCTTGCTGCAGTGCTCGAAGCTAAATTTGTCTATCAGTTCCTGCATCGTCATCAGCTCGGAGTCGTCGCCGGGATTCCAGCCCAACAGAGCCAGGAAATTGACTAACGCTTCGGGCAGATAACCGCGCTCGCGGAATCCTGAGCTTATCTCGCCGCTCTTGGGGTCGTGCCATTCCAGCGGGAACACGGGGAATCCGAGTTTGTCGCCGTCGCGCTTGGAGAGCTTGCCGTTGCCCACGGGCTTCAGTAGCAGGGGCAGGTGGACGAACTGCGGCATGGTGTCCTGCCAGCCGAATGCCTCGTACAGCAGTACGTGCAACGGTGCTGAGGGCAGCCATTCCTCGCCGCGGATCACGTGCGACACCTCCATCAGATGGTCGTCCACGATGTTGGCAAGATGGTAGGTGGGGAGGTCGTCGGCACTCTTGTACAGCACCTTGTCGTCAAGGATGGAACTGTTCACGGTCACTTCGCCGCGGATCAGGTCGTTTACCTTCACTTCCTTGTCCGGCTCGATCAGGAAACGCACCACATACTGCGTGCCGTTGTCAATCAGTTTCTGTGCCTCGTCGGCCGGGAGGGTCAGCGAGTTGCGCATACGCGTTCTGGTCGATGCGTCGTACTGGAAGTTGGGGATTTCCGCGCGAGCAGCCTCCAGTTCCTCGGGGGTGTCGAAGGCAATGTAAGCGCGACCTGCGTCAAGCAATTGCTTGACATGCTCGCGATAGATGTCGCGGCGTTCCGACTGCTTGTAGGGGCCGAGGGGGCCTCCTTCGCGCACTCCCTCGTCAATGCCGATGCCCAGCCACTGCAGCGACTCGTTGATATAGTCCTCGGCACCCGGCACAAAGCGGCGCGAGTCCGTGTCCTCGATGCGGAGTATCATGTCGCCCCCGTGCTTGCGGGCGAATATATAGTTGTAAAGAGCCGTCCTTACGCCTCCGATGTGCAGAGGACCCGTGGGTGACGGCGCAAACCTTACTCTTACTTTTCGTTCCATGATGCAAAATTACAATAAAATTGGCGCAAAAAAAAATTGATTGTCATCACGACAACCAATCTTGCGTTAACCTTAAAAATCTAATACCATGAAAAACTCAATGCAAAATTACAAATTCTTTTCTAAAACAATGCTATAAAACATAAAATATTTCTTGTGTTTAACGTGAATTAACAAAATACGCACTGATATTTCTGAATATTAACAGAAATTTACATTTAAAGACCCCATTACATCCCTGAAATTAATTTTTTATTGCTGTCCGATAAAACTCAGATAGGGCAATAAAGCATAGCTCGAACGCTGATTTTACGGTGTTCGAGTCTTCTTTTTCATTTT
>CADBNR010000050.1 GCA_902796035.1 uncultured Bacteroidales bacterium | reverse complement strand
CATTGGGTCGTGGGTTCGAGCCCCACCGGGGTCACTCCGAATCAAGTGGTTAGCTTTTGGCTGACCACTTTTTCATTGTGGATATGCCTCAATCCTGCGTTTGTGCTATGCTCCATAATGCTATTCAATCTTTATCGGACGGCAATAAAAAAAATTCAAAGCCCTGTTTCTAATAAGGTAACCTTTGCCCGGTCACCGCAAAGGTAAATATAATTAAGGATTAATCGAAACTTTGCACACTTAACAGATGAAACTGAATTTCAAATTACTTCTATTGCTGATTACACTGGCCGTTACACTGCCGGCATCCGCTCAGTTCAACCTGAAGAAGGCCATAAGTGGCGGAGCCAAGGCCGTGAAGGCCTTGACCCTTACCGATGCTCTGAAGGACGGCATATCTTCGGCCGGCGGAGTCGCCGCGGCTCTTTCCGACTCTCAGCTCGGAACTCTGACACAGTCGCTGATCAACGCCAAATACTCGCAGAAGCAAGAGAACGAAGCCGATGACTGCGGATATGACTTCCTGGTGTCCAAGGGCAAGAATCCGTGGGGAATGGTGATGGCGTTTGAAAAGCTCCAGACTATGGAGGGCAACCGGAAGAGTTCGTACATCACCAAGATGTTCTCATCCCATCCCGAAACCAAGGCACGCATCGAATAGATGACAAAACGCTGCGTGAAGGACAACTATCCGCGCCCCGCGAAGTAATCCTCATCCCGCATGACCAAGACCAAAGAGAGACGACCTTTCGCCTCTCTTTTTTGTTGTCATGATGCATACTTCACGCCACACCTTGACACGAAACGGTGCCAACGGATAAATAACCAGCGATTTGCATTAATGAGGCAAATGCATTAACTTTGTGGAAAATACCGGATTTGATATGGCATACATGGAAAATGATTTGGAAATGATCCGCTCCAAGATCTACGAGATACGGGGACAGAAAGTGATGCTGGATTTCGATCTCGCAGCTATGTATGGAGTCGAGACCGGGCAGCTTAAACGAGCCGTCAGACGAAACATGGAAAGATTCGAAGAACTGAAACAGGATCTTGAGGAAATCTTTACCGACTACAATGATATAAACGAGGATACCCGCATTCAGCTTGACGCCATAAACACCGCTCTTGCCGACTTACAGTCCGACAGAAAGAAAGCATCCCCACGAAACCGTATCGGCTTCAGAACCGACGATTGACTATTGCCAAAATTTATTTAACTTTGTGGGAAAAAGACTGACCTTAATTTTAAAAGTATGTATTTCGATTCAAAAAGACGTGGAAAGAAGGGGCTGCCCTGGACGGACAGCCGTACTGAACAGGAAAAGCGCAGCGACGAATACTATGAGAAGCTGGAGGAACTGGTGAAACAGATTGACGATGTCGAATCGAACACACAGTTCATATCCGCTCTTTATCCCGATGATTGTGACGGAGGATATCAGTATGTTTCCGCCCGTATTCGCGAGTTGAAAAAGTATCTGAAACGCGACTGCTGCGCTGACGCCGTCTATATAGAGGACTGGCTTGACCAGTTGGAAGACATCCGCAATGAACTGGAAGACCTGGAGACGGACGCCCTCCTTTGCAACGACGATATCGACGATGACCTGGACTGGGAGGCAGATGACGATGACTTCGGCTGGGACAGCGATGACGACGATGACCGGGACGACGATGACGACAAGGACGACTGGTAACTGTCATAAGTAACGATGATGAAGACTATCATATTCTATCGGTCGGCGTATAAAGGGAATACGCTGAAAATCGCGCAGAAGATTGCGGAAGTGCTTGATGCCGGATTGGTGTCGATTGACTCCAATCCCGAAGTCGATTTGTCGGAATACGATCTGATCGGTTTCGGATCGGCCATCAATTTCGCGGCGCATGACGTGCAGCTGCTGCGGTTTGCCGAAAAGCAGAATCTTAAGGATAAGGATGTCTTCATATTTTCCACCCGTTGCCGACCGTACCTGGGCGGTTATCATAAAGCGCTCAGAAAAATCATCCGGGAGCGGGGAGGAGTCATCGCCGGTGAGTTTTCCTGCCGGGGCTATGACCGGACGGGTCCCTGGGTGCTGATGGACGGCTGTAACAAGGCGCGTCCCGACGGGCGCGATCTGTTCAAGGCCGGACTGTTTGCCGAAAAACTGCGTTGGAAACTCCATCCTTTGGCCAATATATATAGGAAGCCGGTTGAAGGCCATATAGAAGGCGTCCCGACGCGTCGCAAAGGGGCGGACGTCGTAGCGGGTGATAAGGTTGTGTTTCTCGACACATCCACTTGCGTGGGCTGCGGCAAATGCATTGCAGCTTGCCCGATGCACGTGTTCGAGCGTAGAAGCAGCCATGTGTTGCCCGACAACGACCGCGACTGTATCCTGTGCCGCATTTGCGCCCACCGTTGCCCCACATCCTCTATCCTGATTCACGAATCATTACTGAACAGCCTGCGCATCGGCCTCTGCGAATCCGGGCTCCGGAAAAGCTATAATCGATAAAAGGATCCCTGTAACCAAACCGATAACCGACAACACATTACAACCAAACCTATGGCACAGACGTTTTTAACGGTAAAGTCAAGGTTATGGGAAGCATGACAGCATCAGAGACAAAATCAACGTCGCGGTGGGCGGGCGTCAGGAAATATGCCGTCAGGGGAATAGAGTATCTGTTTCCGGTGGCCATCTCCGTCGTGCTGGTGGTGTGGCTGTTCCACAAGGTGAATTTTCACGACGTGATGCACGTGGTGCGCACCGAATGCAACGTATGGTATCTGGTGGTGATGATGGCCATCACCACGTTGTCGCATATAATCCGCGGCATACGTTGGGGCATTCAGTTGCGCGGCGCCGGTGTGCCGCGTATGCCCGTTCTCCGGGAATGCGTGTCCATCTTCGGAGCATACGCCTTGAACTTGGTGTTTCCCCGCTTGGGCGAGGCCTGGCGGTGCGTGTACGTCAGCAAACGCGAGCGTGTGCCCCTTTCGACTGTGGTCGGAACCGAACCCGGCACATGTTTCGGACTGATACCCGGCCTGGTGGTGTTTGTGTTCGGCAGTTTCTCGATGGCCGTACCCTCCAACGGGGGTCTCGGCCCATGGAATGTGGCCGTGATGTACGCCCTGTCGCTGTACGGCATCAGCGACACTCAGGGCACAGCCTTTTCGCTGGTGATGTGGAGCATGCAGGCCGCCTGGCTCGTGGTGCAGGGCATATTCTCAGCCGCCTACGTGGTCTGGGACGACAGACACAATCCGCAGCCCTCCAGAATTTCTGACAGTAGAACAGTAGAACAGTATGGACAGTAGCGACGACTGGGGCGGCGACGTCCACGTCGCCTGTATGGGAACGGAGGTTTTCGACCTCCTCCAATAGCAGCCTCGATTTTGACGGTTGTTGACCGTTGTTGGCAGTTTTGACGGCGTGGTAACTGTAAACGATACCGACCATTATTGGATCATGGCAGTAGCAACCGATGGCTCAGGAGTAAACGACACCTGCTTCGCGACGGTAGAACTCAGATTAGTGGAGTCTCTGAAAATCAGCCCTGAGGAATTCATAGGAAAGGCGGGAGATTCTTTCCGAATTGAGACGACCGTGCTTCCGGAAGATGCCGACAACAAGATGCTGAACTTCTCGTAGAGCAATGAAAAAGTAGCGAATGTGAATGCCGCTGGAAACGTGACGATTAACAATGAAGGCATCGCCATCATTAAGGTCACGACGACCGATGGCTCCAATATCGAGGCCCAGTGTGTGATTGCCAGCAATTCGGGGATAGAAGACCTGTTTATGGATGAGGCGTGTCGTTATGACGTATACAGCATGACCGGAATGCTGTTGCGGAAGGACGCCGACAAGGAAAGAGTGTCGAAATTCTTTTTCAGCTTTTGGTCTACACGGATGGATATTGTAGCTTGAGACATAAAGATATGTATTTGTACTGCAATATACTGCAAATTACATTACAAATACAAATAATTTAACACAATTGTTCAATTTCGACTGGAAGACTGTTTTCGAGGGCAAGGAGGTGGCGCTTGGCGGGGAGACCGCCGGCGTAGCCGGTGAGTGTGCCGTCAGCGCCGATGACGCGGTGGCAGGGGACCAGGATGGAGAGGGCGTTGGAGCCGACTGCGTTGGCTATGGCGCGGACGGCGGCAGGGCGGCCGATGCGACGGGCAAGTTCGCCGTAGGTCTCGGTGCGTCCGTATGGTATCCGCGACAAGGCGTCCCACACCGCTTTCTGAAACTCCGTGCCTGCGAACATCAACGGCACGTCAAACTCGCGTCTTTGGCCGGCAAAGTATTCGTCAAGCTGTATCATGGTTGTCTCGATCACTGCTGACGTGCCCGCTGTAAATTCTGCATCCAATAACCGTGACAGTCTGTGACGCACCCGTTCGTGATGACGTCCGGATGGCCAGTCACATAAACACAGACGGTCGCCGCAGGAGCCTAATATCAATGCTCCGCACGGCGACTCGTACCTATGGACGATAATTTTATTCACCTTTTCAGCAACGATGATGTCTTTCAGATATCTCAAACATAAACAGTCTGAACAGCATCCTTACCCCGGCATCACGGAGCCGATTGTCATTATTCTGGTATCACGAAGTTCACCTTCACGCTGGCGGGAGCGTCCACGGGCTTTCCGTCCTTGTCGGCCGGCTGCCATTTGGGCATGTTCTTCACCAGGCGGATGGCCTCGCTTTCCAGGTCAGGATCGACCATGCGGGCTATCTTGATGTTGCCTATGGTGCCGTCGGCCTTGACCGTGAACGTCACGTCCACAACGCCTTCCACGCCGTTTTCCCGGGCCATCTCCGGATACTTCATGTTGGTGGTCAGATACTGGTCCAACGCCTCCTGACCGCCGGGATACTGCGGCTTATCGGCTGCCTGAACGCCTGCGCTTACGCCCAGGGCAAGCGCCAACGACATCATTATCTTCTTCATATTCATAATTCAAACCTTTTTATTATAAGACCATTGATTTTTGATATGGTTTACTCCTATGACTATAAACCATTGTGCGCCCGTGTATGTTTCAATTTATTACTGTCCGCTAAACTTTTTGAGTCACGATAAAATTAGGGCTGGCACCTATTGCAGGAGTCAGCCCTAAATGGTTATTTTGGTGTCGCCAAACTATCCATTAATAACCATGAGCAAAAGTAGTAATTTCTTCGGACAGCCGATATATGGTCAGCTGATAAAATCACTCAATCGTGATAAAATTGTTGAAATAAGCCGAAAATACGGCGGAGAGAAGTATGTAAAGAGCTTTGACGGCTATACTCATCTGCTTACGATGCTCTACGCCGTGATCCAGCGATTCGACTCGCTGCGTGAGATAGAGACATCTATGACAGCGGAGGTTCGCAAACTGCACCATGTAGGCATAAACAGTGTGCCCGGACGCAGCACCCTGTCGGATGCAAACGCCAGACGGTCAGAGAAGTTCTTCGAGGAAGTATATCGAGACCTGTATGCTGCCAATAAGGACATTCTTTCCTCGGACAGCCGACGCAATGGTACGGAAGAATGGATAAAGCAGCTTCGAATCATTGATTCCACGACCATTTCGCTGTTCTCCAATGCCATTTTCAAGGGTGTCGGCAGACATCCCAAGACCGGAAAGAAGAAGGGTGGCATCAAAGTACACTCGGTCATACACGCCAACGAGGGTGTCCCCTGCGACGTGCGGTTCACTTCGGCGGCGACCAATGATTCTTTCATGCTTGCTCCGAGCCATTACGGTCACAACGAGATAGTAGCTCTTGACCGTGCGTATATCAACTATGCCAAATTTGAAGAGCTTACGGACCGTGGTGTCGTATATGTCACCAAAATGAAGAAAAACCTTAGTTATGAGGTGCTTGTTGACTGTATGCATCAGAATCCACAGGGGTTGATGGAGTATCGATAGAGTCCCTTTTCAAGCAGATCAAGCAGAACTTCCCTCTGAGATACTTCTACGGCGAAAGCGCCAACGCCATCAAAATTCAGATATGGGTCACGCTCATCGCCAATCTGTTACTCTCGGTCTTGCAAAGCACCTTGAACAGGCATTGGAGGTTCTCGGGACTGGCTACAATCGTGAGAATCGTTCTGATGTATTACCTTAATCTCGAAAAGTTCCTCAATCAGCCCGATGCAGACCTGAAAAACATGCTCGCCGAAGCATCGGAATCGCCTCCCGATCTCCTTGAAAACTAATGAGGGGGCTTGTCCTATACAAAAAGTAAGCCCAACTTCTGCCGTTCAGGATGTTGGACTCACTATTTTATGGTTTAGCGGACAGTAATAAAAAGTAAACACACTCTAAGAAACTGCTTCTTGGAGAGTCAGGCTATGGAGGGGAGTTCGATGCGGAAGGTGGTGCCGACGCCAAGTTCCGATTCCTTGACGAAAATACGACCGCCGTGGTATTCCTCCACGATGCGCTTCACGAGCGTCAGGCCCAGACCCCAGCCGCGCTTCTTGGTGGTGTAGCCGGGATTGAATACGGTCTTGAAATTCTTGCGCGCTATTCCCTTGCCGGTGTCCTTCACCTCGATCCATACGCGCTTGCCCTCGGCTCCGGTGGTGATGTCTATGCGCCCTTCGCCCTGCATGGCGTCCACGGCGTTCTTCGTGAGGTTCTCCATCACCCACTCTATAAGCGGACGTGACAGCCTGACGCCGTGATCGTCGTCCGATAGGTGCATGTTGATGGCCACACGGCCCGACACGCGCGTCTTCATGTATTCCAGCGATTTGCCTACAATCTCGTTGATGTATTCCAGCTGCATTTCGGGCAGCGAACCTATCTTGGAGAAACGGTCGGCGATGGTGGAGAGGCGCTTCACATCCTTGTCTATCTCGGCTGTAACTTCCGGCTCTATCCCCATCGTCTCGAGATATTCCTTCCAGGCCATAAGCGAGCTGATGGGCGTGCCGAGCTGATGGGCCGTCTCCTTGCTGAGACCCACCCACAGACGGTTCTGCTCCGCACGCTTGGTATATACCACCGCCATGTAGAGTATCAGCGCCAGTATCAGCGTCACCGACATCTGTATGTAGGGAAACAGGCTCAGGCTCTTAAGCAGCGACGAGTCCTCGTAATAGATATACTGATTTGCTCCGGCTCCCACCTCTACCTCGATGAAATGGTCGTTGTTGCCGGCCATTTGCTTCAGCGTGCCGTTGCCTATGGCCTTATGCAGACGGTCGGACAGATACTTCCTGTTGCGGTCGGACAGTTCGGCGAACGTCATGGCGTCAGCCGTGCTCTTGTCGGGCAGCGAGAAATTGCGGAATTCGGAGATGTTGCCCTTGTCGTCGCATATCATCACCGGAATGGAATTGTTGGCGGCTATGATGTCGAGCAGGAACTCCACGTCGGAATCGACATCAATCTTGGCAAGACGTTCAGTGGCTTTGGCCCAGATGTCCATACGCTCACGCTCCTGTATTCCCAGCTGCTTGACCAGCGAATTGGAAATCAACACAAACCCTATGATCGCGGCCACCGATACCGCCACCACCAGGAACTTACCGAGGCGTCTGTCCATGTCAACAGCCGTTAAGGATGAACCGTGCCACCGAGTCGTCGGTGTTCGGGCCGATCACGATATGCGCCGCATCCTTCACTTCGTCGCGGGCGTTCGCCACGGCCACAGCTAAGTCGGCCTCGTGCATCATGGGCAGGTCGTTGATATTGTCGCCGAAAGCCACTATGCGGTCGGCGCCCAGCTGACGTGCCAGCGCCTTCATGGCCTTGGCCTTGGTGGCTTCGGGCGAGAATGCCTCTAATATCGCCGTCTGCTCGCCGTAGATGTCGTGATAGAACTGCGCGCGGATTCCCGGCAGATTCCGTGTCACCTCATACGCGCGCTCCGCAGGCTCGTTGGGCAGCATGGAATATGTCAGTATTATGTCGTCCAGAACGTCGGAAAAGTCCGAATAACCGTCCGCGTCCATGACAATACGCTTGTACGGGGTGTGGGCACGTTCGTCGGCGAACTCACGCTGCAGTTCGGACATCGGGCCGGTGTGGCGGATGGTGATCATGTTGTCGCGCAGCGAATAGATGAACGAGGGACAGTTCTGGGTGCGGTACACGTCAAGCAGCGAGCGCGCCGCCTCCGGGTCCATCAGCCGCAGACGCGAATACCGGCCGTCGGCCGGATTCCACAAGGCCGCGCCGGTCATCACGATGGCCGGGATGTTCATGTTCACCCTCTGCATCAGCGGCGCGACCGTGGCCGGAGTGCGGGCAGTGGCCACGGTGAACAGCTTGCCGGACGCTATCGCCTCGTTGAGCATCGACACGGTGCGCTCCGACAGCCGGGCGTCCGGCTGAAGCAACGTGCCGTCCATATCACTTACATACAGTGTCTTCATCTGTGGCTCACTTATCCTTGATTTCCGTGAACTTCACATCCTCCACCTGCGTCTCGCTGTATGTGGTCGAAGTGCCGTCGGATTCGGTATGTATCGTGGTCTGCGAATATTCCCTGACCTCGGTGTACTGCACGTCTTCGGCCACTTCCTTCATCATCCGTGCCGGATGCTGCTTTTGCCTGGACCCAGGCGGAGGGTTATTGCCCTTGCGACGTCTGCCGTCCGGGCGTTTTCCCTCGTTCGGAGGCGGTGCGGCTCCGCCGAACTGCCCGGCCATCTTGCGCAGTTTCTTTTCCCAGCTACGCATCATCAGCCGTTTGATCCACCGCGTGATCTGTGGCCACAGCAGAAAGACGATCAGTATTATCGCTATTATCGTTCCTATTGTCATTACTTTCCGGTTTAAACTCCTAATGCCGGACATCGCGCCCGGTCATTAAAACATAGAGTCCTTTATAAACTCAATTATAGATATGAGTTTTCTTATTTAACGTCAAAAAGGGAGTATAAAGTATATGCCACTATGGTCCAGAGCAATCCGGGAATACCCATGATAGCCACCAATACAGGCGCCGTGATGATCATCATCCATTTCAGCGCGTTGCCTTTCCAGCCCCAGGTCTTGAATTTCAGCGAGAAGAACCTGACGGGGCTTATCATCAGCCAGCTCTCCACCGACACTATGAGCAGGAACCAGTACCACTGACATACGAATTCCGTTCCGTAGTAAGCCAAGGCCGAATATCCTATCCAGAAAATGGCGTTTGCAGGTATCGGAAGGCCGATGAACGAGGTGGTCTGGCGGTCGTCGATATTGAACTTGGCCAACCGCAACGCGCCGCATACCGGGATTATGAATGCCAGCCACGGTGTCCAGCTCTGGAAGCCGGTGTCCATCATGCAGTTGAACATAAGCATGGCGGGGGCCACACCGAAGCTGACCAGGTCGCACAGCGAGTCGAGTTCCTTGCCCAATGACGAATACGCGTGCAGCAGACGTGCGGCGAAGCCGTCTAAGAAATCGGCCACAGCAGCAATGCCTATGAAAATCCAGCACCACTGGTAGCCGCTAAGGCCCCACATCGGGCCGTTGCCCTGGAATGCCGCGGCCACGGCAAGCAGACCGGACACAAGGTTGAGACACGTTATGCTGTTGGGAATATTCTTAACTATCGCATTCATAGTAATTTCTAATTATAACGTCATGTTCAGACGTCAGCGTTCCGGATGGAATATGACCCATCTCTGGATTTAAAACGTATTCAGCTGTCGGTAGGTTGAGCCGCATCCCTCTTTTGGCGTATGATGGCGAGGGGCGTGATGCCTCCACGGGTCACATCGCCTATCTTCAGCAATATCTCGGCATCGACGGGAAGGTATATGTCCACACGCGATCCGAACTTGATGAATCCGAGATGGTCGTCGATCGAGGCCGGCTCGCCGGGACGCGCGTAGGTGACTATGCGGCGCGCCATGGCCCCGGCTATCTGACGCACCGTGATGCGGCGTCCGTCGGTCATCGTTATTCCCACGGTGCTCCGCTCGTTCTCGGTGCTGGCCTTAGGCAGCCATGCCGACAGGAAACGTCCCTGATGATGCTTCACATAGTCCACGGTGCCGTCGACGGGAAACCAGTTGGCATGCACGTTAAGCGGACTCATGAACACCGACACCATCATGGCGTCGTGGTGCAGAAATTCGCCCTCGTACACTTTCTCGATGGCCACGACCTTGCCGTCCACCGAACTCACCACATGATTCTTGCGCTTGCCGGTATATGTGCGGCGAGGACAACGGAAAAAATTGAACACGAAAGCGTATCCGGTCACCATCAGCGCCGTCAGCACCAAAGGCACCGGACCCGGAGCCATGAACATCCATAGCGGCACCATCAGCGCCACCATCACACCCAACAGCGGAACGAGCACCGCAGTGCCCTCCCGATGTATTTTGACTCCGTGCATTTTTCCCATTTTTCGGTCTCTCGTCTTAATCCGGGCGAGTGTAAATGCAAAATTAATGTTTTAACACAATTTTCGCAAATAAATCAAGGATTTTCAGGTGCAGGGACGTATTGATAGGCGCCTAACGAGGGATTTCCGTATTGCATGCGGTTCACGCCGTCCATATCGGTCATGGACGCGGGGGTGAGCAACGCGGGGTCGCCGGCCGACTTCACGGGCGAATCGTCCTGAAGCCTGTAGTTGAAATAATATTCCTCGCGTATGGTGCGGAACATCGGATCGGTGTCCCACAGACAGTCCGTGAAATTGTCGTCGTTTTCCCCCTTGGACTTGAACGAGCAGTACCTGAACAGCACGTCGGCGCCGGTGAAATCGCCTATGTTCAGGTCATCGGGTATGCCGTACAGGATACAGTTGTCGAACCGGGCCTTCATCAGCGGGCTGGTCTTGTCGGTATCGTTCTCCTCGTCGGGCAGCACGTGGACCAGAGTGACCAGCGGGAGCGAGATGGCCGTGAACAGATAATTGTTGGCGAACGTGCACTGCAGGAAATTGACGTCACCGCCCGACAGCAGTACGGTGGCGCCGGCGGCTTCTGAGAATACGCATCCCGTTGCGTTTATCTTGGCGTTCTGCGCCTGCAGTACGTTGTGTCGCGAATTATGCAACCAGGAATTGAGCATGGTCAGCTTCGTGCGGTCGCTGTTGGCGCACGAATCGAGCACCAGTCCAACCTCCGTACTGCGCATGTCCACGTATTCAAGACGGTTGTCGTATGAATCCGCCGTAATGTTGACACCTCTCCATTGGCCGGACATGATGTCGTACTCCACATCGGGCAGCACGTTGTCCAGGCGGTCGCCGCGCATGTCTATCTTCTTATCCGGGGTGCCTATGGCATGAAGCGTACCGTCTACTGTCATCAGAGCCTTGTCGTGGAACAGCAGCTTGGCACCCGGATCCACGGTCAGTGTTGCGCCGGCCGCCACTTTCAGCGAATCGAAAATGACGTACGGACGTTCGGCCGTGAAGCGTGTGTTCTCCTCTATGGTCACGCCGCGAAGACGCGTCACGTTCTGACCCCACGCCTGACACACCACATCCTGCGTCACCGTATTGGTCACGAATTCCAGCTTATCTTCCGTCAGCGACGGTTCCGCTCCCGCACTCTCCGGTATGTTGCACTCTATGAACACATAGATGGAGTCGCGGGCCATTATCTCGATGTCCGAAAATTCCGAACCGCTCTGGCCGTCGACGTTGAGACGGAAACGCGTGTCGGGGTCCTTGAACCGTATGGAGTTTATCTTTATTCCTTTCTTGGCCTTGTTGCTGACAATCAGGCGTGCCGTAGGGGTGCCCACGCCGGTGAACACCGTGTCGAAACTTACGGTATCGCGCGAGAAGGTCAGCACATCGTGGGGCGACGTGCTGATGGCGTCGCTGATGCACGACGTCAGCATTCCGTGAACTATGATTAAACCTAACAGACCCGGCAGAGTCCATAATATATGGCGGTGTTTCATATTGTAGAAACGCCCGCAACTGCATAATGTTGCACAGCCATAACCGTGACAACACAATGAAATACGTACTCATAGCCGGCGAGGCATCGGGCGACCTGCATGCCTCTCACCTTATAAAACATATACGCGAAAACGATCCGGAAGCCGAATTCAGGTTTTTCGGAGGTGACCTTATGGCCGCCGAGGCCAGACGCAACCCTGAGCTGCATTACAACCGCATGAACGTGATGGGATTCTCCGAGGTGCTTCGCGCCCTGCCGCGCATCATGGCCAATCTGCGTCAGGCCAAAGCGTTGTTGCGCACATGGCGTCCCGATGCGCTGGTGCTGGTGGACTATCCCGGTTTCAACCTCATGGTGGCCGAATATGCCAAGAAGTCAGGCATTCCCGTCCACTACTTCATCTCGCCCAAGGTGTGGGCCTGGAAAGAATGGAGAGTGCGCAAGATCAAGAAATATGTGGACCGCATGTATTCCATCCTGCCGTTCGAGGAGGAATTCTACGCCCGCCACGGCTATCATGTGGACTACGTGGGCAATCCGTCGGTGGAGGAGATGGCCTATACCATGAAACATATTCCGCCGAAAAAGCATTTCATGGAGCGTCAGGGACTTGTGGACGACCGCCCCATCATCGCCCTGCTGCCCGGCTCGCGTCTCGGCGAGATACGCAACAACCTTCCGCTGATGGTGGAGGCAGCAAAGCGTTTCCCCGAATTCCAGTATGTTGTGGGTGCGGCCCCGTCGGTACCCGAGAAATTCTACCGCGAGATAGCCCAGGACCCGGGACTGAAAGTGGTGTTCGGCGCAACGCCCACACTGCTTAAATACTCACGTGCCGCCGTAGTGGTAAGCGGCACGGCCACACTCGAGACCGCATTAATAGGCACCCCGCAGGTGGTGGTGTACCGTGCCAACGGCAGCCGGCTGTCGTACAACATCATGTCGCATCTGCTGAAAGTGAAGTACGTGTCGCTGCCAAACCTGATAGTGAACAACAGCATCATACCGGAACTGCTGCTGGACCGTTGCACCGTCGATTCGATAGCCCGCGAGCTGTCGCCGCTGCTGCAGCCCAGCCCGAAGCTGACATTCATGACGCAGGGCTACAAAAACATGCAGCGGCGCCTCGGCAACTCCGTCGCCGCCAGCACCGCCGCCAATCTCATAGTCGATTCGCTCACCAAGTAGTGATTAGTGATTAGTGATTAGTGATTAGTGATTAGTGATTAGCGATTTACAATGTCATGTGTTACTAATATCTACTAACTATTCACTATTCACTCCTATCAGTGTGCGTCCAGCCAGTTGGAGGCGACTCCCGAACTGGCAGTGAGAGGCACGAGGCCTCGGTATGATTCCTCCATGCGGCGCGTCACAAGTTCCTGAAGCTCCGGCAGTTCCTCGGGCACTACGTTGAAGTTCAACTCATCGTGCACCTGCATTATCATGCGCGACTTCATCTTCTTTTGCCTCATGTCGCCGTAAATTGCTATCATGGCCTTTTTGATCACGTCGGCGGCAGTGCCCTGCAGCGGCGCGTTCACGGCGTTGCGTTCGGCATATCCTCGCACGGTGGGATTCTTGGAGTTGATGTCGGGCAACATGCGGCGACGTCCCATGCGTGTCTCAACATATCCGTTTTCGCGGGCATGCTCCACCGCGTCCGACTGGAACTTGCGCACCGTCGGAAATGTGTCGTAATAATTGTCTATCAAATCCTTGGCTTCTACACGCGGTATACCGAGGCGTGACGAGAGTCCGAAAGCGCTGATGCCGTACAATATGCCGAAATTGGCTGTCTTGGCGGCGCGCCGTTCGTCGGCGGTCACATCCTTCACATCCTTGTGGAATATCTTGGCGGCGGTGATGGCGTGTACGTCGTCGCCCTGCAGAAATGCGTCGACCATGATGGGGTCATGGCTGAAATCGGCCATCAGCCTCAGTTCTATCTGCGAATAGTCGGCACTCAGGAACAGGCAACCTTCGTCGGGAATGAAAGCGCGACGTATCTCGCGGCCCAACGCCTCGCGCACGGGTATGTTCTGCAGGTTCGGGGCAGTCGACGATATACGTCCCGTGGCCGTGACCGTCTGGTTGTAGTTGGTATGCACCTTACCCGTAACCGGATTGATGGCCGCCGGCAATGCCTGAAGGTATGTGGACAGCAGCTTCTTCATCGCGCGGTAGTCCATGATCAGCTGCACTACCGGATGGCGGGTCACAAGTTTTTCCAGCACATCTTCGGCCGTGGAATATTGACCGGTCTTGGTTTTCTTAGCCTTGGGGTCAAGTTGCAATACATCGAACAGAACCTCACCCACCTTTGACGGCGACCCGATGTTGAACTCCATGCCGGCAAGCGAATATATCTTCTGCTCCAGCTCGGCTAAGCGCTGCTCCATATCCTGCGCCGCTTCGTCCAATGCCTTGGTATCTATCCTGACGCCGGTCAGTTCCATACTTGCCAATACAGGCACCAACGGAAACTCCAGATCTCTCAGCAAAGCGTCCATTCCTGACTTCTTCACCTCCTCCGAAAGGGGGCCGTAAAGCTGCAACGAAATGTCCGCCGCCTCGCAGGCCCATTCACTCATCACATCGTTCGGAACGCCGGCGCCCTGCTGTGTCTTGGTTCCACGTTTTGACGATGTGGTCAGGCCGGGATAGGGCTGCATATCGTAATTAAGGTATGTTGAGGCCAGCGCCTCGAGTCCGTGACGCATTTCGGGCTGCAATACATAGTGAGCCAATGCAAGGTCGTAGAAGGCGGTCAATGACTCGACATCGTCGCCACGCCGACGCGAGGCAATGACCATGTCGCGCTTGGCCGCAACCGTCACTTTCTCTATTGCAGGCATCGACATCACGTCCAATACCAATGCCGTGCCTTCGTCATAATCGGCCGGAATGTAGTATGCCTTACCCTTTTTCACAGCAACAGCCGTGCCGCGCCATACGCATGACATATCGTTCTCGCCTTCCGACACTAAGAACAGGCCTACGCGTGCGTTGCCATCCAGCGAACGGCGCAGCACATCCAGTTCAGTACCGTTGTCCACCAGCCGGTAATCCACACAAGCCTTATCCAAAGCCTTAGGTGCCTCCTCAACGACCGGAGCGTCTAAAGGAGGCATATCGTCGAACAACGAAGTCGGAAATCCGCCCGTATTGACCTTAGGCGCCACGGCGTTTCTGTCAGCGTCTATGCGGCGCGACACACGGTCGGCAAGCTGTTTGAATTCCAGCTCCTTGAAAATCTCCATCAGCTTCGCCTTATCCTCGGACTTGCGTTCCAGGTCGGCCGGAGTAACCTCAACAGGTACATCGCGCCTTATAGTAGCAAGGAACTTGGAGAATTCTATCTGACGGGCATTCTCAACTATCTTTTTCTGCAACGCTCCTTTCAGTTTGTCAGTATTGGCCAACAGATTCTCTACCGATCCGAAATCCTGTATCAGTTTTACGGCAGTCTTTTCACCCACGCCGGGGCAGCCGGGTATGTTATCCACCTTGTCGCCCATCAGTGCCAGCAGGTCTATAACCTGAGCGGTGTTCTGCAAGCCGTATCGCTGACATACTTCCTCCGGGCCGCGCAGTTCAAAGTCCTGGCCACGGTAGGAGGGCTTATACTGAATGATACGGGGCGTGACAAGCTGACCGAAGTCCTTGTCGGGACTCATCATATATGTGGTGTAGCCTTCCTTCTCGGCCATTGACGACAGGGTGCCGATCACATCGTCGGCCTCGAATCCGGCCACCTCCACCACAGGAATGTTGTAGGCGCGTATTATATCCTTAATATAAGGTACGGAAAGCCTGATGTCCTCGGGCATGGCGGCTCGCTCCGACTTGTATTCGCTGCTGGCTTCCTTGCGGAACGTGGGACCCTGCGGATCGAAACATACGGCTATATGCGTGGGCTTCTCCTTACGCAGCACTTCCTCAAGCGTGTTGACGAATCCGAACACGGCCGATGTGTTGAATCCGCTCTGCGTGATGCGCGGCATACGTATCAAGGCGTAATATGCCCTGAATATCAATGCGTACGCATCCAATAAAAATAACCTCTTGTCTCCTGTATCCTGGTTCATGGCTTAAATTCGTTTATTATTTTCGCTACCGTCAAGGCTTCTTGCGGGGTCAACGCCGCCGACATCGGCAACGACAGTTCCTCGGCGTGTATCCGTTCCGTAACGGGCAAACTCATTGTGTTCCATTCCTCATAGCATTCCTGACGATGCGGGGGTATGGGATAATGTATCAACGTCTGTACACCGTTTTTGGTCAGATATTCCTGCAATTTGTCGCGCCACGGCGAACGGATGGCGAATATATGGAACACATGGTCGTCGCCACCGCTCCAGTAGGGGAGGGTGACGTGCGGATTCCTTATATTGTCAAAATATATCCGGGCAAGTTCGCGACGATGCTCGTTATCGGCATCTATGTATTTCAGTTTCACGTTCAGCACCGCGGCCTGGATCTCGTCAAGACGCGAATTGTATCCCTTGTATCTGAACACATACTTGCGTTGCGAGCCGTAATTGCCGAGGGAACGGATGGTTTCGGCAAGTTCGCTGTCATCAGTCGTTACAGCACCGCCGTCGCCGAGCGCGCCGAGATTCTTGCCGGGATAGAAGCTATGTGCCGCGGCCAGTCCGAGACTTCCGGTACGTTTTCCATTATACTTGCATCCGTGAGCCTGCGCGTTGTCCTCTATCAGCATCAGTCCGTGACTTTGACACACTTCCTCTATCACAGGAGTACATGCGCACTGACCATACAGATGCACCAACAGAACGGCGCGGGTGCGGGGAGTTATCGTGTTTTTCAGAAGATTTCCATCCAACTGCATTGTCACCGGGTCCGGCTCCACAAGCACGGGAGTCAGACCGAATTCCGACACAGCCAATATAGACGCTATGTATGTATTGGCCGGCACAATAACCTCGTCGCCCGGCCTGAGGCGTCCCAGTTCGATCAATGCCCTGAATATGAGCCTGAGGGCATCGAGTCCATTAGCCACTCCAATGGCATGTTCCGTGCCTATATACCGGGTGTATGCCTGTTCGAAAGCCTCCGTCTCATGGCCATGCAGATACCATCCCGAATTCACGGCGCGTGTCACGGCCTCGTTTATTTCCGCACCGTGAAGCTCTGTCACTTTCTTAAGGTCATTGAACAGTATCATCGGACGTTATACCTTTATATTTTAGGAATTCAGTATAATCGTATATATAGTCTTCAGGATCATAATGGTCGGAAGCAAGCACCATGCATACGGCACCGGATGAAAAATCCACAAGTTCGGTCCAATATCCCGTCGGCACATATAATCCCTGCCATGGTCTATTCAGAAAAAATTCCATTCTTTCCTTACCATCTGTCAATACCATGGTGAAACTTCCCGAAGCGGCGAACATCACCTGTTCCAGTTCCTTATGGGCATGGCCCCCACGACTCTCGCCTCCCGGAACATCGTATATATAAAACACACGCTTTATATCGAACGGCACATGTCCCGGACCCTCGATAAACGACAGATTGCCCCGCGGATCCTCTATCTTCGGAAATTCCAATAAATACGGCAGATTCATTTTTCAAGTAGTTGTTATCTGCAAATTTAACATTTTTATTTAAGATTTCCCACTCCTTGATGTTAATAACCGCAGTTTGTACGTTATTAAATAAAAATATTCATCTATAATCATCTGAAATGAAAAAATTAATTACAATCGGAATGATCGGTGCGCTGACACTGTCGCTGGGCAGCTGCGTCACCAATAAGAAGTACGCCGCGCTGCAGGCCGAATATCAGACCACACGCGACGGTTTGCTGGAATGCAACACCAAGTCAAAATCAATGACGTATGTCATTTCCGACCTCAAGAAGCAGAACGAGGAACTGAAAAAGTCGCTGGCCGACATGAAGTCCACCCTGGACCAGAGCATGGCCAACAACCAGCAGGGCAATGTGAACATCGCCAAACTGGTGGACGAAATCAACGCCTCCAACAAATACATCAAGGAACTTATCTCGGCCAAGTCCAAGAGCGACTCGCTGAACATAGCTCTCACCAACAAACTGACCCGTTCGCTGACCAACGATGAACTGAAGGATGTGGACGTAAAGGTGCTGAAAGGTGTGGTTTACATATCGCTGGCCGACAACATGCTGTTCAAATCGGGCAGCTACGAGATCAGCGACCGCGCCATGGAGACACTCTCCAAGATAGCCAAGATCATCAAGGATTATTCAGATTATGACGTGTTGGTAGAGGGCAACACCGACAATGTGCCTATATCGCGCACCAACATCCGCAACAACTGGGACCTTTCGGCACTCCGCGCCAGCTCCGTGGTGCAGTGCCTGCAGAACGATTTCGGCATCAATCCCTCGCGCCTGTCGGCTGCCGGCCGTGGCGAATTCAATCCTATCGCCGACAACGACTCCGAAGTGGGCAAGCAGCGTAACCGCCGCACCGAAATCATCATTACTCCGAAGCTCGACCAGTTCCTCGACCTGATTGACCATGCTCCCAAGGAAGACTGACAGAACATTATTTTAAGGAACACTAACTTAGTTCATACTCCTAATCCCCGTTTCACACCATGAGACGGGGATTTTAGGTCTATTATCTTCAAAAATCCCGGATTTTCGCAAGAATCCGGGATTTTTTATTAAGTTTTTAATTTTTTATTTCATTTTGTTTGCAATTTAAAATAATATTACTAATTTTGCCACCATAACAAAGATAATTATCAATTAATGTCAATTATCCTTGTAAAACTATGACAATTTGTCCAATTCTTGCGATGGTAATACATTCACAGGCACGGACACTTTGTCCTGATATGGGAAGACACTATAGACTGGCGCTTGCTATGTATGATTAAAGAGTCCTATTTACCACTTATTACTTTTGCCATACCGCTCGGGTATGGCAAAAGTAATAAACAGGGTAGTTCACTAACTTTTATTCAGTCTATAAAAAAAGTTTATCCAGCATAGAAGACGTTGATTCATCCTAATTGTAATTAAAAGAGGCAAGTCGTTGAGACCCGCCTCTTTTATTATTAAATTGTTTGCTGCTTCATTATTTCAATCTATCTTTCACTGACTTCAATGCGTCTAATATTTCCATTCCTATCATGCCGGCACGCATGCCGCCGCGCAATGCAAACCAATACCATTTGCTGTCATGGCGCCATAACAGTTTCCAATCCACCTGTCTGTAGCTTTCTCTGATCTGCGTTTTGGCATAACGCCTCGCATCTTCGGAATAGCTTCCTTTCAACAACAATCGTATGGAATCTGCTATACCATGAAAATTCTGCTTAGCCGCTCGAATGTGTTCCTCCGACCCAAGCCCATACCTGTCTATGACAAACTGCAATAACTCGCGGTGGTTTATTAGAAAATCGAATTGCTTTGCAGACACTTTATGCGTAATAGAGTCCGGATTTTCTCGATATATATATTTTGCCGTTGAAAATGCGACATTATCGGCATACCACAATAGATACCGCGTCAAAATCTCATCCTTATAGCAGGATAATGAAACTCCACACTTTTCAAAAGTCTGCATATAAAGGTTTTTATCAATTATTCCACCCCCGCAATCTATCCGCCAACCGTCTAATGTCAATACAACACACTCCTTGCCTATGAAACTTTTTCCACACAATGATTTTTCCATCAACGGAATACATGTATCTCCGGCCATCCTGTACATTGTCGGATATATGGCCTGTACATAAAGCTTTTCTTTTTCCCTAAGCAGTTTCTCCAGATAATTATCTTCTATATAATCATCAGCATCCAAGGGTGAAACAAGTTCGGTCCGTGCATGCTCTATAGCTTCTTTGCGTGGAAGCCATACGCTTCCTGACTGCCTGTCCGTTCTGAGCACGGTGATACGGGAATCCTTCCGGGCATATTCCATGGCAATCTCATAAGTACCGTCTGTCGAACAGTCATCGACAATAATCATGGCCCATTCACTATAGGTCTGCCTACGTGCGGAGTCTATGGCTTCAGCAATATATTTCTCGGCATTGTATGCCGGCATTACGAACGTAACCTTTGGATTTACTTCCATACTTAAATCTTGTGTGTGTGCAAATTTAATAATTTATTCGCATATTCAAGGAACGATACCTGAAAATTTGAATAAAGTTAAAAGATTGTGTTAAATTCCACGATAATAAAAATATGCACCGAAATTTCATTATCTTTGAGGCGTCTAATACCTGATGCCAATACCGCGGCTTATGAAACATCGACCGCCTTATACAGCTATTTTCGCAGTCCTGATGACAGCGATATACGTCATATTGATGGCCGGATGCGATTCCATTTCCACCGAACCGCAATCCGATCGGGAGCCGCAAGCGATTCCGGCCCCCGCAGAAGTTCGCGCAATCGCTTATTTCGACTCCCTTTTGCACCGAGGATTATCCGACAGGCCGTTCCTTCCGGGCGACTCCATACTGTGCGACTCGCTACAGTCGTTGCTGCGGGCGCTTCCTGATATGCACGATGTCACGACCGACGACATTCACCACCGCCAGGCGGCCCGACATCTTCTGGCCAAGGCGTATCTCGCCTCCGATTGCTGGCATAAGGCCGAAGTGCAGGCCACACTCCTTATATCCTATTCCAATCTGTCGTTGATAACTCATTCCCGTTTCAAACATCCGGAGCCTGAAAACGGCTACGCATCCAACCCCGTATGGAACCTGTTCGATGCCCAAAGCATGATAATGGACGAAAACACGGAACGCATAGCCTTAATCCATACTGAACAATGGCCTGTTCAGGCCATGACCGGATAATGGCAGCGACACTTTTGTCAATCTTCGGAAAGCGGCCGGTGTCGATGACGATTCCGACATCAGATATAAGCTCGGATCGGACACCGACCCACTGTATTACAAACGTCGCGCACAGTCGGATACAGATCTTATATATCTGTTCCGTCTGGCCGAGACCTACCTGCTGCGGGCGAAAGCCCGATTCATGACGGGCCACGTATATGAGGCGGCCAACGACCTGAACCTGGTCCGTACACGCGCCAACTGCTCTGTAATGATACGCGACGTCACGCTCCGCGACATCGATGAGGAACGCATCCGCGAACTGGCCGGCGAGCCTACGCTTCTAATTTTCTGATCATCGAATATATGGCTATCGATGCGCTCGATGCCACATTAAGCGAGTGCTTGGTGCCGTACTGGGGTATCTCCAGCACTATGTCGGCCATATCCACTATGCGCTGGTCCACGCCGTTTACCTCATTGCCAACTACAAGAAGATACTTTTTGCCCGGTTCGGCGGTGAAGTCGTCCAGGTCGATGCTGTTGTGCGTCTGCTCGAGCACGCATACGGTCCATCCTTCCTGACGCATTCGTCTCACGCTTTCCACCGAATCCTCCTCCCAGCGCCAGGCCACCGTCTCCTCGGCGCCGAGGGCCGTCTTGCTTATTTCGGGATGCGGCGGCCGGCCGCTTATGCCGGTCAGTATTATCTCACTGACCTTGAAGGCGTCCGACACCCGGAACAGCGACCCGATGTTGTACATTGACCGCACGTTGTCGGCCAGCACCGCCAGAGGATATTTCTCCATGGCGCGGTACTGGTCGCATCCCATGCGCGTCAGTTCCACTATGTTTTTCTTCCTGCGGTCCATCCTGCTTACTTGCTGAGTTCCAGCATACGCTCTATAGGACGTATGGCCTTGCGCGCTACCTCTGTGTCAACCTCTATGGCAGGCTGTTCCGTGCGCAGGCATTTCAGCACCTTCTCCAGCGTATTGAGTTTCATGTAATCGCAGTTGTTGCAGTTGCAACCGGCTTCCTCGGCAGGGGCGGGGAGGAATGTCTTGTCCGGACATTTGCGCTGCATCTCGAACAGGATGCCGCTTTCCGTAACCACTATGAACTCCTGCGCCTCGCTTTCGCGGGCATAATCAAGCAACGCGGCCGTGGAACCTACCTTGTCGGCTATCAGCTGCAACGGACGCTTGCACTCGGGGTGCACCAGCACCTTGGCGCCGGGATGCTCCTTCTTCATGTCTATTATGCCCTGCAGCGAGAACCGGTCGTGCACGTGGCAGGCGCCGTTCCACAGCACCATCTCGCGTCCAGTCACCGAATTTATATATTCGCCCAGGTTGCGGTCGGGACCGAATATTATCTTCTCATCCTTCGGCAGCGACTCCACCACCTTGCGGGCGTTGCCGCTTGTCACTACTATGTCGGTCAGAGCCTTTACGTCGGCCGATGTGTTGACATACGATATTACGGTGTGGCCGGGATGCTCCTTGATGAATACTTCCAGTTCCGGAGCCGGACAGCTGTCGGCCAGCGAGCAACCAGCCGCCTCGTCAGGCACCAGCACCAGCTTGTAGGGACACAATATCTTAACCGTCTCGCCCATGAAGTGTACGCCGCACATCACTATCACGCGCGCGTCCGTCTCGGCCGCCTTACGGGCCAGCGCCAGCGAGTCGCCTATGAAATCCGCTATCTCCTGGATCTCAGGACGCGTATAATAATGCGCCATTATAAGTGCCTGCTTCTCCCGGCACAGTTTCTTGATCTCGTCGATTATCTCCTTCCGTGCGACTTCTTTCATTATCTCTTTAAAAAAATTAAAATATAAAAAAATAAAAATAGAGGTAGTAATAAGTGTCAGTAACTATCAATAACTTTCGGGCGAAAAATTTGGAAATATGAGTTATGAAATATTTCGTCCCGGTTATCGACAGGCTGTTAAATCACTCCTCTTTGTGTATAAGCGAGATGCAGATTTTATCTACAGGCTGTCTACAACTGCAAAGTTAATAACTTTTCTGTTGAAAACACGCAAAACCTGTCCAAAAGTATGTATAAAACTGTCAATAATTCATTAGATAAGTCACCGGTATTTTTATTTGGAAATATCATAATAATCTGCATATAAACGCATTGACCGAAAATCCAAATAAATCCGCCACGACTTGTCTAAAACCTATCCACACGTTATGAACACCTTTATCCCTACTTATAGACAGGTTATGAACAGGCACGACAAGGTTATGGAAGCCGAGGTATATAAAAGGAATTGTGGCTTAAATTGTGGATGAGAAACTGAGCGGTTTGGAAAATATTGGGCTTATAAAAGATTGAAATTTGCTATATAATTTGGGGGGCGTCTCTTATTTTTGCAATTGAAATTAACCTTACTATCCTTACACATGAAACTGAAGTATATAGCTGTCGTTGCGGGCACTATTTTGCTGGCCGGAGGATCAACGGCCCACAAAGGCCGAGGAGAACAGCTGGGAGGCAGACGTGTTGGCCGTGGCTTTAGGTCTGTTTCCGGACAATGCCAAGGCGCTGCAGTGGTTCGAGCGTATGCGCGAGTTCGCCATCAACAGCTATTCGCATCCCGACGACGCTTCGGATAACACGGTGATAGATCCTGAATATGACAATAAGACCGTGGCCGACCTCTATCGCGGACAGAACCTGTTCGACGACTGGACGCTGCAGAACCACAGTCTGTTCCACACCAGATATCAGAACGTAGTGATGCAGGAACTCGGCGAGGCCGCATTAGCTTTGAAGCTGTTCCAGAAGGAGCTGAAGGGAACCGAGAAATGGAAGTCGAACGCCCTGATGCACAACAATCAGAATGTGATGGACCGGGTGCTGAACCGCCTGGCATTAGGCGACGGCGAACTGGCCATGCCCAACGGCAACGACTGGAGCCTGTTCCTGTTCGACCAGATCACGTCATACTCCACCATGGCCTGTTTTCTGCAGAATCCGGTGGCTTTGTTCCTGGAGAACATGGCGTACAAATACATCCAGGCGCGCCAGAAGACCACGTCCGACGGCTCGTGGCTGCTTCGCGCCGATGTCGGTTCGCGCCGCATGGGCGTGGAGGCGCACCGCGTCATGATGACATGGCTGATGCACGAGGTGTGCCTACGGCCTCGGTCACTCCGGCCACATGGCAGGAAATTCAGGACCAATACGGTGACACATACATCTTCCCGGCACAGAATGTGATACGCAGTTCGTCGCCGTCACGATTCGTATGTTTCTCATGGAGCGCCGGCCTGAAGAACTACAGTGGCTACATCGCCTCGCACAATCCCGACAACAACAAGATAATAGTGCCCTTCCGATCCGGCAACAACGGCAATTTCCTCGGATGGTACGACGTGAACGGCAAGAACGCCGATGCCGTGCCTGTCGTGAGCGGCATATACGAGACCGGCAGGAACCACTTCGTGATGAACGGCGAGCTTGGTTTCACCGCTCCCGGCAACAAGGGTATGGGCTCCGGCGACCGGACCGACAACAACTCAATCCTGACCTCCAGACTCTACACCCTATATTCCGACAGACGGCGCGATGTCAGGGCCGGCGATGTGGTTGACCGCCGCAACGTCAACTATTATACCAATGTAGACGCGGCCATGACGCGGACGATGAAGCGGAAGACCATCTCGATTACCGACAAGTTGCCGCAGGGCTGGAACGGAACCATCGTCCCAGATCCCGATGGCGTGTACTATTTGTTGGCGTCCAACTTCAAGGGCACGACTCTCGCCGAATTAGACGGAATCAGCATCGACGGTATGGCTCCGGTGTTCTCGGTCGACACTAAGATCACCGACAACGCTTCATCGGCCACTATAAAAGAACAGCAGAACAATTCATTGGCCGATGAACTGCGTGTATTCGTCAAGGGCACGAAACTGACGGCCATTCAGGATCCGAAGGATTCATCGGTTGCATATATCACCAATAATGCCGGCCGCAAGTCAGCTCCCGAAGTGACGATAATATCAAACGGTAAGCCTATCAGCGGCAAGGTTAAGATTCCAGCCCGAAAGACCGCAAAGGTCTATCTGCAGGATGGTGATATAAAGAGTCAGATACTCTGATTGGAGCAGGCGAGGCTGAACTCGAACAGCAGCCCTTTCGTGCTGATGGCCCGGATTGAGCCGCCATGAACAGCCACGGCATTCTTCACGATGGAGAGGCCGAGACCGGTGCCCCCCGCCGAACGGGCGCGTCCGTCGTCAACACGGTAAAAGCGTTCGAATATATGGGGCAGATGCCTGGCGTCTATCCCTTTTCCATTGTCCCATACCTTGAAATTGCCCGCGTCATCGGCACTGATGTGTATCTCGGTGCCTCCGCTGTAGGCTATGGCGTTGTCTATCAGGTTGTGGAATATTGATTCCAGCAGCATACGGTCGCCATTGATCCGGAGCCGGGGCATATTGACATATATGTGCATATCGGTGCGGAGCCGCGCCTCATCGACTATTCCGTTTATCAGGGACGTAAGGTCTATGCGTTTTTTGTCTATCATGCTCTGTCCGTCCTCCATACGCGTTATGGTGGACACATCCTTCAGCAACGCACTGAGACGGTCGGCGTTGCTGCGTATCCGTGCCAACAGTTCCTGCCTTTTGGCTTGGGGCAGGTCGGGATGGTCGTCCAGCAGGTCAAGGCTTACCAGGATGGAGGTCACAGGTGTCTTAAGCTCGTGGTTTATGTTGTTGGTCAGCTGTTTCTTTAGCCGCGCCTTGTCCTGCTCAAGCCGGATGGTCTCGCGGTGCTGCTGGTCGCGCTGCACGTATATCTTCACTATGTTGGCGGCTATGTTGCCGAGCTCGTCGTGGGGAAAAGAATAACCCTCGTATATCCTGTCGCCGTTGCCGGCCCGTTCGGCAAACTGGTTCAGGCGGCGGATGCTGACGGTAATCTTATGTGTGGCCAGCAGACCGATGATGCTGATGACCAGGGTCAGGCCACCCATTATGAACAGAATGGTGCGGTCTATGGCCAGAAACTCCACGAGGGTGTGGGTATATGGAGCTGCCGAGCGTATCACCATGCCGTCATCGCCTGATAACGCGGAATAGAAATAGGTTGTGTTGTCCTCCTCCGACACACGCTCAATGGCGTATCCCTCACCTTTGACGCGGGCAGCGCGCACCTCCGGCCGGGTGTTGTGGTCGGATTTGGGTGTCGGGCCTTTGCTGTCGTATATCACCTTGCCGTCGCGTCCTATCAGGGTGACGCGCAGGTTTTCGGTCGGACTGCTGATGCGTCCCACTATGTCCCCGATCGGTTCCCCTTTGCGCAGGTCGTCCAGAAGGCGCGCGTTGTGCATCTGGAGGCGCGTGTTCATCATCCCTGTCTTGTACTCCTTCTCCCTGTGATACTGGAACACCATGAAAGTGCCCGCCAGGAGCCAGCATGATCCCAACAGCAACAGCAATATGCGCAGCTGAAAAGAAAACCGGGTGTCAGTCCTGCCATCCATATCCATATCCCGAACGTGACACTATATGTTTGCCATACGGCGCGATTTTCGACCTGATGCGCGTGATGTGCACGTCGACCGACCGGTCCACCACCACCACGTTATCCGGCCATATACGCTTCATCAGTTCCTCGCGCGTGAAGATGCGCCCCGGGTTGTCGAGCAGCAGCGCCAGGATTTCGAATTCCTTGCGCGGAAGCTTCACCACGTTGCCGTCTACACGGCAGGACAACGTGACGCGGTCGCACAGCACATTCTCAGAGACCTTGGAATTGCGTAAACTCCTGCGTGTCACCGCCTCGATGCGCGCTATGACGTTCTTCATCGAGAACGGTTTTGGAATATAGTCGTCGGCGCCGAGCCTCAGCCCCGCCACCATATCGTCGTCGGTGTCCTTGGCCGTAAGGAATATGATGGGAATGCCGGCAGTGTCGGGATTCTGCTTGAGGCGGCGTGCCAGCTCGAAGCCATCCATGCCATCCATCATCACGTCAAGGAGAAGCAGCCCGTAGTCTCCGATACCTTTGGCCAGTGCATCCTCGGCGCTTGCCGCGCCATCCGCCTCGTAACCCTCCAGGCGAAGATACTCGCACAGACCCTCGCGGATTCCGTCCTCGTCGTCGACAACCAGTATTTTGACATTACGTGTTTCCATATTCTGCAAAATTAGCAAATTTAATGGTCCGACACTTCCCCCATACGTAATTTAACAAAAACTTAATGAATCGAGGCCACATCATTAATACACAATGATGTGGCCTCTGTATGAAAAGGGATATATGTTATGTCAGTCTTAAAATCAATACTTCGGTTATTTTTTGAGAATTTGTTAACGGCTCCGAGGAGCCAAGTGTCTAATCCGTTAAAAATATGATGTTTAGCATG
>CADBNR010000049.1 GCA_902796035.1 uncultured Bacteroidales bacterium | reverse complement strand
TTCGAGCCATTCATTTACTTGTGTGCGTACGCATTCCACCATGCGGCTGATGCTCGACTTCGAGTAGTGCTGACCATATATCTGGTCAAACACATCGCTTACCTGTTCCTGCGTGAGCCCCTTGGTATACAGCACTCCGGCCAGTCGGTCGCACTCTTCTTCCTGGTCGCGGAGTATGGCCAGTATCTGTGGGTGGAAGTTGCCGTAGCGGTCGCGGGGTATACGGAACTCAAGTTTTCTTCCTTGTCCATAGGTGGAGCCCGGTCGATAGCCGTTACCCTTATTGCCCGGATTATCAGCCAGAAACTCGCCCCGCTCGGCAACCATCATACTCTCGAGCATAATCTCCATAAGATCGTGGAGACCATTTCCTTTCGATGCATGCTTGCACATCAACTCGGAAAGTTGTAATTTTGTCAAATCCATTAGTTTGTATTTTAAGTTTTAGCCACCTAAAATTACAAACTTGTTCGGACCGGTCAAAATTTGGCTGGTCCTTTTTTTAGTGCCCTCTCTCAGACACACTCAAAGAAACAGTATCTTTGTCTATACTTTTGGCTATTTTTAGACCATCATATTCGGGTGTAAAAGGCGGTAATAGGCAAGTAAAAAGGAGCTGCGCCATCGTTGAAGATTTGCGCAACTCCATGATAATTTATGGGTTAAACGTTTGCTTACGGCTTAATACTCATCTATAATCGCGATTTTCCTGCTTTCAGGGCCGGGAGCTTATGCAATCGCTTATGCAGTAATACTTTCCATTTTTGCAAGCCTTGTGCTGCAATTTGTTGGCACTTCATAGTCCACATATGAAGTGCCAACAAGTGCCATTCCCTATTTCCTGTATCCGCACTTCGGGCAGACTCCGTTCTCGTTCAGGGCGATGCCGCAGAGAGGACAGCGGTCTATGCTGACGTGTGAAGGATACTCCTGTGTCGCTGCGTTCACGCCGCTGGTGAAGGTCAGCTTGACGATGTTGAGTTTGTCCTTGAGCAGGTCATAGACTATCTTAATCATGCCCTCGACAGTCATGGTTTCCTTGGTGACGACCAGTCTGCAGTCAGGATATGCCTGACAGAGTTCGGTCTTGAAGGCCTCTCCCTTCATTGTGTTCTGAGGGGTGCCGTCCTTGATGCCGGTCTGCTCATATACGCCGAGTATTGCCGGGAGCAGCGGGTCATCCTCGCGAAGTACCAGGGCGTGGTCGAAGTTCTTGAGCACAGACCAGGCTACTTTCTGAATCTCGTTGCAAGGATATGCCATGTTCACGCCATCATTGATAGGCTCCTCCACTTCGATGGTGAGGACGCCGGTGTGTCCGTGAAGGTACTGAGCTTCGCCCTTGAAGCCGTAGAAACGGTGGGCGTACTGAAGGTCTAGTTTTGCAATGCTTCTCATATTCAATTGGTTTTTGAGTTGTTGTTATTATTTGCAAAGATATTGCCAAAAGGATTTTCTGACAATGGGGATATGGGAAATTGTATGGTAAATATGTTACTATTGGTGGATATTTATATTGAATTGTTTCTTTTTTACCATGAATTGCATAGCTTTGCACCATGAATGAACTCAAACAGATCTTCTGTCGCTACGACATGGTGTGCGACAATCCCTCAGGGGTTGGCCTTGAAATCCTCCATATGCAGGATTTCTTTGATGAAAAGCCTGGTTTGGAAACTGATGCGATGCATCTTCACGGGTTTTATGAGATAATATGGTTCCGGGAAGGCCGTGGTGTCCATTTTGTCGATTTCAGTCAATATGAGGTCACGCCGGGCTGCGTATTCGTGATATCTCCCGGACAGATACATTCTTTTGACGGCAGACATGACCAGAAGGGGGTGGTGCTGAAAGTGTGCACCGAACTCTTCCACGATTTCATCGGTACACCGCTCCTGCATATCCAGAAGGAGGCAGACGAAGATCTGATGATTTTGGTCCGGGCTATGGAAAAAGAATTGCACAATGCAGGACTTCCGGGACACAGGGATGCCGTCAGTGCCCTTGTCAAGCTGTTCATGGTCAGGCTCGGGAGGTGCGGCTACATTGCCGGCGACATGACCTTAGATCCGCTTAAAACTTCCCACAAGGCCTTCCTTTCGTTCCGGAAACTCATAGAGGAGAATTATGCCCGCCTTCACAGTGTCAAGGACTATGCTTCTCTTCTGAATATATCAACCAAGACCCTTACCATGTATGTCAGGGAGTGTTCACCTTATACGCCACTTGAGCTGATAAATGAACGTATCATACTGGAGGCCAAGAGGTTGATGAGATATTCCATGCTTACAGTCAAGGAAACAGCTTTCAGGCTGGGATTTGAGGATCCGTCATATTTCGTGAAATTCTTCAAACGCAGTGTGAAACAGTCACCCGGCGACTATCGTGAATCGTTTTCCGGTACGGACAGATAGGCGGAGCATACACGGACTGTTTTTGAAAAGTGAAAGCTTGTCAACGAATCGGTTTACTTCGACAGAGGGACAAATTATAACCCTGTATGGCAAGAGTGCTGACTAAATCCAAAACCCACGATTATCAGGTACTTACATATTATCCAAACAAATTAAATCCCCGCTAATCTCATTGATTAACAGGGATTTAATCTCAAATTTTTCGATTATTCTTCTCTAATACTCATCCTCGTTGAAGAAGAAGTCGTCTTTGCTGGGGTAGTCGGGCCAGATCTCCTCGATGGATTCGTAGGTCTCGCCTTCGTCCTCAATCTCCTGCAGGTTCTCGATCACCTCCATCGGGGCGCCGCTGCGCAGTGCATAGTCTATCAGTTCTTCTTTCGTCGCGGGCCAGGGTGCATCCTCAAGCTTCGACGCCAGTTCAAGTGTCCAGTACATATCTATAAGTTTTAAAAAGTTTCAATTCTAACCCTAATCCCGTAAATCCAGAGGAGCTCTTAAGCCCCTGACCTGCGTATTAGTATTTATCTTTTTCCGTCAACGAAACGGAATGGTAATTTATTGTTTCGGTTTCTGTTGCCAGACGATTTCGGCCACGCCATTGATGAAGTTTATGTAGCGGGCGGCGGCGAACAGATAGTCTGAAAGCCGGTTCACGAATCGTATCACGGCGGGGTCTACATATTCCTTACGGCTGAGCGCCAGGATGTTTCGCTCGGCGCGGCGGCATACGGTGCGCGCCACATGGGCAAGCGCGGCGGCGGGGTGGCCGCCGGGAAGTACGAATGCGCGGATCTTGGGAGTCTGTTCGTCCAGTGCGTCGATCCATCCCTCCAGGTCCTGAATCATTGCGCCGTCTTCCAGACTCGGGCAGGGCGGTTCCGCGTCGCCCGGGGCCGTGGCAAGATAACCGCCTATGTTGAACAGTTCGTTCTGTATCTGCTGCAGCTGGCCTTTGACTTCGTCGCCTACGCCTTGTGCGGCCGCGACGACGCCCAACTGCGACGACAGTTCGTCGACGGTGCCGTACGATTCCAGACGCAGCGAATCCTTGGCTACGCGTTCTCCTCCCACCAGCGATGTCTCGCCGGTGTCGCCGGTGCGGGTGTATAACATACTTTTCATGTGCATGAATATTAACAGGTGATACCCTCAATTGCATAACGCAGTATTTTTAATATTGTTTCAGAAAGGGAATTTTTATATATTTGCAGACGATTTTGCAGACAATTATGAGTGATAAATATATAGTAAGCGCGCGTAAGTACCGTCCGGCCACGTTCCGCAGCGTAGTGGGACAGAAGGAGCTGACGGATACGTTGCGCAATTCGATAAAGACGGGCCGGCTGGCGCAGGCGTACCTGTTCTGTGGGCCGCGCGGCGTGGGCAAGACCAGCTGCGCGCGTATCTTCGCGCGAACGGTGAACTGCATGAACCCCACGCCCGAGGGCGAGGCTTGCGGCGAATGCGAGTCGTGCAAGGCCATAGAGCGCGGCAATTCTTACAATCTGATGGAGCTTGACGCGGCGTCCAACAACAGCGTTGACAATATCCGCGAGATCTCGGAGCAGGTGGCCATACCGCCGCAGATAGGCAAGTACCGCATATTCATCATCGACGAGGTGCACATGCTGTCGTCGCAGGCGTTCAACGCCTTTCTGAAGACGCTGGAGGAGCCGCCGTCGTATGCTGTGTTCATCCTGGCGACCACAGAGAAGCACAAGGTGATACCCACCATTCTGAGCCGCTGCCAGATATACGATTTCAAGCGCATCACGGTCAATGACATAGCCGATCACTTGAAATATGTGGCGGACCAGGAGGGCATAACGGCCGATCCCCGAGCATTAGGCGTGATAGCGCGCAAGGCCGACGGTGCCATGCGCGACGCGCTTTCCATCTTCGACCAGATTGCCTCCAGTTCGGGCGGCAACATCACGTACGAATCGGTGCTGGAGAACCTGAACGTGCTGGATTACGACTATTTTTTCAGGCTTGTAGACGACTTCCGTCGCGGCGACGTGGCCGGAGCATTGCTGCTTTACGGCGAGGTGCGCGACAGGGGCTTCGACTCGCTGTTCTTCATCAACAGCGTGGCGCAGCACGTGCGCGACCTGATGGTGGCGGCCGATCCGCGCACCAGGGAGCTGCTGGAGACTCCCGACGACATATCGGCACGTATGTCGGAACAGGCATCGCAGCTGCCGTTGCCGTGGTATTACTCGGCCATGGAACTTCTGAACGAATGCGACATGCAGTACCGCACCGCATCGAACAAGCAATTTCTGATCGAACTGACATTGATACGTCTGTGTCAGCTGCTTAATCCGGCCCCGGCCCCTTTTGACCGACCTGCACGGAAGCAGCCTTTGCGCGATCCGGTGGCGCAACAGGCCCGTGCAGTGGCACCGGAACATAAACCGGAACAGAAGTCTGTGGGCGCCGAACAGCCGTCTGCGTTTCAACCGTCTGCTATTTCGCAGCCCCGGCATCAGGAGGCATCGCAGACCCAGAAACAGCATGGCGCTCCGGCAAATCCGAACGCCGGAGCAAAACGTGCCGCCAGAGGCACCATCTCGCTCAATGCCATGCCACAGACCGAGTATAAGCGCGAACGCCTGCGCGAATTCGTGACTCCGGAGGGTTTCATGAACGCGTGGCACAAATATATAGCCGAGCATCCCGACCAGTTCATGCTGTGCGAAGCGATGCGTAGTGCCAAGCCTGTGCCCGACCAGAACGAGTCTCTTATATACAGGGTGTTGGTTCAGCATCCGGCCCAGCTTCAGGCATTCGAGGCCGGTATGGGACGGCTCACGGACTTCCTGCGTCAGGAATTGCATAATGATTTCTTGGCAATACATGCGGAAATCGATAAGTCGAACAGCGGCCCTGAATACTTGCGTCCCACCGAATTCCTTAAGAAAGTAATGGAGGAGAATCCCGCGATGCAGGGATTTATCAAGGATCTGGACGGGGAGCTGGTGTAAGTCAGAGGTCATAGTGATGAGGTCAGAGAGTGATGAGTAGTAAGGTTACAGGAAATGGTAAGGAGAGAGGAAGTCGGGAAATATAGTCCGGACGAATGGCGCGAGGCAAGCGGGGAGCAGGAACGGGAATACTTTTTGCAGCGCAACCGGTTCTGCGGCTTCTGTGGCGCTCCGACCGAGCGGTTCCAACGTATCGGCGTGCGGTGTAAAGGCTGCGGGAAGGAGATATTCCCCGGATTGTCGCCTGCCATCGTGGTGCTGGTGACCCGAGGTTCGGGTAGTGATGAAGAGGCCCTTCTGGTACATGCGGCGAATTTCAAGCGGCCGATGTATGCGTTGGTGGCAGGATTCGTCGAGCCCGGAGAGACATTGGAACAATGCGTGGAACGCGAAGTGAAGGAAGAAACCACGCTTGAAATCAGAGATGTCCGTTATATCGGTTCTCAGTCCTGGCCTTTCCCCTCGCAGCTGATGACGGGTTTCCGAGCCCGCTATGCACGGGGAGAGATAAGCTTTGCCGACGGCGAGTTGACTTCCGGAGGTTGGTACCGGCGCGATTCGCTGCCGGAACTTCCGCTGCCCGGATCCTTGTCGCGTGCAATAATCGATGCATGGGTAGAGGAAGGCACAGGTCTTGATGAGGATTCGGTAAATAATATATAAAATAAGTTAAACATAGTTAAATATTCGTCTAAAATCCCCGAAACAGCCTCTCGGAGACCTGAAAACGAGTGATTTTGGATGGAAATGTATTATCTTTGCAAAAGAATTCCGGAGGGGACGTCAGTCTCCTTCGTTTTTTATGTGACAATCAGATATTGTGACACTTGAATATGAAGATAGAAGAACTGACGCGCTATATAACAGAACGGCTTGCGGACACGGACTATTACCTGATAGACGTGCGTGAGGAACCGGGTGACAGATTTGTGGTGGAGATAGACTCGGACGAAGGGGTGGACATAGACTTCTGCACCGAGCTTGCCCGAGGCGTGGACACGGAGTTTCCGCGCGAAGAAGGGGGCGAGGACTACGAGCTCGAGGTGGGTTCCGCCGGATTGACAAGTCCGTTCAAGGTTCAGCGTCAGTATCTGAAGAATCTGGGTCAGGACGTGGAGGTTCTGACGCAGGACGGCCGTAAGCTGCACGGAGTGCTTCGGGAGGCCGACGACACCGGATTCGTAGTGGAATACAGTGTCAGGGAGAAGCCCGAGGGCGCCAAGCGCGCCGTGGTTGTGGCCAGGAAAGAGCGCTTCGCATACGGCGACGTGAAGATGGTGAGAGTAGATTTGAAATTTTAAACCCACCGGTGTCAATGGTATCCGCGACGACGGATCGGAATGACGCCGCAAACAAATATAACCAAGCCTTATGGCAAAGAAAGCAGAGACAGTGAACATGGTCGACCAGTTCGCGGAATTCAAGGAAATCAAGAACATCGACAAAACCACTTTGATATCGGTATTGGAGGAATCGTTCCGTAACGTACTGGGCAAGATGTTCGGTTCGGACGAGAACTTCGACGTGATCATGAATCCTGACAAGGGCGACTGTGAGATTTATCAGAATCTTGAGGTGGTTGCCGACGGTGCAGTGGAGAACAAGGACATGCAGATAGGCCTGACCGAAGCCCGTGAGATCGACCCGGAGGCAGAGTTGGGCGAGGAGGTTACCAAGCAGATATTCTTCGAGAAATTCGGTCGCCGTGCCATCCTGAATCTGCGACAGACGCTTCAGTCCAAGATACTTGACCTTCAGAAAGAGGCCATCTACAACAAGTTCAAGGATCTGGAAGGCGAGCTTATCACCGGCGAGGTTCACCAGATATGGAAGCGCGAGATGCTGCTGCTGGACGAGGAGAACAACGAGTTGATAATGCCGAAGGAGGAGCAGATTCCGGGCGACTTCTTCCACAAGGGCGACATGGTGCGTTCGGTGGTGAAGCGTGTGGATAATGCCAACAGCAATCCCAAGGTGATAGTGAGTCGCACCGACGAGCGGTTCCTGCGTCGGCTGTTCGAGCAGGAGGTTCCGGAGGTTCACGACGGCCTGATCACCATCAAGGGTGTGGCCCGCAAGCCCGGCGAGCGCGCCAAGATAGCCGTGGAGAGCTATGACGACCGCATCGACCCGGTAGGCGCCTGCGTGGGCATCAAGGGAAGCCGCATCCACGGCATCGTGCGCGAGCTGCGCAACGAGAACATCGACGTGATAAGCTATACGGCCAATCCGCAGCTGTACATACAGCGCGCACTTAGCCCCGCCAAGATTTCCAGCATCCGTCTGGACGAGGAGGAGAAGAAGGCCGAGGTATTCCTGCGTCCAGAAGAGGTGAGCCTGGCCATCGGCAAGGGAGGCCTCAACATCCGTCTGGCCACGATGCTGACCGGTTATGCCATAGACGTATACCGCGACATAGAGGATGGCGAAGAGGACATTTATCTGGACGAGTTCCGCGACGAGATCGACGACTGGGTGATCGAGGCCCTGAAGAACCTGGGTCTGGGCACTGCCAAGGCCGTACTGAACGCACCGCGCGAGCAGCTGGACCGCGCCGACCTCGAGGACAGCACCCTGGAGCATGTCATGAACGTGCTTCGCGCCGAGTTCGAGGACTGATACGTACGCGGTCCCGGCCGTGGACTACGGACATGAGAGCATAGCGGCACGTCAGCCGCAGGTGAAGTTGTTTAACAGCTTCTTTAAGTAGAATCAAACACAGCAGAATGCGCACGAAAATAAGTAAAGTAGCAAAAGACCTGAACGTAGCGGTAAGCACGGCTCTTGATTATCTCAAGAAGCACAACATCGAAGTGGAAGGGGGCCTGAACGCCCGTATCGACGACGATGCCGTAAGCTTGCTGTACAAGGAGTTCAGCAAAGACAAGGATGCGAAGGCCGAGGCCGAGCAATACCTTACCACCCGTCGTGAGGAAAAGAAGGACCGCGAGGAGAAGCGCGAGGAGAAGCGCAATTCGCGTGTCGAGACGCCTGCGGGCGCTTCTCATGGCGGATTGAAGATAAAAAGAAAGATCGACCTGGACCATCTTGGGTCTCAGCGTGCTGCTGTGCCAGCGGGCAAACCCGAGCCAAAGGCCGAAGCCAAGACGGAGGAGAAGAAGCCCGAGCCTAAGTCCTCTGTCGAGGCACCCAAGGCTCCCGAGTCTCCCAAAACGGAAGTGAATAAGCCGGAGGAAGCCCCCGTGGCTCCGAAGCCCGAGTTGAAGGAAGTGTCCAGCCCCGCGCCCAAGGCTACGGAACAACGGACCCCCGAAACTCCAAAACAGGCGTCAGAGTCTAAGCCCGAAGTGAAGAAAGAAGAAAAGAAACCTGAAGTTTCCAAGACCGCCGCTCAGCCAGAACCTGCAAAGAAAGAAGAGGCGCCGGCAACTAAGCCTGCGCCTGCACAGGCTCCGGCCAAGGAAACGCCCGCGCCCGAAGCCAAGGCTCCGGAGAGCAACGAGCCTTTCCGCGCACCCGGTTCCACCCCTGCGGCCCCGGGCCTGAAGGTGGTGGGCAAGATAGATCTGTCGGCCATCAACTCGGCCACACGTCCCAAGAAGAAGAGCCGCGCCGAGCGTAAGCGCAAGCGCATAGGCCAGGAGAAGGTGAACGTGGAGAAAGCCGCGTCGCAGCCCGGATTCGGCTCCGACAAGCGCAAGGATCAGGGTCAAGGTCGCGGCGACCAGCCGCGTGTGGCCGGTCAGGAGCGTGGCGGTCGCAGACGTCGCGGCGGTAACGGAGGCGGCAATCCCTACGCAGCCCCCAAGCAGGAGGTTAGCAGCGAGGACGTTCAGAAGCAGGTCAAGGAGACCCTGGCGCGCCTCACCACCAAGAAGACAAACAAGAGCGTGAAGTTCCGCAAGGAGCGCCGAGAGGAGATGCACAACCGCGAGCTGGCCAACGCCGAGCGCGAGGCAGCTGAAAGCAAGGTGCTTAAGATCACGGAGTTCGTCACCGCCAACGACCTGGCCAGTCTGATGGACATCCCCGTGAACAAGGTCATAGCCACATGTATGAACCTCGGTGTGATGGTGTCCATCAACCAGCGTCTGGACGCCGAGACCATCAACATCGTGGCCGAGGAGTTCGGATTCGAGACCGAATTCGTGTCGGCCGACGTGACCGAGGCCATCGAGCATGTTGAGGACAAGGAGGAGGAGTTGCAGAGCCGTCCGCCCATCGTGACCGTCATGGGTCATGTGGACCACGGTAAGACGTCGCTGCTGGACTATATCCGAAAGGCCAACGTGATAGCCGGCGAGGCCGGCGGCATCACGCAGCACATCGGTGCATACAACGTGAAGCTGAACGACGGACGCCACATCACGTTCCTGGATACCCCGGGTCACGAGGCGTTCACGGCCATGCGTGCCCGTGGTGCCAAAGTGACCGACCTGGCCATCATCATCGTGGCCGCCGACGACGACGTGATGCCGCAGACTATCGAGGCAATCAATCACGCTTCCGCCGCAGGCGTGCCCATGGTGTTCGCCATCAACAAGATAGACAAGCCCGCAGCCAACCCCGACAAGATCAAGGAGGAACTGGCCAATATGAACTACCTCGTAGAGGAATGGGGTGGCAAGTATCAGAGCCAGGACATCTCGGCCAAGAAGGGTATCGGCGTTGACGAGCTGATGGAGAAGGTGCTGCTGGAGGCCGAAATGCTCGACCTGAAGGCCAATCCCGACCGCGCCGCCATCGGCTCGGTGATAGAGTCGAGTCTGGACAAGGGCCGCGGCTACGTGGCCACGGTGCTGGTGCAGAACGGTACACTCCGCGTGGGCGACGTGATACTGGCCGGAACCAACTTCGGTAAGGTCAAGGCCATGTTCAACGAGCGTAACCAGCGCGTCAAGGAGGCCGGCCCCGCTACGCCTGTGCAGGTATTAGGTCTGAACGGCGCTCCTACGGCCGGCGATACGTTCAACGTGATGTCCACCGAGCAGGAGGCACGCGAGATTGCCACGAAGCGCGAGCAGCTGCAGCGCGAACTCGGACTGCGCACCAAGAAGCGCCTGGGTCTCGAGGAGCTGGGACGCCGCCGCGCCCTTAACGACTTCCATGAACTGAACCTTGTGGTGAAGGGCGACGTGGACGGTTCGATCGAGGCTATCTCCGACGCATTGCTGAAGCTCTCCACGCCCGAGGTGCAGGTAAACGTGCTGCATAAGGGAGTGGGTGCCATTTCCGAGAGCGATGTCACGCTGGCCGCCGCATCCGACGCCATCATCATCGGATTCCAGGTGCGCCCGTCGGCTAACGCCCGCAAGGAGGCCGAGCGCGAGGGTGTCGAGATCCGTCTGTACTCCGTCATCTATAAGGCGATAGAGGAGGTGAAGGATGCCATGGAAGGTATGCTTTCGCCCGAAATCAAGGAGGAAATCACAGGTACGGCCGAAGTGCTCCAGACTTACCATATCTCGAAGGTGGGCACCATAGCCGGCGCCCTGGTGCGCGACGGCAAGATCAAGCGCACATCGAAGGTGCGCGTCATCCGCGACGGTATCGTGATCTACACCGGCGAGCTGGGAAGCCTCAAGCGCTTCAAGGACGACGCCAAGGAGGTTGTTTCGGGCTACGATTGCGGTCTGTCCGTTCAGGGCTACAACGACATCCGCGAGGGCGACCTGATCGAGGCCTACGAGGAAGTAGAGGTTAAGAAGACACTGAAATAAAACACGATAACAAAGCGCGTGGTAACGGTGCGGAATCAAAGCCAGCCGTCACCACGCGCTTTTCTTGTATATGAATTATTTTCTGAACATAGGCAGTAACTTAGGCAACCGCCGTCTCAACATCAGCCGCGCGGCGCAGCGCATCATGGGCCGTTACGGCTGGATGGAGCTGTCGCACATAGTTGAATCGGAACCGTGGGGCTACGAGAGTGCCAACGCCTTCATGAACATCGGCGTGCGATTGGTCAGCGACCTGGAGCCAATGCAGATGCTTGCCGGCTTGCAGGAGATAGAGCGGGAGTTGGGCGGGGGCGCCCACCGCGACGCCGAAGGCCGCTATGTGGACCGTGTGGTGGACATTGACATCGTGGCCGTGGACGAGATACAGATAGACACCCCGGAACTGAAGGTGCCGCATCCGCATTTGGCTGAGCGTGAATTTTTCCTGAAGCCGATGGTCGAGCTGGCCCCTATATGGAAACATCCCGCCACAGGGCTGACCTGCGGCGAGATGCTTGCTAATCTGGTGCCTGAAAATGAGGATTAAGTCATCAGATTTAATAACTAATACCTCATAACTCTGACTTTTGACTTCAGATCAGGTGGTGTTTCTTATGCGGCTCAACGTCATGTTCAAGACGCTTGACGTCGTGATGGATGCGGGCCACCTTGCACAGCGTGGTGATGGCAATGCTTAATGCCGCCGATGCGATAGCGAGGTGCACGATGTGGCGTACATGGTCTTCCTTGTGATAACCTAATACGTGGGTCAGAATGTCATGCTTGCAGGTCTTTCCCTTTTCAATTAATTCTTTCATAATATTTCTTATTTAGATTGTTTCGTAACTATATTCCTAACAACGGAGTCCGTCAAAGAGTTTGGTCCATATATCTTCGGTAAAGCGGAGACGTCCCGGTGCCGGAATTGCTTTTTGATATTCACGGAGTTTTTCGTAACTTAGCGGATGAAACAAGTGGGAATCCCTTAAAAAGTAATTATAATGGCACCCAAGTATCCAATAGGCGTTCAGAGTTTCGCGAAACTTCGCGAAGCTGGTTACACGTATGTCGATAAGACAGGCATTATTGAAAGGCTTATAACGGAAGGGAAGTGCTATTTTCTGAGTCGTCCACGCCGGTTCGGCAAATCATTGTTGCTTTCCACTATCGAGGCATTCTATCAGGGCCGCAAGGATCTTTTTGAAGGTTTGGAAATCAGTAGAATGGAGCATGACTGGCAGCCTCACCCGGTATTCCACATGGCCATGAATGCCAACAAGTGCCAGACAATGCATGACCTTGAGGCTACGATTGAGTCATTCCTCTACTATTATGAACAGTTATACGGCCGCAATGAGCCGTCGGATTCATTGGCTTTACGGTTCGGTGCCTTGATACGCAGCGCATATAATAAAACCGGCAAGCGTGTAGTCATACTTATCGATGAATACGACAAACCGTTGCTGGATTCTGTTGGAAACAAGGCACTGCAGGATGATCTGCGTGCCATACTGAAAGGGTTTTATTCCAATCTCAAGAACGGTGACCAATACATTCAGTTCGCCATGCTTACGGGCGTGTCCCGTTTCGGTAAACTGAGCATATTCAGCGACCTCAACAATCTGCAGGACATATCCCTTTCCGAAAAATACAGCGCGATATGCGGCATGACCATAGAGGAAATCCGGGATAATTTCGATGAGGGAGTGCGCGAATTGGCCGACAAAAACAAAATGTCAGCAGAAGAAGCATACGCGGAGCTTAAGAAGAATTATGACGGCTACCATTTTTCGCCGTCGTCGCCTGATATATACAATCCGTTCAGCCTGCTTAGCGCGTTGTCAAACAGTTATTTAGGTGCATATTGGTTCTCTACCGGTACTCCTACGATCCTGGTCAGGATGATACGCGACATGCAGATAGACCTGCGTGACCTTGAGCACCTTGAGGAGAATATAGATGACCTTATGGACGCATCGTTCGACCTGAGCAATGCTGTGCCGATTATGTATCAAAGCGGATATCTGACCATTCATGATTACGACCCCCGTTTCAGGATAGCTAAGCTTGGATATCCAAACCGAGAGGTGGAACAAGGATTCCTGAACGGATTGATGAAGATATACACAAGCAATTCCCAAGGCCGCAGTGAGTTTGATGTGCGCCGGTTTGTGCTTGATGTCGAGGCGGGACGTGTCGATGACTTCATGACACGTCTGCAGTCCTTGTTCAGCGGCTATCAGTACGACCAGATGGATCTCGGAAACCTTGAGCTGCATTACCGCAATGTCATATATCTGGTTATGAAACTGATGGGTTTCTATACGCACGCCGAGATGCGTACCGCCGCCGGAAGGATAGACCTATTGGTCAAGACCCCCAGGTATCTCTATCTGTTCGAGTTCAAGGTAAACGAGAGTGCGCAGGCTGCCATGGATCAGATCAACAGCCGCGATTACCTGCTGCCGTTCCGTGCCGACGGCCGCAAAATCGTCAAGGTCGGCGTAAACTTCGACGACTCCATCCGTTCCATCGCCACTCCCTGGATTGTGGATTATGAATAAGCAAAGCTGATTGGGGACCGGATTTTCATAATAGAGTGATTTTTTGTAATTTTGCAGAATAATAGCAGCGGAATAGGAAAGATAAGCAGCTAAAAGCGAAAAGCGAATAAGAGAAAGATATGATAACCGGTGACCAGCTGAAGGATATAGAAAAGAGAGTAGAGGACCTGAACCGTTACCTTGACATCGAGTCGAAGAAGATTGAGGTCGAGGAGGAGGAGTTGCGCACGCATGTGGCCGACTTCTGGGACGACCGCGAGAAGGCGGAGGCCCAGATGCGCAAAATCAAGGGTATCCATTTCTGGATTGACTCCTACACGGCTCTGGAAAAACAACTTGAGGAACTGAAACTCTCCATGGACTTCCTGAAGGAAGGTCTGGTGACCGAGGAGGAGATTGACGAAGCATACGCCAAGACTCTGGAGGATGTCGAGAAACTGGAACTCCGCAACATGCTCCGTCGCGAGGAGGACAAGCTGGGCGTCGTGCTGAAGATCAATTCCGGCGCCGGCGGTACCGAAAGCCAGGACTGGGCGTCGATGCTGATGCGCCTCTATCTGCGTTACGCCGAGCGTCACGGCTACAAGACCTCGATAGCACAGCTGCTCGACGGCGACGAGGCCGGCATAAAGTCCGTTACCATCAACATCGAGGGCGATTATGCCTACGGTTTCCTCAAAAGCGAGAACGGTGTGCACCGCCTGGTGCGCGTCAGCCCGTATAACGCACAGGGCAAGCGCATGACATCGTTCGCATCAGTGTTCGTGACACCTTTGGTCGACGATTCAATCGAGGTTGTGGTGGAGCCTGCACGCGTGTCGTGGGATACTTTCCGTTCGGGCGGCGCCGGCGGTCAGAACGTCAACAAGGTGGAATCCGGCGTGCGTCTGCGCTACCAGTACACCGACCCCTATACCGGCGAGGAGGAGGAGATTCTGATCGAGAACACCGAGACCCGCGACCAGCCCAAGAACAAGGAGAACGCCATGCGCCAGCTGCGCTCCATCCTGTATGACAAGGAACTGAAGCACCGTATGGAGGAGCAGGCCAAGGTGGAGGCCGGCAAGAAGAAAATAGAGTGGGGTTCGCAGATACGCAGTTACGTGTTCGACGACCGCCGCGTCAAGGACCACCGCACCAACTTCCAGACCTCGGACGTGAACGGCGTGATGGACGGCGGCATCGACGGCTTCATCAAGGCCTACCTGATGGAATTCGCCGCCGACCAGGATTAATCATTCAGCATAGGATCTTGGATAATTTCAGATAAAATGGTATCCGTGAATGTTCGCCATATCTTTAAATCAATTGATTTATAATCGGTGAATAATTGTTTCACGAATTCTATCTCAAAAACCAGACGAAGATCATTGTTGTTTTCGTCCGGTTGTCCTTCCTTGCGGGATCCAATTCGAGCAACCTTAATGATATACAGGTCTCGAATCCCTTTCCCTTTTAGGTAGGGCATGAAATAATATAATTTATTAAAGGCAACAGTTGATGGGAACTTCTTGCCGGTATAGTATAAAGTCGCTGAACGATTGATAAAAATATCTTCATTGTCTCTTTTTACAAGAGATATGAGTACGTTTCGGGCGTATTCAATTTTGTGATGTCCATAATAGATGGAATTTGGCTCACGTACAATCTCATTTTCCAAGAACGGTTTTTCGCCATATTCCTCAAATAAAGGGAATAGATTAAGTTGATGATAGACCGGGTTCTTTTGTATTGTTCTGGGAGCGTTACACAATGAATTGTCGATTCTTGGAGACTTATCAAAAGAAAAGTATGCGAATTCACCGCCTCCTTTCCATTGTTGGATTTCAGAGATGCCCCCTTCTTCTCCCTCAATGACTTTATTCAAGCGGTCAACTATCAATTTGGTAGTTTCATCTCCTATTTCTATGCCTATATAATGTCTTTTTGTTTTGTGAGCTGCTGTCAGAGTAGTACCTGAGCCGGCATAGCAATCTAATACCAAATCTCCTTCATTAGTGGCTATATGAAGAATCTGGGCGATTAGTTCTTCAGGTTTAGGTGTTTCAAAAACCTTTTCGAGATTTGGAAATAAATTTAATAAGTGTTTTTTTGCGCTGTCGGTGGTTCCGTACCTATCATCTGACCATAGTGTCTGTGGTGTTAATCCAATTTTGGCGGAGCGTAAAAATTTTTTAATACGTGGCACGTTTGAACCGTCGGCACCAAACCAAATATTCCCAAGGGATATTTCGGTCTTCATACGCTGCTCATTATATACCCAACATCTACCTTTAGGAGGATTGTGTTCTATTCCGGTAGGCGATACAATAGTATAAAACTGGCTTGGGACAGCATGACCAGCTTGTACACTTGCGCTTACAGACTGCCATGGCCCACGTGGATCATTGTCAGGGTTCTTGTATTTATTGTCAATAAAATCATTATCAACAGGAAGCAGATTCCTTGATTTTTTGAATTTCTTTATATCTTTTGCATATACAAGTATATATTCATGGTTATAAGAGAACAAGGCCCGGTTTTCTCGGGTTTTGCGTTGCTGCCATACAATAGTGCCGGCGAAGTTTTCTCTCCCAAAAACTTTATCTGCCTCGACTTTTAGGTATGCCATCTCTCTGTCATCAATTGAAATCCAGACGCTTCCGTCTTTTGACATTAGCATTTTTAGATATATAAGCACGTTATGGATGTCTCTAAGCCAATTTGTTTCAGCTATATTATCGTCATAGTAATGATAGGAATCGCCGTTATTATACGGAGGATCGATATAGATACATTTTACCTTTCCACCGTATTCTTTGATGAGTTCCGGTAGGATTTCCTTATTGTTTCCTTTTATAAGGATGTTAGGACAATCATATGAGCCAATTGAGGAATCGGCTTCATAGATGAATCTATTATTTAGCATCATAAATCATTCATTAGTGCAGACGATTAACACTTCAGCCTCAGATGAGGCATCAAGAAAATGTTCTGTTGAGTTCAGCTTATTATGCTTGAATTTACCTGCAGAAATTAAATCGACGTGTTGGTAATAGACTCTGGCCAAATCCAACAATTGTCTCAATGTTACTACACGAGGGTGAGTTTTTTTCGTTTCGTCATACGGTGAATACGAAAGCACCAGATTCTTGTTACCAGAGGATGTAATCTCGAACATTTCTTTAAATGCATCATGGGCTTTACTCATTATGCAGAATGGAGATTGGTGACGGTCTTTCCTATAAATTCCGTTGCTTATATGTTTTTCTCCGCGTATGTTTGTAGTTGTCAATTCAGGAGAATCCCTTAATGTTATTGTTTCCAGCACATGATAGAACCTGCTGTAATGATCTCTTGTATATGGAGGATCTGCGTAAATGGTTTTTACAGAATCCGGCAAGTTCCGTAAGCATTTAATGTAATCTCCTTGTATTGTTTGGCAGACATAATCAGATTTCGGCAAAGACTTGTAGCGATATATCCAGTCTTTGTACAATTCGATAATATCTATGGTTTTATCCTGTAGCGCCTTATTGTATACAGTGATTTTAATATTACCTTTTGCATCGCGAGCCTTAATGGGTTGGGCGAAATGCTTACCAACTGTGTCGACTACATCACTTGCTGTGCTTAAAAGCGCGGCAAGAAAAAAGTCGCGTTTATCTTCGGCAATGTGATTCTGGATTGATTCAAGTATTATATCAATACCCACGGCTTGGCGATATGAAAAATAAATGCCTCCATAATAACGACTTATTAAAGATTTTCTGTTTAAAAAGTCATTTCCACTGAGATTATCCAAGACTTCATATAGACTATGATTCAAACAGGTATTTTTGTTCTCTAAACGAAAAACTTCTATTGAGCCGGTTTCGAGAATTGCTGTTAAAGTTTCAAGGTCTTTGAATCGTATCGCCTGTTCTTCAGTTTCGATTAATGGAATAAAACAATCATACAATGTTTTATCCGATTGTATGATTTGAATTAATTCATTAATATCGTTATCTGTTATATCAAACTTATTTAATAAAGCATTTGAAATTACTTTTGAGTAGTGCTGGATATCGCATGACGTTACGGCATAATGTTCAGATAATTTATATGAGACACATCCGGAACCGGCAAATAAGTCACATACTCCTTGTTTGTCATTTGTTATACGCCGGATATTCTCCTCGATGAAATCAAGGAGCCGTAATTTGCTGCCTAAATAATTTAATGTCCTAAAATGATATCCCATTATATTATAAGTTCAGGATAGAGGGCGTGAATGGCTTCTACATCAACGATAACACGCTTAAGTTCGTACTCCCGCTTAGGTTTGGCTTCAATTTGCAGGTAATCTTTAATCTTCGTATAAGCAGGATAATCGGGCATGAGAACCTGATACAGAAATTCTGAATTATCCAGTTTTATGAACAAACCGATTGGACGATTGAGTACACCCGGATATTCGCCGCTTGTTTCTTCGCAATTAATCTCGAATCGGAAATTGTTACTCTTTACTGTTACTGCCTGTCGTTCCTCTACTTCTCCTAATGTTCCGTCTTTTGCGATATTCAACAGCTCGATTTTATAACTATTGTCTCCGCGTGACGCACCAAAGAAATCTTGAAATATTTTTATAGGAAAGTTTACTTGTTTCCATCGCGGGCCTCCTCCAATCTCTGCAATTAAGACTTGCTCGCCTATAGTCTTGACAACTTCAGAACGAGAGTTTGTAGTCGGATTGTCATTTTTAGATTTGATTTTGACCTGTCTTTGTTTCCGTTTGGGAGTAAAGCAAGAAGGAAGGGACTGCACACCGGCTTTATTAAAATTCAGTCTTTTTGTTTCGCCGGCTCCCTCTCGTTCGTCTTCGCCATTATCATATCGTTCAATACGCAGCGATTCAAGCGTTATGATATTATCGGCATATAGATTATCGATGAGTTCCTGAGTGATAGGATAAAGATTAATCTCTGTACCATTTAGAATTTCGTCCCAATAATCATAGAATTTTGCCAATACAGGATTGCTTTTAATGTCTTTAATCATTAAAGAACATTCTACATTTTGTACTAAACCGGGTACAGTTAGATTGTTGGACCCGACTATCAGTGTGAAAATATCTTCGTTCTCAAACAAATATATTTTGGGGTGAAAAATATTGAAATCATTTGTGTGATATATACATGCATTAACGTCCCAGGAAAGAACTTCTTCTAAGGCTTCTTTTGAAGTTCCTTTCTGATCTACACCTAAAATAACCTTGATGTTTACATTATTGGTCTTGGCATTCAGTATTTCTTGTCTCAATGCACTAACTCCGCCATAGCTTGCAAATGCTACCAGACAGGTGAATGAAGTAAATCGGCGTGACTGAAATAGTTCTATCAGCTCTTTCCCTACTGAAGAATTTTCAGCAAGATTGTATCCTTGTCCAATTATTATGGTATCCATAATGCAAAAGTATAATAATTATGCCACATATCCAAAAGCATTCAGAGTCGCTGAAATTAATGACAGCTCAGGCTTGCAGCCGATTTTGTCATGGTTGTTTGCCGGTGAGGAGGCACTGCAGGTCGTGCAGCGTCTCGAGGGCCTGGAGGGGCGTCAGATTGTCGATCTGCAGGGTCAGCAGGCGGTCGCGGATCTGCTCAAGCAACGGGTCGTCAAGCTGGAAGAAACTCAACTGATATCCGTCGCGGGCGGTGCCTAACTGGGACACATTGGCCTTGGGCGCGTCCGTTTCTTTTGTCTCCAGTTGTTTCAACACCTGTTCGGCGCGGCGCACTATCGACGGCGGCATTCCCGCTAACTTGGCCACATGGATACCGAAACTGTGCTCCGAGCCGCCGCGTTCCAGCTTGCGCATGAACACCACGCGCCCTTTTATTTCCTTGACCGACACGTTGTAATTGACCACGCGCTGGAATGTGCCCTCCATCTCGTTAAGCTCATGGTAATGGGTGGCGAACAGCGTCTTGGGGCGGCATCGGCCGTTCTCGTGGATGTGCTCTACGATGGCCCACGCTATGGATATGCCGTCGTAGGTCGAGGTGCCGCGACCCAGTTCGTCGAAAAGGATGAGCGACCGTGGCGTCATGTTGTTCAGTATGGCCGAGGCCTCGTTCATCTCGGTCATGAACGTGGATTCTCCCAACGAGATGTTGTCGCTGGCACCCACACGGGTGAAAATCTTGTCCACAAAGCCTATGTGCGCGGCCTGTGCCGGTACGAAGCTTCCCATCTGCGCCATCAGCGTGATGAGGGCTGTCTGGCGCAGCAAGGCAGATTTACCGCTCATGTTCGGGCCTGTTATCATCATAATCTGGCTCTTGTCGCAATCCAGGCGCACGCTGTTGGATATGTACGCCTCGCCCGCCGGGAGACGGCGCTCTATCACCGGGTGGCGCCCCTCGGTGATGGACAGTTCCATAGAATCGTCCACTACGGGACGCACATATTTGAAGCGCTCGGCGGCAGTGGCCAGGGCCAGAAGCGTGTCGATACGCTCGGCCGCATGGGCTAAAGTCTGCATGTCGGTTATGAAGCGCGACAGACCGTCCAGCAGCTGGTTGAACAGTTCCGCCTCCAGAGCGTCTATCCGGTCGCGTGCCTGCATTATCTTCTCCTCCAGTTCCTTCAGCTCCGGCGTGATGTATCGTTCGGCGGCGGTCAGGGTCTGCTTGCGTATCCACTCGGCAGGCACCTTGTCCTTGTGCGTGTTGCGGACCTCGATGTAGTAGCCGAACACATTGTTGAATCCTATCTTGAGCGAAGGAATGTCGGTCTGCTCCGTTTCGCGAACACGAATCTGTTCCAGACGCAGGTTTGCGTTGTCATGCAGGTCGCGCCATTCGTCCAGCTCGGGGTGTACGCCCGAGGCTATGATACGCCCCGCGCCTCCAACCTTAGCCGGCGGGTCGGGCATAAGCGTGCGCCTGATGGCGTCTGTGGCCGCCGACACGTCGTGCATTCCTCCGGCCATCTCACGGAGTATGTCGGAATCGGACTCGGCCATGAGCCTGCGCAGTTCGGTTACTGATTCCAGCGCCGCCTGCAGCGTCACGGTGTCGCGGGGTCCGATGCGCCGCAGGCCTAAGCGTGACACAAGGCGTTCCAGATCGCCCACACGTTTCAATATTTCGGTGGAACGGTCGCGAAGCATGGTGTCTTTGAAGAAATAGTCCACCACATCCAGACGCCGGTTGATGGCCACCGGGTCGATTAGCGGGAACAGTATCCAGTTGCGCAGCAGACGCGCGCCCATCGGGGTGACGGTATGGTCCAGCACGTCGAGCAGCGACATCCCTTCAGGCGTAAGGGGCGCCACCAGCTCCAGGTTGCGGATGGTGAATCGGTCCAGCGTCATGTAACGGTCGTTGCCGATACGGCGCAGCGAGCTGATGTGCTTCAGGTTGGTATGGCCCGTGATGTCCAGGTATTGCAGGATGCTACCGGCGGCTATCACGGCGTCGGGAATGGCGTCTACACCGAATCCCTTCAACGACATTGTGTCGAAATGGCGCTGCAGACGTTCCGTGGCCGCGTCGACGGTATAGATCCAGTCGTCCAGCTCATAGACGCTGCAACGGTATGTCAACGACTGCTCGTATTCCTGGCGCGTGCCGCGCATACGCAGCAATTCCTTGGGCTGCAGTTTGGTCAGCAGCTTGTCGGCGACCGCACGCTCGCATTGCTCGCACACGAACTCGCCGGTGGATATGTCCAGAAAAGCTATGCCCACCGAGGTTTTGTTGAAATGCACGGCCGCGAGAAAGTTGTTCTCGCGGTTGTTGAGCGCTCCTTCCGACATGTTGACGCCGGGCGTGATAAGTTCGGTGATGCCGCGCTTCACCAGTTTCTTGGTCAGCTTCGGGTCCTCCAACTGTTCGCAGATGGCCACGCGCTTGCCGGCGCGCACCAGTTTCGGCAGGTATGTGTCGAGGGCGTGGTGCGGGAATCCCGCCAACTCCACGTACGTGGCCGAGCCGTTGGCGCGGCGCGTCAGGGTGATGCCCAATATCTCGCTCGCCGTTATGGCGTCGTCGGAAAATGTCTCGTAGAAATCGCCCACGCGAAAGAGAAGCACCGCGTCAGGATGCTTCTTCTTCATTTCGTAATATTGTTTCATCAACGGTGTCTCCACCGGTTTCTTGGTCTTCTCAGCCATCTGTCTATGATAATATTGCGGGAGAGGTTAAGAGGGGAAAATACTGAGCATCCATGCGGCCATGCCCACGTAAATCAGCAGACCCACTACATCGTTTGTTATCTGTATAAAGGGTCCTGTGGCCAACGCCGGGTTGACCTTCAGTTTCTCCAGGGTGAGAGGCACGATGGCTCCGAACACCGTGGAGAACACCACGATGCAGAACAGCGAGACGGCCACCGCCAGTGTCAGGCCGTAGCTGCCCGGCTCTGTGAACAGGGTGTATACGAACACCGCCAGCGATATGACTACGCCGGTCAGCAACGATATTCTGAGTTCCTTCCACAACTGCTGCCAGAATTCCTTGAGGTCCAGGCGACCGTTTGCCAGGCCCTGCACCACGATGGCCGACGCCTGCACGCCGACGTTACCGCCGGTGCCGCCTATCAGCGGAATAAAATACGCCAGTGCTGTCACGGCCGCCAACTGCGTCTCGAATCCGCTAAGTATCAACGAACTCAGCAATCCGCCGGCTATGCCTATCAGCAGCCAGGGGAGGCGCGCCTTGGTCTGAGCCAGCACCGAGTCGTCGGCGTCAACGTCCGACGAGATACCCGAAGCCAACTGGTAGTCGCGTTCCTGTTGCTCGCGCACCTGGTCCATCACGTCGTCGACCGTGATCTGACCCATCAGGCGCCCGATGCTGTCCACCACAGGCATGGCCACGAGGTCGTATTTCTCGAAGTCGATGGCCACCTCGTCGATGGGCATGTCCACTTTTACCACCACGGGATTGTCCTCCATCACGTGCTTTATCTTCGACACAGACGGATGGGTGATCATCTTCTTCAGCGGCAGCACGCCCTTCAGACGGTTGTCGTCGTCCACCACATATACGTAATAGATGTCGTCCAGGTCCTCGGCCTGTCGCCGCATTTCCTTGAGGCAGTCGGGCATCGACAGGTTCTCGTTGACCGAAATCAGCTCCGTGCCCATCAATCCGCCGGCCGTGTCCTCGTCATACTGCAGCAGGTCGACGATATCGCCGGCCTGTTCCACGTCGCCGATGTTCTGAATCACCTCCTCGCGGTCCTCCTCGTCCAGTTCCTGAATCAGGTCTACGGCGTCGTCGGTGTCCAGCAGGTCGATGTAATGGCCTATCTGTTCGGGGTCCATCCCCTCCATCAGCTTCTTGCGGTCCTCCTCGTCGAGTTCCATCAGGATGTCGGCCTTCTCCTCGCGGTTGGGGATAAGCTCGAACACCCACTCGGCCTGTTTCAGATTGAGATGCTGGAACAGTTCTGCGATGTCGGCGGGGTGCATCCCCTCCAGTTCCTGCAGCACCTCCTGACGCTGCTCGGTGTCGATGAGCTGTTCGATTCTCTCTATATCTTCGGGTGTGAATTCCTTCATTGTTCGGTAGGAGAGGGGTACGGGTTAAACAGAGGTTAATAATGGAACGAGGATCCTCCGAGGAACTCGCGCAGCAGCGAGTTGGCGGGCACCTGTTCGGCCGGAATGGAGAGGAAGCATCCTAAGAAGTCCGCCAGGCGTCTGGCCTCGGCGTAATGCGGGTCGTCGGGACTGACGCTGAGCAGCAGAGGCTCCAGGTAATCTTTCATTACGCCCAATTCGAAAATGAGCGATGAATTGAACACCGCGTCGGCGTTCTCCTGGAAGGGGAATATCCATTTCTCCTCGCCGCGTCTGACGGAAGGCCAGCGGTCCAGGGTCTGCGAGGGGGTGGTGCCACGGTATTTGGAATCGCGCACCATGCGGCGCAGCAGACGGTTGTCGGATGTGGAGATCCAGTTGTGGTTGTCGAGCCGCAGCGATGTCAGTGCCGAGACATAGACCTTGTACACCTGTTTCTTGGGTATGGATGCGGTCAGTTCCGGGTTGAGGCCGTGTATGCCCTCTATCAGCAGCACGTCGTCCTTCTCCAGCTTAAGGGGACGGTTCTTGTATATGCGTTCGCCCTTCTCGAAGCTGTAGGTGGGCAGATTTATCTCGCGCCCCGCGAGCAGGTCGTTCAGGTCCTGATTGAACTGCTTCAGATCCAGGGCGTACAGGCTTTCGTAGTCATAGTTACCGTCGGCGTCAAGGGGCGTATGCACGCGGTTCACGAAGTAATCGTCCAGACTTATCATCTTGGGCGACATCATGTTGGTCATCAGCTGCACGGCCAGGCGCTTGCACGTGGTGGTCTTGCCCGACGACGACGGGCCGGCCAGCATTATCAACGACGCCTCGCCGCGGCGGTGGCGTGTCGCGATCTCGTCCGAGATACGGCCCAACAGTTTGTTGTGCATGGCCTCGGCCACGTTGATCAGCATCTTGGTGTCGTTGTTCAGCACCACACGGTTCAGTTCGCCGGCGCAGCTGACGCGTATCACCCTGTTGAACTCCAGGCTCTGGCGGAACGCCCTGTACATCTTGGCCTGACGCACCGGACGGACAGGCACGGCGGGATTGGCCGGGTCGGGACCCAACAGAAGCAGGCCCTCCTTGTACATCCGCAGGTCGAACACGCGCAACTGTCCGCTGCTATCCGCCAAGTCGCCGATGTACGAGTCAAGGACACCGTCGAATTCGTAGCACTTCACCTCCTCGCCGGCAATGGTGTCGAGCAATTCTATTTTCTCGGTCAGTCCCTCCTTGCGGAATATGTCGATGGCCTCGGCTTTCGGCCTGACGGAAATACGGAAAGGAAGGTCAGCGTCCACAAGCAGACGCATCCGTCTCAGCAGGCGTCCCGCAAGGTCGCGGTTCACCTGCACGACACTTCCGTCGGCCTGAAGCAGACGGCAATACTGTCCGTGCGATATGGAATGCTCCACGCGCAATGTCATGCCCGGAGCTTCAAGAGTCACAGCACGGTAAAGCACCATGCATAGCGACCGGGTATAGGTATATTTTTCTATCTTGTTTTCCATGACTTCCGTGCCCGTTGTTGGTATTATGTGCAAATTTACGAATTTTTTTGGCCTTTTTCTATTAAATCGCTATTTTTGCTAATCAAAAAAAGTAAAAACCTCTGTAAAACCTCTTATCACATGAAAAATGCGAACGAAGTGTTCGACCGCTGTGTGGCCGACTATCATAAGACAGACAACGTGGACGCCGAGAAACATAATCCGTATGAGGAGGGAAGTTTTGAATCGATACTGTATTCCAAGTGCTGGGTCGACGCCGTGCAGTGGCACCTGGAGGACATAATCCGCGATCCGGAGATTGACCCGGTGGCCGCGCTGGAGCTGAAACGCCGCATAGACCGCAGCAATCAGGTGCGCACCGACATGGTGGAGGAGATAGACACATGGTATCGTGAGAAATACAAGGATGTGAAGGCCCGTCCCGACGCTACGATCAATACCGAGTCGCCGGCATGGGCGTTGGACCGTCTGTCGATATTGGCGCTGAAGATATGGCACATGCGCGAACAGGCCGAGCGCAAGGACGCCGCCGCGGAGCATATGGCAAAATGTCAGGGCAAGCTCGACGTGCTGCTGGAACAGCGCGAGGACCTTACCACGGCCATCGCCCAGCTGCTCGACGACATCGAGGCCGGCCGAAAGTATATGAAGGTTTACCGCCAGATGAAGATGTATAACGATCCGGCCACCAACCCGGTGCTGTATGGCAAGAAAGCGTGACAACATACTGATGGCGCGGTTTTCCGCCTTGGGCGACATCGCAATGACGCTGCCCGAGGTGTACGACGCATGTCTGGCAAGCCCGGAGAGGAATTTCTATTTCCTCACGCGGGAGCATCCCGCCAGGATGTTTGCCAATGCGCCGTCCAATCTTACCGTGGCGGGAGTGGACCTGGAGCGTTACAAGGGATTACGGGGTATGTGGAGACTGGCGCGGGAATTGCGCGATGAATATGGCATCGATACGTTCCTGGACCTGCACGACGTGTTGCGCACCCGGATGTTAAGTATGGCCCTGCGCATGAAGGGCGTCGGCATTTACCGGATTGACAAGGGGCGCAGGGCTAAGAAAGCGCTGACCAGCCGCAAGGCGAAGGAACAGGTGCAGCTGCGGCGCATGACCGACCGGTACCGCGATGTGTTCGCCAAGGCCGGACTGCCGTTGGCCGACCGGTTCCGCTCGCTGTTTGGCGACGGTAAGGGTGCGCCCGAGGATTTCGCCAAGGTGTCCGGACCGAAGCAAGGAGGCGAAAAATGGCTTGCGGTGGCGCCGTTCGCCAAACATCCCGGCAAGATCTATCCCATGCACCTGATGAAAAAGGTGATAGACCACTTTGCCGTGAAGCCGGGGTGGAAGATATTCGTGTTCGGATTCGGTGACAATGAGATACGCGACATCGACGCATTGACCGGCACGCGGAAAAATGTAGTGAACATGGCCCGCGCCGGCATCGGTATCCGCGCCGAACTGTCGTTGCTGAGCCACTGCGATGTGATGCTTTCCATGGACTCGGCCAACATGCATCTGGCGTCGCTGGTGGGACTCCGCACCGTGTCGGTGTGGGGCGCCACGCATCCGTACGCCGGATTCATGGGGTGGAATCAGGATATGCACGATGCCGTACAGCTCGACATGGTGTGCCGTCCATGCTCCGTGTTCGGCAACAAACCCTGCGCGCGCGGCGACTATCACTGCCTCAACGGCATTCCACCGTCGCTGATTATCGAGAAAATAGAAGGCGCCGGCGATATAGAATAATTGACGATGAAAGATCAAAAAATACTGTTCCACAGCACGATATTCGGGCCGATACACAGCCGTAGGCTCGGCACGTCGTTAGGCGTGAACCTGACGCCGAGCGATGGTAAGGTATGTACGTTCGATTGCCTGTACTGCGAGGCCGGCTTCAATTCGCAAGGCCCCGGCAAGACGGGTATGCCTACGTGCGGACAGGTGGCCGAACGTCTCGAAGCGAAGCTGAAGGAGATGCGCGCCGCCGGTGACTCGCTGGATGTGATCACGTTCTCGGGCAACGGCGAGCCGACCATCCATCCTGAATTCGCAGGAGTGATCGAGGATACGATACGTCTGCGCGACAAGTATTATCCCGATGCGAAGGTGTCGGTGCTGACCAACTCCACGCGCATCGACAATCCGGAAGTGGCCGAGGCGCTGAAATCGGTGGACAACAATATACTGAAACTCGACTCGGGCATCGAAAGCACCATGCAGGCACTGGACCGCCCTGTATCGAAGCATTTTACGGTCGGGAAGCTGACACGTGAGCTGAAACAGTTCTCCGGCACGGGCATAATCCAGACCATGCTGCTGCGCGGCGAATACGAGGGATCGCATATCGACAACACCACTCCTCAAGAACTTGAGGCACTGGCGCGTATCTACAAGGAAGTTAGGCCCCGCGAGGTGATGCTGTACAGTATAGACCGCGACACGCCGGCCGAACACCTGGAGAAAGTGCCGCACGAGGAACTGCAGCGCATAGCCGATTACTTCCGGTCGGAAGGGATACCGGTCAAGAGTTTCTGAAATGGAGCAGGAGATGATATTTCCGCGGCCGCTTCATGACGGGTCGCGCATAGCCGTGGTGACTCCGGCGTCACCGATAGAGCGGCAATACGTGGATGGCGCTAAATCGTTTTTAGAGCGTGAAGGTTTCGAGGTGCAGCTGATGCCTCATGTGTTCGGACCCGAGGACGGATGCTTCGCGTCGTCGCTGCAGTCGCGCCTGTCGGACCTGACCGAAGCGTGGCTTGACCCGGAGGTGGACGCCATATTGTGTTCGCGCGGAGGATACGGTACCGCCGAACTGTTGCCGCATCTGTCGCGGATTGACATACGTGGCAATGCCAAGTGGCTGATCGGTTTTTCCGACATTTCAGCCCTGCACGCTTGCTTGCAGAGTCATGGCGTGGCATCGCTGCATTCATCCATGGCCAAACAGTTTGCCCTCAGACCCGACAGCCGGGTGACGCGCACGATGCTCGACCTGTTGCGCGGAGGCAAGATGGACTATGAGGTAGAGAAACATCCGTTCAGCCGCAAGGGGCATGGCGTGGGTAGTCTTATAGGCGGTAACCTTGCTGTGCTGAACGGACTCGCCTCAACGCCGTACGACCTGATGGGGTCGGCGTTGAAGCGGGATTCGGTGCTGTTCATTGAAGATGTGTCGGAGCAGATATACGAGGTGGAACGGATTTTGTTACGTCTCTATATGTCGGGAGTGTTAGGTAGTCTGAAAGGCCTGATTGTGGGCCGTTTTACGGATTACAGACCGTCGAAGAAGTACGAACGGATGGAGCAGATGATCCACTCGTTACTTCAGAGGCTTGGCATCCGCGACATCCCTGTCGCAATAGACTTCCCTGTGGGGCATATCGACGAGAACCTGCCCATGATAGAGGGAGCTGTGGTGGAGCTGAGCGTTGAGGACAAAGTACGCCTGAAACAGATATAGGATATAGATTGCTTTAACAAACAGGTTTCGCGAAACAAATACGGTTCGCGTGACGTTTTGAAGATATGAGTACTCTTAGTTTGGAATATATCAATGACGACGACAAGGCCTACGGTCTTGCCGGGATGACCATATCGATAGCGGCTCTCGATGCCCTTGACCGTCTGGTGTCGGTGTCGCTTGATTCCGAGGGTCCGATGATGACCTTCAGCCACGAATATTATTTTTGCGGTTCGCCGTCGCTGTCGCCCAAGGCGGTGTGGACCAATCTGGTGAATAATTATAACCTTACGGCCGCCATGGCTCTGAGCAATGTCATGGCACGTTCCATGATACGCCTTGGCAGCGAGGTGCCCGCAGACATCATGAAGGCGTTGCACCAGCGCATCGTGGAGGAAGGGCGCGACACATGCGGCCTGGAAGACGACGAGATAGAGAGTCTCTATAATCGCGCCAACAGTTACATGCGGCGCATCTTCAACAACCCGCGCATACATCCTGCCGTCGACGAGCTGGTACGCACCCTCTCCGTGCGCCGCACCATGTCCGCCCCCGAGCTGGCCGACACCCTCCACCTCCTCCAGATCATCTGATTGCAATAATCCCCGGCTGGACGGCCGGGGATCAAGAGGAGATTTGTTTTTATTTAGAGTTTAGATGCTGCATCTTTCTTCAGCGACTCGATCTGTTGAATTTTCTGCTCCCGCGAGTATGGACGCAATGACATGAGATGAACCTCCTTCTGCGCAGCCATGCTGTTCTTGCGGTGAAAATCGTTTAAATAGCAACTTCCCGTTGATGAACATGTGTGCATGTTCTTCAAGTTTTGACAGACCCTCGGGATTAAATCCATCTGAAATTATCGATTGTATGTAATCCTAAAAATCCGAGTTAGTCATTTCTTATATTTTATTGTCCGGACGCAAATATACTAAATTGTTCAAATACCGCAAATCCTGATGTATGAGTCCGAACATCTTAGAGTGTGTTTACTTTTAAACCGTTTTAACTAATGAATAGAGTGATTATTTAAAGTTCAAATTACGCATCTATATACTTTAGTGTACTAAGGATTCCGTAAGATTACGGCTTGTGATCTCCAGCGGCTTCATTCATCTCATTACCGTCTGCTTCGAGCGAAGCCTGTATCTGGTCGGAGAGCTTTCCTTCAAGAGATTCCTTGATAAGTTCAGTAAGTAATCCCATATTGTTGTATTTTTGATTTGAAATATTTATAAAACAGCGAATCCCATGTTACAATCTCTGGAACACGGGATTCTAAACATAATATACACAAATTCTTAGTTGTATTTCAAATGTAATTGGAATATAACTTCACATCCATCAACTATCGTAGCACCCAATATATTAGTCAAAGACATTGACCACATTGTAAAGTTATTTGCTGGTTTAGCGTATACATATGCGGGGATTCCTTGTTCAAGGCTATATATGTCAAATACTGACCCAACTAATGGTGCTCCATGATTTATTGCATAAAGTATTCCAGTAAATACACCACCTCCGTTATCAATCATTGAATCGGGCTCGTTAGTAAATTGAGCAATAGCATAACTTTGCAATTCATTAATTGTTTTGCCGCTTAAAAAATTACCCGATACTTTAGATATAGATATTACCTCATGATTAACGGAACCTTTATAAACTACAACTGTATTATTTACAGCTATCATATCGGATACTGCTGCATAAGTCAGTACCCTATTTGATTCTGTTTTGACTCCATCAACTTTTCCTGTATCTATTTCAATTCCCATATCTTTATATGATGTTTTTGATTTATAGATAAATTGTACAGATGCCGATACCATCTGTTGCATCCCTATCATTCACAAAATTTCATCATTGATGAAAAATAGTTCTTCCAGAATTTAACGAAACATCATTTTGTCGGTAATATTCCCTATACTCAAAAATACAAAGCAAAATGAACTCGTTTAAATCACTTCTTGATATGATAGATACACTAAGCACAGAAGACGAGTGCAGAGAGTATCTTGAAGAACTGATTTGGAACGGCAAGCCGCAATGTCCGTATTGTTCATGTTCCAGAGAGCCGTGGAAACTGACCACGTTCGGTCGGTTCCGTGGAATGTATAAATGTCCTCATTGTAGCAAGAGGTTCAATGTCAAGATAGGCACAATGTTTGAGGGTTCTCACATTCCGCTTAAAAAGTGGTTCTATGCCATCTATATATTTCTTGCTCATAAGAAAGGCATCAGTTCTGTTCAGTTGGCAAAGGATATTTCCGTAACTCAAAAGACAGCATGGTTTATGCTCTGTCGGATTAGAGAAAATCTCAAAGACGATGCTACATTCGATGAGGATACACAAGTTGACGAAACCTATGTGGGCGGCAAGACTAAGAAAAATAAAGGTGGTCAAGGACGTTCTCTAAAGCAGAAAACTCCGGTGTTCGGTCTTCTCTCAAGAGGAAAGGTTCATGCACGTGTTGTGCCCAATGCCAAGAAAAGAACCCTACAGACTATTATTGATGAACTAGTTAAGACGGGAACACGCATCATTTCAGATTGCTGGAAAGGCTACAATGATGTACAGAAAAACTATCTGCATGAAACCGTTGCTCATCATCTTGATGAATATGTAAACAAGAACGGATACCACACGAACTCAATAGAGGGATTCTGGTCATTACTCAAAAGAGGCATAATCGGAATCTACCATCTTGTTACCGCAAAGCATCTGCCTAAGTATTGCAAGGAGTTTGTATACCGCTACAATACCCGAGACATGAGCGATGGAGAGCGGTTTGCCGAGTTCTTGAAATCAAGAAGCAATAGATTTCTCTATGGAGAGATAATCATGAAGCCCGAATATGTTGACTTTGCAATGCGCATCGCATGGGAGAATGATGTAAGGTTTGGACAGAGTTTTTGAATATTGGTATAATTCAAAATATAAAACCACGCCACCCGCTCCCGCCAGAGCGGGTGGCGTGGAGGAGATTACTTCAATAAGGTATTAACCCAATGGAGTACCTCACTGATGACGGTTGATAATATGGCTTCTGTTACAAAGATTATCAATCGTCGATATAATTTCCTGGCTTTCATATTCTGAAAGTATAAGGGTTAGACAAAAGTGTCGCGGCTGGTCTCTCTGTCCGCGGCTTTTGTCATCTTACAGAATATGCAGTCCCATGTTAAGCACTATTGGTAATGGAGATAAATGTGTCGACCATAAAGAATTATGGTCGGCATTTTATGTTCTACAACATGTTTTCAAGCAGTTCTGCGACATGCTCTTGCACGTTTCAAAAATTCTTGCTTACTTTGCAGATTAAGAACCCTTAAAACATTTAAGCAAGAAACAGAAACATAAGATAAGACATATTTCAAACGACTTTTAGACAAGTTATTTGGCTTTTAGCAAATCTGGTAAATTAGTTAAAGAGTCCCAAATGATAAGTCGAAAGGTAGGTTTGTACCCGACAAGGGCGCAGACTGCTTTTTACTTATTTGGACTCAAGGTTTACCAGAACCCGCTAAAGCAAATGAGGAAAAAGTTTAGACTGTCGCTCTTTTGTTTTTGGTAAACCTACGAGTCTATGGAATATAAGTTGGAATATATCACACGGATGCTCGCCAAGATATCCCACAAAAGATTGGAGAGCTATGTGATTCATCGCATTTGGAATGTCCTTGACAACCCCGATGTGCATTTCGTGTTTCAGCAATATGTGGTGCGTAAAGAGGGTAAATACGCACTTGCTGACCTTTACTTGCCTCAGCTTAATCTTGTAGTGGAGATTGACGAGCCTGCCCACTTCCAAAACAAGGAGCCGGACACCATTAGGGAACGGGAAATTTCAAAATATTTGGAAGTAGTTCGGATAAAATGTTACAACGAGACAAACGGTATAGCCGAACCATGTCCCTTGGAAGAACTTAATCACCGCACCGATAAAATAACAAACCTCATCAAATCCAAAATTTTAGAATTAGGTTCTGATTTTAAACCTTGGAAAGGCATTGACTCGGTAGAGGACATACGTCATAGAGGATACATCAGTGTTGAAGAAAATGTATCTTTCTACACAATCGATGATATTGCAGCAATATTCGGTACAAGACCCAAGCACCGAGGCTTTCTGCGGGCATCAGGTGTCGGAGTTCCAGATAAAAAGGACGAAGTTGTCTGGTGGCCTAATACCAACCATAAACTCTGGGACAACACGATTTCGGATGACGGGTTGACTATAACCGAGTTTCCCAAAGATATGAAAGAGAGAACTAACCACATGAGGAGATATCTCGATAGCCGGGAAAAACGCATAACATTTCTGCGCTATACAGATTGGCTCGGTATAACCTCATACCGCTTTGTGGGTGTTTTTCAAATCAATCCGTCCAAATCGGGAAAAGAAAATAAGTGTATCTGGGAGCGTATTTCGGATACGTATCAACTCAATATCAAGTCATGAGCAAAGAATATTATAAGAAGCGTATAATAGACCTCAGAGCTTCCGTTGCCAAAGAACGGGAAGCAAAGAAGAAAGATAACGCATATTATGCCAACTCAATAAAAAGAGCTACGACACCATCGGCAAAGGCTTCTTTCCGTAAGTCTAAGATTGACCGTGCGGCATCCCACGACCGACGCATAGAAAGCCTAAAGCGCGATATCGAGAATGCAAAGGCATCTCTAAAAAGATGCAAATAACAAGTCAAAATCACAAAAATGGGAATAATCAACAGTTTAATAACCTCACTAAAAGACAATTTCACAATGGCTGAATTTAGCATTAGTGGCCGAATGACTGTCAGCAGTCTGAGGAAACAATTCAAGAACGCGTTCGGTGCAACCCTGCGTGTGTACAAAGGACCTAAGTTCGCGCCTGAGAACGCCACCCTTGCGTCTATCCGAAGCGGAGAAAACGTAAAGGGTGGAGAACTGGTGTGTAAGGGCAACCTGAAAGTCGGGAATTTCGAAGCCAAGATGAAAGACATCTTCGGCATCACAGTAAAGGTGGCAAATCCCGACAACACTAAACTTGTTAGTGGCGACATAACTATTGCCGCTGCTGGTCGTCAAACAACGGAAACTGATGACTGGAGCAACGAGCAGCTTCAATGCTACTTCTGGGACTCGCTGCAGGATCTCCTTATAGCAAAAGGATATGGCATCGAAAAGAAGGACTTCACGGCAGAAGTCGAAGACTACTCTAAGGGCACTCGTTACAAGCGATACGGTGTGACGTTCGATATCTATAAGACAAAAAACCGCAAGAATATCGTAACATTCTCCATCATAATGAAGGAAAGATATTTCTTCGGAATCCGCTATAAGGGTGAGACTCCGACCGATACTGCGCTTGCTGACGCACTTACGGGCGTAGATCCTCAGATGGATGTATGCGATGCTGATAACAAGGTTTTGGCAGCCTATGCTTATGCCACACCTCGCAATGAGCTGAACTTCAAGACTATGAAATCCGAAGGATTCGGCAAAATGAAAAACCCGAATGCCAGAGCAGCATTCATGGGAGACATCGCCAACGAGATTGATGTGCTGGTTAAGAAAATGGTAAAATCTTTCCAGAACAAAGGTCTGTAAAGGAACTGATGAAGTATATCATCGCGATACTGTTATACCTTGGGCGCAACTTCTTCAAGTGCCTCTTCTGGTTCATCATGTTTCTGATATTCTACGGTCTCAATTCATTGCTGAATTGATATGAAGATTCCAGGACTCAGTTTCTCGCTTAAACGCGCGATAGGAGTATCGGCTGTCAAACAGAAGATAGCTCGCAAGACAGGCATACCCACCACCAAACAAGGTTTGGAACGTAAGGTGGGTAGAATGATTCAAAAAGGATTATTCGGGAAGTAACATACTAACCGATAATCTCTATACATAAAGGCGGTGGCACATCTCACGACGTGCCACCGCTTTTGCATAGGATACACAAACTGTGTACCTTTGCAGATTGTTTAATTAAAAACTTGTATTATGTTAAAATCATATCTTCAAGCTTTCTTTGAAAGCCATAAATTATCATTCTGTGTAGGATATTCACATTTGAAATTTGGATGTGAGCAACTCGGCTACAACATTTCCAATTTCTATAATGATTTGAGGCATATCCTAAATGCTATGTATAGTAATAACCAAATCCAATATTTTGAAGTCAAGCACAACGGATGAATTACTGTGATTAGGTAATTGCCCTTTGTCAATTATACATTAAGCGACCGTATATGAATCGGCATTATGCTTGTTTCGGCGAGAGCAAGCCGGAATGATACGGAATCCTTGGTACACTAAAGTATATAAATGCGTCAAATTAATCTTGAGGTCTTTTTTGACTGATTTTGCCAAGCTTCGTCGGTCACGGTGCCCGCACCGCTCCCTCCTTGGCTCCCTCCTTGGCTTGCAAAATCATCTCAAAAAATGCTCTCAATCTTAATTTGATTTAAAAATAAACACACTCTTAATTTCGATTGTTGCATTTTCAACGGATTGCGTCGGTCTATCTGGAGAGACCGGAGCATGCTGGGACAGCATGGGAGTCATAAAACAGTGCCGAAATCTGCATTTTAGAGCCGGAAGGCAGGATTGAT
>CADBNR010000048.1 GCA_902796035.1 uncultured Bacteroidales bacterium | reverse complement strand
TTGGCGATAATCACCAAAAAGACCTTTGAAGGAAAGAAAAGTAATCAAAAATATAAATTCGTGTTAAAAGTAAACACACTCTAAGCATTTCCGTTATTTCCCGAAATTTGTTAACTTTGCGGATATGGAGACAGCGATACCCGAGGGATTCAAGGAGATGGTGCGGGGGATGCAGGGCATCGACGGCGAGGCATTACTCGCCGCGCTCGACACGCCGTCGCCGGTCAGCATCAAGATAAACCGGCGCAAGTTAGTTGACTGCTCACAGCAGGACGTGGCCGGGACGTTAGGCTACGGGGACCTGAAGCCGGTGCCGTGGTGCGCGTCGGGATTCTACCTGCCGTCGCGCCCGCAGTTCACGCTCAATCCGCTGCTTCATGCCGGCGTGTTCTATGTGCAGGAAGCCGGCTCGATGTTCTATGAGTCGATAGTTCAGGAAGTCGCCGCCGATATGCCTCCCGGCCTCGTGCTGGACGCTTGCGCAGCGCCCGGCGGAAAATCCACCTCCATACTCAACGCGCTGCCCGACGGCTGGACACTGCTCAGCAACGAATTCGTGCCGACACGCGCCGCCGTGTTGCGCGAAAACCTGCTGAAATGGGGCTATCCCGACATCGTCGTCACCAACAGCCCCGTATCGGCATTGGCCAAGACCGGCCCTCTGTTCAGCATCGTGGCCGTGGACGCCCCCTGCTCGGGCGAAGGAATGATGCGCAAGGAACCGGTGGCCCGTTCGCAATGGAGCCCCGGCCTGGTGCAGCAATGCGCCGCGTTGCAGCGCGAAATACTCGCTGACGCCGTCGACGCCCTCCTGCCCGGCGGAATTCTGATTTATTCCACCTGCACGTTCAATACTACAGAGGACGACGACAACCTGCAGTGGCTGGTCGATAACTTCGGTCTCGAGCCGATTCAGCTGCGATGCGCCGCACTCGTGCCGGGTCATGCCGACAATCCATCAGGCAACCATGCCGTACGGTTCATGCCGCACATCACCGACAGCGAGGGCCTGTTCGTGGCCGCGCTCCGCAAACCGGGCGAACTCCGTCCCGTCAAAAATCCGAAGGCAAAACTCTCCCAACTAATGAAAGGATGCAAGGTGCTGTGCGACGGTTACCCCGCACCGACCATGAAGGGCAAGAACCTGATTCCCGACCCGACCGCAGCGCTCGACGTCACATTCGACGCAAACAAATATCCGCGGGCCGACGTTGACCTTACGACGGCCCTCGACTATCTGAGGCATAACGCCATTACCCTTCCCGCCGGTTCCCCCGCAGGCGTGACGGTGCTGACCTACAAGGGATTCCCCCTCGGCTTCGTCAAGAACCTCGGAAACCGTGCCAACAATATGTATCCCAAAGAATGGAGAATAAGAAACCTGTAAAAGCCGACCGCAGCGCCATCTTTCCCGTCGTGGGGATGATGTGCGCCGTGTGCGCCAACACCGTCGGAAAAACTGTGTCGAACATAAAGGGCGTGACGGCGGCCGACGTTAATTTTGCCGCCGGCACCCTCAGCGTGTCGTGGGATTCGTCGCTGACCGACCCCGAGGAGATGGCCCGCGCTCTCGACCGGGCCGGTTATGCCCTCATTTCCGACCACGACGAGGCGCAGGCGCAGCAGGAGGCCGCCATACGCGAGGAGCGCGAGTTCAAGTCCCTGAAACACCGCATGATCACGGCATGGGCCATCACCATTCCCCTGGCCGCGCTCTGCATGGCCCACCTGCATTTTCCCGGCGCCGACTGGCTGTACACTGTCATGGCAGCCGTGGTGATGTTCTGGTGCGGCGCGGGATTCTACAAGCGCGGATTCAAGGCCCTGTTGGCAAAAGCTCCGTCCATGGACACCCTCGTGGCCATTTCCACGCTGGTCAGCTTTCTGTTCTCGCTGTTCAACACCATCTGGCCGGAATATCTGTCCAGCCGGAGCATGACGCCCGAGCTGTATTACGAAGGTAGCGCCATGATCATAGCATTCGTACTGACGGGCAAATTCATGGAGGGGAGCAGCCGCCGCCATGCCGGCGATGCACTGAAGGCCCTGATGGGGCTGCAACCGTCGTCGGCGGTCAAAATCGAGTCCGACGGCTCGCAGCGAACGGTCGAGATCTCGTCCATACGCCCCGGCGACACGCTATTGGTGCGTCCCGGCGACCGCATACCCGTTGACGGCACGGTCGAGAGCGGGCCGGCATCCGTTGACGAGAGTATGCTTTCGGGCGAACCGATTCCAGTGGAGAAGACCGACGGCGACGAGGTTACAGCCGGAACCCTCTGCATAAACGGTTCGCTGCGCATCACGGCACGCCGCGTCGGCGCGGCCACTGAGCTGGCGCGCATCATCGCCTCCGTACGCCGCGCACAGAGCTCCAAGGCTCCCGTGCAGCGCCTCGTGGACCGCGTCAGCGCTTTCTTCGTACCGACGGTCATCTGTCTGGCCATCCTCACTTTCATAGTCTGGGTATGCGTCAGTCCGGACTATCTGCCGCAGGCATTCGTCACCTCTATCTCTGTATTAGTTATCGCCTGTCCCTGCGCGTTAGGGCTGGCCACACCCACAGCCATCATGGTAGGGATAGGTCGCGCCGCCTCCAACGGCATCATCATCAAGGACGCTTCCGCGCTGGAACAGATCTCCAGGACGGACACAATCCTGTTTGACAAGACCGGCACCCTCACCACCGGACACCCCAAGGTAACAGACATATTTTTCAGCGACACACTCACCGAAGAACAGCGCCGCGAGGCCGAACAGGTACTATACGGTGCCGAATCGCGAAGCGCACACCCTTTGGCCGAGGCTATCTGCGAGCATCTGCGCGACGGTAATGTACAGCCCGTAGAACCTGACGATTTCCGCTATGAAGCCGGCTCGGGAATATTCTGTACCACCGGCGGCAAGGAATATGCTATCGGAGCCCCGCGCCTGGCAGATAAATCGGCCGACTTAGCGTTGCGGATGCACATCGCCGACATGGAGCGCGATGGACTGAGCATTATCGTGATGATGCAGGACGACACGCTGCTGTTGGCCTTAGGCGTACGCGACACGTTGCGGCCGGAAACCGCCGACACCGTCGCCAAACTGAAAGCCGACGGTATCACGCCGATATTGCTGACGGGCGACCGTCGCAACGCGGCCCTGTCCGTGGCCCGTCAGATCGGCATAGAGACGGTGATAGCCGAGACGCTTCCCGCCGACAAGCTCAAGGAAGTGGAACGGCTGCAGCAAGAGGTCCGTTACGTGGCTATGTGCGGCGACGGTATCAACGACGCCGAGGCTCTAGCCAAGGCCAACGTCTCGATAGCCCTCGGCGGCGGCTCCGAAATAGCGATGGAGACGGCACAGCTCACCCTGGCCGGCGGCAACATCGCCATGATTCCCACGGCAATCTCGCTGTCTAAAAAAACGCTCCGCATAATACGCGAGAACCTGTTCTGGGCGTTTATATATAATGTGATAGGAATCCCGCTGGCAGCCGGCGTCCTGTACCCGCTCGGTTTCCTGCTCAACCCCATGATAGCCTCGGCGGCCATGGCGCTGAGTTCTGTATGCGTGGTGACCAATTCACTGAGACTCCGCAAGATAAAGATATAATCCCGAAACAAGCCGATACATAACCCCGAAATAAATAGACACAACGATATGAAATTCAAGACGAATGCGCGTTGCGCCGGCTGCAAGGCAGCGATAATGGATGCCGTAACCAAAAAGTTCCCGAACGCCGAATGGCAGATGGAGGTGGAAAGTGCTGACAAGGTGCTGGAATGCCACGGAATTCCCGAGGATGCCGAGCATGCCGCCGAGGTGATCAAGACCATCGAGGAAACCGGCTTCAAGGGAAGCAGGATGCAACAGACCGGCTATTGATGCCTCAAGACCGGCTATTGATGTCCGAAGGCTGGCAGGAGCGCACCGAACGGCTTATAGGTCAGGAAGCTATGCAGCGTCTGGCCCGGGCGCGTGTGCTCGTGGCCGGCGTGGGTGGCGTGGGCGGTTATGCCGCCGAGATGCTGGCCCGCTCCGGCGTCGGACACCTCACGGTAGTTGACGCCGACAATGTGGCGCCATCCAACATCAACCGCCAGATCATCGCGCTGCATTCCACCGTCGGACAGCCCAAGACCGCGCTGTTCGCCGCACGTTTCCGCGACATAAACCCGGACATTTCGGTCGATGCACGGCAGGAATACATCACGCCCGACAACGTGCCGGAACTTCTTGACGACCATTACGATTACGTCATAGACGCCATCGACACGGTGGCGCCGAAAATGGCGCTGATATGCCATTGCCTGGAGCACCGCATACCCATCATAAGCAGCATGGGCGCCGGCGGCCGGATCGATCCGACTCAGGTGGGATATTTCGACATATCGCAGACGCGCAACGACGGTCTGGCGCGCGTGGTGCGTCAGCGGTTGCGCAAAATGGGCATCGACCGGGGCCTGAAGGTAGTGGCCAGCACCGAGGTACCCCATTCCCGTGCGCTGATTAGCCTGGACGAACCCAACAAGAAATCCAGCTTCGGCACCCTCGCCTCGATTCCATCAATTTTCGGCATTTTCCTGGCCAACCACGTCATTACTACAATTGCATGCTTGAAATAATAGACATAAACAAACATTACGGCTCGCTTCACGTGCTTAAGGATGTGAACCTGACCATCGGCGAGAAAGAGATCGTGACCATCCTCGGGCCATCGGGCGCGGGCAAGACCACCCTGCTGCAGATAGCGGGAACCCTCGACACTCCCGACTCGGGCCGCATACTCTACGACGGCGAGGCCGTGCAGGGGCTGTCAGACAAGAAGCTGTCAGCCTTCCGCAACAGCCACATCGGCTTCATCTTCCAGTTCCACCAGCTGCTGTCGGAATTCTCCGCACGCGAAAACGTGGCCCTGCCGGCCATGATAGGCGGTATGAGCCGCGCCAAGGCCCTGCGCCGCGCCGACGAACTGCTTGACCTGCTCGGACTGGCCGAACGCCGTCAGCACAAGCCTGCCCAGCTGTCGGGAGGCGAGCGGCAACGCACCGCCGTGGCACGCGCCCTGGTAAACAATCCGCGCGTCGTATTCGCCGACGAACCCACCGGAAGCCTCGACTCGCGCAACCGTGACGAGATCCAGGAACTGTTCTCCAGCCTCCGCGACTCCCTGGGCCAGACCTTCGTAATCGTGACCCACGACCCGACGCTGAGCGACATCGCCGACCGCACCATCCACATGGCCGACGGCAGGGTAGTATTGGAATAGTCGCGAATTTGTTGTAAATTTGCAATTAATATCAACTGAAAACTATAAAGAAATGGAAAATAAAGAACAGAACCAGCAACTGCAGATACAGCTCCGTCCCGAACTGGCCGACGGCAAATACACCAATCTGGCCATGATAGGCCACAACCCCAGCGAGTTCCTGATCGACTTCATCTTCGCCGCTCCCGGCATGCCCCAGGCTCCGGTGGTGTCGCGCGTCATCATGAGCCCCGAGAACGCCAAGAAACTTCTGTTCGCCCTGCGCGACAACATCCAGAAGTACGAGGCTCAGTTCGGCGAGATTCTTCCCGCTCAGGTCAAAGGACAGGCCGGCAACAATTGATATGAACTCCAATCTGTTGATATACAACACGCTGACGCGCACCAAGCAGCTGTTCAAACCGCAGCAGCCGGGGCACGTCGGCATGTACGTGTGCGGTCCCACCGTCTATGGCGACGCCCACCTGGGCCACGCACGCCCCGCCATCACGTTCGACATCCTGTACCGTTACCTTAAGTTCTTGGGTTACAAGGTGCGCTACGTGCGCAACATCACTGACGTAGGCCACCTGGAGCATGACGCCGACGAAGGCGAGGACAAGGTGGCCAAGAAGGCGCGCCTCGAGCAGCTCGAGCCGATGGAAGTGGTGCAATACTACCTGAACCGCTACCACCGCGATATGCAGGCGCTCAACGTGCTGCCACCCAGCATCGAGCCTCACGCTTCGGGCCATATCATAGAGCAGATAGAATACGTCAGGAAGATTCTGGACGCCGGCTACGCCTACGAAAGCTGCGGATCCGTCTACTTCGACGTGGCCAAATACAACAAGGACCACCATTACGGCATTCTGTCGGGCCGCAACATCGACGACCTGAAGAACACCACGCGCGAGCTGGACGGCCAGCAGGAGAAACGCAATCCGCTGGATTTCGCCCTGTGGAAGAAGGCCGCCCCGGAACACATCATGCACTGGCCCAGCCCCTGGAGCGAGGGATTCCCTGGCTGGCACCTGGAGTGCTCCACGATGGGCCGCAAATACCTTGGTGACGTATTCGACATCCACGGCGGCGGAATGGACCTGATGTTCCCCCACCACGAGTGCGAGATCGCGCAGAGCGTGGCCGCGCAGGGTCATCCGGCCGTGAACTACTGGATGCACAACAACATGATCACCATCAACGGCCAGAAGATGGGCAAGTCGTACAACAACTTCATCACCCTTGAGCAGTTCTTCAAGGGCGACCACGAGTTGCTGACACGCCCGTACAGCGGCATGGTGATACGTCTGTTCATCCTGCAGGCCCACTACCGCAGCCCGCTGGACTTCAGCGACGACAACCTGCAGAGCGCCGAAAAGGCATTGCAGAAACTGGAGGAGGCACGTGCGCGCCTCAAGAATCTGCAGCCCGCGTCGGACACCGACGCCGACCTGCCCGACTACGTGGGCCTGGCGCTCGAGGCCATGAACGACGACCTCAACACGCCCATAGCCCTGAGCCACATATTCGATGCCGTCAAGACCATCAACGCGGCTACGGACGCCGGCCTGAAGCTGTCGCAGCGCAACATCGACGAACTCAACAAACTGTTCGGCACGGTGCTGACCGACCTGTTGGGAATCATACCCGCCGACGCCGGCTCGGACGTAGACCTTGAGCCTTACCGCAAGGCCGTCGACCTGGTGCTCGAGGTGCGCGCCAACGCCAAGGCCGCCAAGGACTGGGCCACTTCCGACCTGATCCGCGACCGCCTCGCCGAAATCGGCTTCAACGTCAAGGATACAAAGAACGGCGCCGAATGGAGCCTTAAATAACCGGCGGTCTCCCTGCCCGGGAAGCTGCCTCGTCATCAATGGAGCTGCTATATCAGTATCTCTGGAAGCAGCGGATGATGGGCCGTAAATGCCTCACAGTCCGCGGCGACGATGTGGAAATCATCTACGCCGGCATCCATAACCGGGATGCCGGCCCTGATTTCCTCAACGCCCGTCTGCGCATCAACGGCCGGGAATGGATAGGCAACGTCGAGATTCATGTGAAGGCCAGTGACTGGCGCAGGCACGGTCACGACGCGGATCCGGCCTACGCCAACGTCATTCTGCACGTCGTGGGCGTGGATGATATGCGCGTCAGCCGCGACGACGGCTCGGAGATTCCGCAGACCGTGGTGACATTCCCCGAAAGTTTCTACCGTATGTACGAGGCCCTGAGCCGCAGGATATCCAACGTGCCGTGCGAACCCTACGTAAGGCGATTGCCGGGCCTCTCGGTAGCCGACTGGCTGTCGTCGCTGTGCGTGGAGAGAATGCAGGACAAGGCCGGCCGCATATTGCAATGCAACCGCTCGCTGGGCGGCGACTGGAACGCCACCTGCTTCGTGTCGCTGGCACGCGCTTTCGGATTCAACCTCAACGGAGACCCGTTCGAGATGCTGGCGCGATCCCTACCGCTCAATTTCCTGGCTCGCCATTCCGACAACCTTTTGCAGATCGAGGCGTTGATGTTCGGTCAGGCCGGTATGCTCGACACGTCGCTTCATATATTCGACGAGTATTACCAGACGCTGGCGCGCGAGTATTTCTTCTTAGCGCGCAAGTATGGCCTCCGCCCCATGAACGTGACTCTCTGGAAATACGCCCGCACGCGTCCGCAGAATTTCCCGCATCGGCGCATCGCCGCCCTGTGCGAGGCCCTGTACGGCGGATTCACCATGCTGTCCGACCTGCTGGAATGCCGCAACAGCGCCGACCGCATCCGCGAGCTGTTCGACCTGCGACCTTCGACATACTGGGAAACTCACTCCGACTTCGATGTGCCCGGGCACGGCGCCGCCACGATGTCGAAGGCTGCCGTAGACCTTATAATCATCAATTTCGTGGCGCCGATGCTGTATGCCTACGGTTCTGCTCACGGCGACCTTGAGGCGGCCGAAAACGCACTGAACCTCTGGTACGACCTCGCTCCCGAAAACAACACCTTTATCCGGCAATGGCAGTCGGCCGGAATCGCGCCCGAATCGGCCGCCGATTCGCAGGCGCTGATTCAGCTGCGCAAGAAGTACTGCGACTTCTCGCGATGCCTAGACTGCCGATTCGCAGCCTCTCTGCTCCGCCTCTCTGCACTCCCCTCTGTCAACAATCTGTCCCCATGCCGTTTAATTAATATGGCAATCGATTAATATGAATGTTCAAAGACAACCCTTCCGCGAAGACAAGATAATAACCTGGACCAACGACTCGGCCGAGACCGTGCCGCTGATGCAGTTCGTGGCCGCGCGCCGACCCGATGTAAAGCGCACCGAACTGAAGAAATGGCTGAAATTCGGCTACCTCCGTGTCAACGGCAAGGTCAGCACCCAGTTCGACACCTCCGTCGCCCCCGGCATCACGGTGGAATTCAATGCGTCGCGTCCCTGGGTGGTGTTCCGACATCCCAGAATCAAGGTGGTGTACGAGGACGACCACGTCATCGTGATCCACAAGGGCTACGGCCTGCTGTCCGTACCCACCGAATCGCACCGCAAGGAAGAAAACGCTTTCGACATATTGAAGAATTACATCAAGGCCCAGGATCCGCGACGCCGTCTGTACATAGTGCATCGTCTGGACCGCGACACGTCGGGCCTGATGATGTTCGCCAAGAGCGAGGAGGCGCAGGATGTGTTGCGTCACAACTGGAACAACATCATTCTTGAGCGCCTGTATGTGGCCGTGTTGGAAGGATACCTGGAGGAAGACCATGGGTATGTCAAAAGCCGTCTCACCGAGAACTCGCAGTTTGTAGTCTACAGCACCGACGAGCCGGACGAGGGCCGCATAGCGGTGACTCATTACGATGTATTGGAGCGTGGCCGTGGCTACACGCTGGCCCAGTTCTCGCTCGACACCGGCCGCAAGAACCAGATACGCGTCCATGCCCACGACCTGGGTCATCCCATCACCGGCGACCGCAAGTATGGCGCGAAACACAGCCCGATTCACCGTCTGGCGCTTCACGCCCGGACTCTGCGCTTCGCCCACCCCATCACCCGCAAGGACATGAACTTCTCGACGCCAATCCCACCGCAGTTCCTTTCTGTCGTGGGCAGGAAGCACCTTGACAATCAATCCTCGCCGATATAATTACCTTGCCTTATGAAGCTCGACACAAGTTCATACTACCCCAAATCGCCCCTCGACGACGAGCCGGACCCCGACCACTCCGCCTACATGCCCGGCAACTCCTCCGACCCGGAGCCTACCGGCTCCGACCATCCCTCTCCGGAGCAGCCCGAGCAGCCGGATTCCCCCGCGTCTCCCGCCGTCCACCCTGACCAGCGCGAAGCCGTTCAGTTCCAAGCCGAAGGCTTGGGTTCCTCCGCCACCCCCGACCTCCCGCCCACACGTGCGGAGCAACTCGTCGACAACCTGTCCACCGCCGTGTCATGGCTCATGAGCCCGTTGCTGATGCCCGTGTACGGCATCTTCCTGGTGTTCATGCTCACCCTCTACAGCTACGTGCCTATGGGCGTGAAGCTCGGCTTCTCCCTGATTGTGGCCGGTGTCACCATCGTGGTCCCGGCGCTGATGGTGCTTTTGCTGAAACGCCTCGGCATGGTCCACGACCTCGGCCTTAACGGCCGGAAGGAACGCACCATACCCTACATCGTCACCATCCTGTGCATGGGCGGAACCGCTGTGTTCTTAGCCATGAAGGGATTCCCGATGTGGGTGGTCATGTTCTATGCCGGCGGCGCGTTGGCCGGACTTATTGAGGCGATAATCAACAACTGGTGGAAGATTTCGGCCCACGGCGCCGGCGTGGCGGGACTCGTGGCCCTGTTGGTGCGTATGTCGCACACGCCGATGGTCAACCCCGATGTGCTGATATGGCTCATCGCGGCCGTGGCCTGCGCCGGCCTTACAGGTTCCGCCCGGCTCTGGCTCGGCCGCCACACTCTCGGACAGGTCCTGTCCGGTTATGCCGTCGGATTCTGCTCCGTTTACTTCCTGACTATGATTTAAGAGCCTAAGAAACTGTTTAAATTTATTTTCAATGGATTTTGAGAAGATTTTTGAGCTGTTTTCGCAAGTTGAGAAAGGAGAAACCTTTCGG
>CADBNR010000047.1 GCA_902796035.1 uncultured Bacteroidales bacterium | reverse complement strand
CTGTCCGCTAAACCATAAAATAGTGAGTCCAACTTCTGCCGTTCAAGAAGTTGGACTCACTATTTTATGGTTTAGCGGACAGTAATAATTTAAAATCATTTGGGATTTTAAATCTAATATATTAACTTTGCCACTCAGAGTATATGTCCTGATTTAAATCCCGACTAAACATTAACCTGTAAAGTATGAAAAAACTATTCCTACTATTTGCTATATCACTCCTTGTTTCGGGACCGGGAGCAACTGCCGCTGTGGACACACTTCAACGCATTAAAGCTATGAGAAAAACTTATTATGGTGTTGCTGACTTTGGGCATATCGAGTGTCAGTGCACAGGAAATCACAGTTCCGGACGATGCGCCGCGTTAGACTTGGCAATTAGTCTATGACGACTACCGCAGCCTTGGATTTCAGTGGAACGAAATGTACAGTGATCCTAAATACAAGGACCTTACAATGGATGTGACTGTTGTGCGCGGAGAGAAATGTCTATATGTGCAAGGTATCGCAAAGAAATGTCAGGACTCGTGGATAAAGATTGGAATATCCGATGATACACCTGACGATATTTTATTGTTATGGAGCAATCAGCCCGTAACTGTATCGGGCAAAACACTATATATCAATACAGGAGATTTTCATTACGGCTGGAGTCTCGGCACCAGACACATAGAATTCTCTATTTACTCAGGCGGCAACAATGCGACACCCCTCAGTCTGTATCGTGACTTATCCTCCGAAGGTGTACAATATGCCGCCAAGGAAAATACAGGGTATTGGTTATCATATATTAAAAGTTACATCTTTGACGAAATTATGGTAAAATGGACAAGCCCATATAGTCCACGGAAAGAGAATGGAGGCATTCCAGAGGAAGAGCTTTTTGAAGAAGCCGAATGTTATCTGAATCCCCGCCTGATTGACAAGACGGCGGGTATCGGGAGCGTGAACAATACCGATGATGAAGCCGACGCTCCGATTTACACTCTCTCGGGTATCAGGGTGAACCCCGACCGTCTCACCCCCGGCATCTACATCCGCGCCGGCCGCAAGTTCATTGTGCGCTGACCGAAAAATCGAAAGAATGAAGTGATTTCAAAATGGTATTAAAACACAATCAAATGAAAATTTTTAATTTAGGACTATATGTCCTAACCTTGCTTGCATTTGTCAAGTGTTGCGTGGGTAGCACTTATGCACAGGAAATTACGCCTGTTTTAAAGATCAATATGAAGAACGGCACAAACGCTCTGATTACTGTATCCGACAATATGCGTATGGAATTCGACACCGACCATATCGTCATCCAGCACGAGAATGGAGATTTCAAAGTATTCCATATTGCCGACGTATCATCCTTTGAACATGCTTCGGACAAATCGGGAATCGACAACATTATGATTGACGGACAACCTATGGTAAGATTTGCGTCCGACGGCATCACAGTCGCTCAACCGGGACATCACGAATGCAAGGCATTTGACATGACCGGAACATTATTGTTGAACCGAGAATTCCTGGATGCGCTACATATAAGCAATTCGATGTTGCGCCCTGGAAATATAATACTTCAGATAGACGGAACTAAAACGATAAAAATCAGAATAAAATGAAACGACGCATCATGTCTGTACTCCTGTCGACTATAGTCTCGACATCGATTTTCACAGAATTGCAGGCATCAGACCCCCAGATATTCGTATATCGCAACGACACTATATTCAACAGTGCTCATCTCGGCACGGGGGCAAGTGTGAAATATAGTGTGGATGATATGACGATGCTGTTTAAAGATGAAAAAGGGAATATCACGACAATCCCTATGTCATCCGTTGATTCGTGTGTATTCAGGATGACGGATATTCCCACCATGCACTTCGTGTTGCCGGACTATCCGGACGTCAAGGATATATGGAGTAAGGAAGATTATGTCGACGCGTTGCTGAAGATAGAAGGCAACGGTTACTGTGAAGACAGCGACACTCTGAAATTGTCATTGAGAGGTCGGGGAAACTCCACATGGGGAATGGCGAAAAAACCGATGCGCATGAAGCTTCCCAAGAAAAAATCGTTGTTCGGTCTGGAAAAACAGAAAAACTATGTGCTTCTGGCCAATTATATCGACAATTCATTGATGGAAAATGTCATCGCCTTCTGGATAGCAAGACGTATCGGTGTGCCTTATGCAAACCATACAGTTCCGGTAAATGTCGAAATCAACGGATATCCACGAGGGTCGTACATCATCACGGAAAAAGTTGGAATAAATTCCGGCAGTGTCGACATAGATGACACTAAAGGCATATTGTTTGAACTCAGCCAGGAATATGACGAGCCCTATAAGTTTCGTTCAAAGTTATGGGATTTGCCTGTAATGGTAAAGGATCCGGATTTTGATGAACTTGCGGAAGAAAACCCTGATGGCCCCACGCCCGATAAGATGCTGCAAAATTGGGAAAATGACTTCAACAACGCCTTGACATTTCTGAATACAGGCCGAGGAATCGAAGCATTTGATATGGATAGCTTTGCGAAGGGATATTTGCTCTATTATCTATGCAGAAACAATGAACTGGGACATCCCAAAAGCATGTATATACATAAAGAGCAAATCGGGACCGAATCCTTATATAAATTCGGTCCTGCATGGGATTTTGACTCTGCTTTCGACAGACTGATGCCCGATAATGACGGAACATTCGTTCCGGCAACGCCAAATGTCGACATTGTCATCAACAAGATGTTACAAGCCATGAGAGATATTCCTGAATTTAGGACTGCATATAAAACATCTCTCCAAAAATTCGTGGACGAAGATTTGGAGGATTTAATAGCATTCATAAAGGAATATGCAGAATTGATTGAGCCAAGCTCGAAACAGGATGCCTGTGTTTGGCCTGAATCGTATGCCGGAGACTGGTTCTATCGTAATCCGGCATCGGACGTTAAAAAACGAGCTGACGAATTGTGCGAATGGATGCGCAAGCATGTGGCATTCATGGTTGAGCGCGCGAACTCAGGCCAATATTGAAGTCGCCTATATCTACAGATAGCAAGAGGGTTCCGCTCATACGGAACCCCCTTGCTATAAATGGCATATACGCTTCATACTGCTCATCGAATCGCCTCAATATGATTCCAACTCGTTGGGGAAGTCTGTGCTCTTGACGTCCTCCACGTAGCGGCCGATGGCGCTGTTCATCACTCCGGCCAGGTCGGCGTAACGGCGCAGGAAACGTGGCGAGAAGCCCTTGTTGATGCCTAACATGTCGTGCATCACCAATACCTGACCGTCGGCAGGACCCGCGCCGATGCCTATGATGGGTATCGATAGCTCCTTAACCACGCGCGCAGTCAGCGCAGCGGGTATCTTTTCCAATACGATTGCGAAGCATCCTATCTCCTCCAGCATCTTGGCGTCGGCCACAAGTTTCTCGGCCTCGGCCTCCTCCTTGGCGCGCACGTTGTATGTACCGAACTTGTTGATGCTCTGCGGCGTCAGTCCGAGATGCCCCATCACCGGAATGCCCGCGCTCAGTATGCGCTCCACCGACTCGCGTATCTCCGATCCGCCCTCCATCTTCACCGCCTCGGCATGGCTCTCCTTCATGATGCGGATGGCCGAAGCAAGGGCCTCCTTCGAGTTGCCCTGATACGAACCGAACGGCATGTCCACCACCACTAATGCGCGCTTCGTGCCCTTGATCACCGATTTGGCGTGATATATCATCTGGTCCAGCGTGATCGGCAGGGTGGTCACGTTGCCCGCCATCACGTTGCTGGCCGAATCGCCCACCAATATCACGTCTATGCCGGCTCCGTCAACTATCAATGCCGACGAATAATCGTAGGCCGTAAGCATCGCTATCTTCTCGCCGCGCTGTTTCATCTCGATCAGACGGCGAGTAGTCACCTTCCGGGCGCTCGACGTGTTGGCCACAACGCCCCCGTTGTCTATCTGTGTTGACATATTTTTTCTTTATCTGTTTGCGGGATCAATGTATCCCCTTGTTAAGGTCTGCAAAATTAGCAATTTCAATACACTTTAAAAAATAAAACGCCATTTTCCGAGTTGATTGTATAGATTATAATTTGAAGTTGTTCGCGACAACACATAATTAACAATGACTGAAATCAGAAAACGTCTTACATACGGGGCGGTCGCAATATTGTGTGCCGTAGGCATAGCAGGCTGTTCCACCCCGAAAAATGTGACATATTTCCAGGACGCCACCCCTGAAGCCATCATCACCGCCTCGCAGGCGCAGCCGTTCAAGGCCAAGCCGGGCGACAAAATCATCATCATAGTCAAGACACGCGACGCCGCAGTGAGCGCATTGTTCAACAATCCGGCGTTTGCCGTGCGCAACAACGAATCGACGGCTGCCGCAGGCCATATCAACAAATATGAGCCCGGAGTCTCCACGTCCAACAGCATCGCGGCTTATACCGTCGACAACAAAGGCGACATAGACTTCCCCGTGCTGGGAGCCATACATGTCGGAGGCATGTCGCGCGCCGAAATAGCCGGATTCATCAAGGGCGAGATAATGGGGCGCGAGCTTGCAAAGGATCCCACCGTGACCGTCGAATTCATCAATTCCGGGGTCAGTGTCCTCGGCGAGGTGCTTACTCCCGGCCGTGTCGATTTCAACAAAGACTACATGACGGTGACCGATGCACTCGCATTGGCCGGAGACATCAAGATTACAGGTCTGCGCGACAATGTCAAGGTGCTTCGCAACATAGACGGCAAAGTCCACACATACATCGTCGACCTGACCGACGCATCCAAGACTGTCTCCTCTCCCGCCTACTATCTGCAACAGGACGACGTGATATACGTCGAACCTAACAACGTGACAAAACGCGAGACAATAGCCAATGGAAACAGCGCGACAAACATCAGCTTCTGGGTGTCGCTCGCATCGCTGCTCACTACCGTGGCTACCACTATCGGCGTGTTTATCAAAAAGTAATCCCACAAAATGGCTAAAAACAAAAATACATCCGACGCCACGTTCCAGTCGGGATTCAATCTGCGCGACTATCTTGCGGCCTGCGCCTCGAAGTGGATATGGTTCCTTGTGTCCGTCATCGTGATATGCGGGTTCGCCTATTACAAGGTAATCCGCAAGATGCCCGTATACCTGCGCACCGAACAGGTGTTGATCAAGGACGAGGACAGCGGCAATTCAATCGACGGCATCGCATCCGCATTCTCCAGTTTCGGACTCGGCCGCGTGCGTTCCAACGTCTATAACGAAATAATCACGTTCAAGTCGCCGGCCCTGATGACACAGGTGGCCAAGCGGCTCGACCTGCAGGTTGATGTCAATCAGCTTAAGTTTCCACACGGCACCTCGCTGTTCGGAGCCTCGCAGCCTTACCTGTTCCAGTTCCCCGATCTTGACGACGAGGACTACGGTCACTTCGTCATGACGGTCAGTCCGAAAGGTGCCATATCGCTGGAGCGTTTCGTGTCGGTAAACGAGGCCGGCATGACCGTGAAACACAAGGATGTCGTATCCGCCCGTATCGGCGTCCCGGCACGAACCCCAATCGGCCGTGTCGTCATCACTCCTAATCCGGAGTTCTCCGGCGCACTTCCACAAGAAGAAACGAAATACGGCGTGGCCCACAACGGACTGCACAGCACTGTGGAAAGTCTGCAGAACAACCTCGGCGTCGACCTGGCCGACCGCGATGCCGATGTGATTGAAATCACCCTCAAGAACACCAACATACCCCGCGCCGAAGCGATTCTGTCCACAATGGTGGAGATATACAACCAAGATTGGATCAAGGACAAGAACCGCGTTTCGGCAGCCACTAACGAATTCATCGACGAGCGTCTCGCAGTGATCGAGACCGAACTCGGAGGCGTCGACAACAACATCCTCTCGTATAAGTCAAAGACTATGGTGCCCGACCTGGAAGAGTCGGCCAAGTTAAACATGCACACGTCGTCACAGCTGGACAACGAGATCATGACCGCCGTGAACCAGATGCAGATGTCGCAGTATCTTAAGGAATACATCACGAATCCGGCCAACGCCAATTCCGTTATTCCCGTCAATACCGGCACCGGCAGCAACCAGCTTGAGGTACAGATCTCCAACTACAACCAGACCCTGCTGGCCCGCAACAACGTCGAGGCCTCGACATCGGCCAACAATCCATTGGTGCAGGACTACGACGCACAGCTCAAAGGACAGCGAGAAGCCGTGATACGGGCCGTAAACGCACAGGTCGAAGCCACTCGCCGCGCGGTGCTCAACATGGAGGCGCAGAAAAACAAGGTTAAGGCAAACCTCGCCGAGGGTCCTCAGCAGGCCAAGGCCCTGCTCAGTATTGAGCGTCAGCAGAAAGTCAAGGAAGAACTTTATCTCTATCTGCTGCAGAAACGCGAGGAAAACGAACTGTCGCGTAAATTCACCGCCGACAACACCCGCGTCATCACGCCCCCTTACGGATCCTCGAAACCTGTGGAGCCCAAGAAGAAAATCGTGCTTGCAATCGCCTTCCTCGTTTCCATCCTTCTTCCCGCCGCTCTGATCTTCGTGCGCGAGACTATGGACAACAAGGTTCGCTCTCGTCACGACCTGGACGACATGTCGGCGCCTTTTGCCGGCGAAATCCCATTCGTGGGCCGCAAGAAGAGATTCGAATGGCTCACCAAGCGCCTGAACCGAAACAAGAAGAAAAAGAAGCTGGAGAAACTGCCCGTCATCGTACAGGCCGGAAACCGCGACATCATAAACGAGTCGTTCCGAATAGTGCGCAGCAACATCGACTTCATGATGAAGAACGCCGACACATCCAACGTCATAATGATGACATCGTTCAACCCCGGCAGCGGCAAGTCGTTCATCACATTCAATATCGGCGCCTCATTCGCCGTCAAGGGCAAGAAGGCCCTGCTCGTGGACTGCGACCTGCGTCACGGGTCGGCTTCCCAGTTTGTGGGAATGCCGCACCAAGGCCTGAGCAACTACCTGACCGGCGCCACCGACAGATGGCAAGATCTCGTGGTGGAGTCAAAGGATGCTCCCGGTCTCTTCGTGATGCCCATCGGCCACAGGCCTCCCAACCCCGCCGAACTGCTTGACAACGGCCGTATAGGACAATTCATCAAAGAGGCTTCGCCTTTGTACGACTACATAATCCTCGACTGCCCGCCCATCGACATCGTGGTCGACACCCAGATACTTGAGAAATATGTGGACCAGACCATATTCGTGGTTCGCGCCGGCCTGCTCGAGAAGACGGCCGTTGCCGAAATCGACGAAATGTACAGGAACCACCGCTTCCGCCGCATGGCCATCCTGCTCAACGGCACCGAAGGCGCCAACAGCCGCGCCGCCACCTACGGCTCATCATACTACACCAACGACTTTTAACCATGTGGCCATTCACTAAGAAAAACAGTCTTGAACAGAGCGGTCTGTTCAAGGGCCTGACCGACTGGCACTCGCACATACTGCCTGGCGTGGACGACGGATTCCAGAAGATGGAGGATTCGCTCGCTGCTCTGAAGAAATATGAAGAACTGGGCGTAAAGTCCGTATGGCTCACCCCACACATCATGGAGGAATGCCGCAACACCACTCAGGGCCTGCGCGACCGTTTCGCGGAACTGCAGGCCGAATACCAAGGCCCGATACAGCTTCAGCTGGCGGCCGAAAACATGCTCGACTCTCTGTTCGAGGAGCGCTTTCAGGCCAACGACCTGCTCACAATCGGTCCCGACGGCAAATATCTTCTTGTCGAGACATCCTATGTAAATCCCCCCTTCGGCATGGAGCAGATGATGCAGAACATCATCTCCACGGGACTCACTCCCATTCTGGCTCACCCGGAACGATACAGATATATGGACGAGAACGATTATCTGACGTGGAAAGACCGGGGCGTAGTGTTCCAGACCAATTTCATGTCCCTTGTGGGCATGTATGGCGAAACCGCACGGGCCAAGGCCGAATGGCTACTGAAGGAAGGCATGATCGACATCACCGGATCCGACCTGCACCATTACAGGGTGCTGCTCCACTTCCTCGACCACAAGCCCAAGAACCAGCAGGCCCTCGATTCCCTTGTCGAGATTGCCCGCAATCCGAAGATACTTAGTTAATTTTATGGCACTTCTTTATGGAGTGCCATTTTTTTATTATCTTTGCAAAGCGAATCACAGCATGGAACAACTTAAACATGAATGCGGCGTAGCAATGGTGAGACTGCTCAAGCCGCTGGAACACTACCGGCAGAAATACGGAACCTGGCGATACGGTCTGAACAAGCTCTATCTGCTGATGGAGAAACAGCACAACCGAGGCCAGGAGGGAGCCGGTTTGGCTTGCGTCAAACTCAACGCGGAGCCGGGTCAGGAATTCATGTTCAGGGAACGCGCCATGGGCGTGGATGCCATCAAGGACATTTTCGCCGCCGCCAATCAGGCATTGGCTCAGGAAGCCGCCGCTAACGGTCTGTCGCCCGACGACCTCGATGCCTCATCCGACATCGCCGATCTCGCAAGCCGCTCATTCCCCTTCGCAGGTGAACTCTACATGGGTCATCTCCGATATTCCACCACGGGGAAAAGCGGCATTTCTTTTGTCCATCCTTTCCTGCGGCGCAACAACTGGCGCGCCAAGAACCTGTGCATCTGCGCCAACTTCAACATGACCAACGTGGACGAGATTTTCGGCGAAATTGCCGTCAAGGGGCAGCACCCGCGCATGATCTCCGACACGTTCCTGCTGCTGGAACAGTTAGGCCACCGTCTGGACCGCGAATCCGAACGCCTGTTCAAGATGGCCATGGAACAGGGACTTACCGACTGCGACATCACTCGTTTCATCGAAGACAACATCGACATGAGCAACGTGCTGCGCACCAGCTGCACCGTCTGGGACGGCGGCTACGTGGTGTGCGGCGTCACCGGCTCCGGCGAGGCTTTCGCCCTGCGCGACCCCTGGGGAATACGCCCCGCGTTCTATTTCATGGATTCCGAGGTGTTCTCCCTGGCCTCCGAACGCCCCGTGCTGCAGACCACATTCAATGTCAGTGCCGAACAGATCCGCGAGCTGAAGCCCGGCCAGGCCATCGTGCTCCACGCCGACGGCCGCCTTGAGACTCCGCAGATAATCCCGCCGCGCAACTACGCCGCATGCTCGTTCGAGCGAGTCTACTTCTCGCGTGGCTCCGACGCCGACATCTACAACGAACGCAAGAAATTAGGCATCAACCTGGTGCCCCAGATTCTCGACGCCGTGGACCATGACGTCGACAACACGGTGTTCTCCTATATCCCCAACACTGCCGAGGTGGCCTTCTACGGAATGGTGCAGGGTTTCAACGAGTTTCTGAACCGCGAGAAGGCCGAGGCCATCCGCAGCCTCGGGCACGAATCCGACAATGCCGACATCGAGAAAATTCTGTCGCGCCGCATCCGATCCGAAAAGGTGGCCATCAAGGACATCAAGCTGCGCACGTTCATCTCCGAAGGTGCCAGCCGCAACGACCTGGCCGCCCACGTCTACGACATCACTTACGGTTCGCTACGCCCCTACACCGACAATCTCGTCATCATCGACGACTCCATAGTGCGCGGCACCACGCTGCGCGAATCCATCATACGCATCCTCGACCGCCTGCATCCAAAGCGCATAGTGATAGTAAGCTCCAGCCCCATCGTGAAATACCCCGACTATTACGGCATCGACATGGCGCGCATGGAGGAATTCATCGGATTCCGCGCCGCCGTGGAGCTGGCACGCGACCGTGGCCTTGAACACGTGCTGACCGACATTTACGCCAAGTGCAAGGCGCAGCAATCACTCCCCAAGGAGCAGATGGCAAACTACGTCACCGAGCTGTACGACCTGTTCTCGGACACCGAGATAGCCGACAAGATGGTCGAGATGCTGCGCCCCGAGGGCGTCACGACCGACATACGCATCGTGTTCCAGACCCTCGACGGACTGCACGACGCCATCCCGGGACATCCCGGCGACTGGTACTTCTCGGGCCGCTATCCCACTCCCGGAGGCGTACGCCGCATCAACGAGGCGTTCATCTCCTACATGGACAATATCTATTTAAAACTAAAAACGACAGGCCCAGGGCCTGACACAACAACATAACTTCATGAAAAGAGCCACACTGATACTTGAAGACGGCACCCGCTACGAGGGGTATTCCTTCGGCGCGGACGCCAGCGTTTCGGGCGAGGTGGTGTTCAACACCGCCATGACCGGATATCCCGAGAGTCTCACCGACCCTTCGTATGCCGGTCAGATTATGACACTGACATATCCTCTTGTGGGCAATTACGGCGTACCGGCCGACGACAGAGCCGACGACGGAATGGCACGCTTCCTGGAATCGGAGCGCATCCACGCCGCCGGCATGGTGGTGTGCGATTACAGCGACGAGTACTCGCACTGGAACGCGGCACGCAGTCTGTCTCAGTGGCTCGCCTCGCAGGGTGTGCCCGCCATTACCGGTATCGACACACGCTCGCTGACCAAGCACCTGCGCGAACAGGGCGTGATCCGCGGCAAGATATTGGTGGAGGACACTCCGGAACCGGCTTTCGAGGATTACGGCGACATCAATTTCGTGGAGCGCGTCAGCCCCAAGGACGTGCAGGTCTATAACGAAGGCAAGGGCCTGAAGCGTGTGGTGCTCGTGGACTGCGGTGCCAAGAACAACATTGTCCGCTGTCTGGCCAACCGTGGCGTCGAGGTGATCCGTGTGCCCTGGGACTACGATTTCAACACTCTGGATTTCGACGCGCTGTTCCTCAGCAACGGCCCCGGCAATCCCGAGACCTGCGCCGTCACGGTGAACAACATCCGTAAATTCATATCCAACCCCGACGAGAAACGCCCGCTGATGGGCATCTGCCTCGGTCATCAGCTCTTAGGCAAAGCCGCCGGTGCCGACATCTACAAGCTGAAATACGGCCACCGCAGCCACAACCAGCCGGCACGTCTGGAAGGCGACGTGCGTTGCTTCGTCACAAGCCAGAACCACGGATATGCCGTCGACGCCGACACGCTCCCCGCCGACTGGGCGCCCTGGTTCACCAACATGAACGACGGATCGAACGAGGGCATCCGCCACACGTCCAGGCCATGGCGTTCGGTGCAGTTCCATCCCGAGGCCTGCGGCGGTCCGGTCGACACGGAGTTCCTTTTCGATGAGTTCATCGACCAAGTCAAATCCCTCTAACTCTCTAACCTGCTAACATCATGTCTCAAGATAATTCCATAGTGAAAGATATCAAGAAAGTACTGGTCTTAGGTTCGGGCGCGCTGAAGATAGGCGAGGCCGGCGAGTTTGACTATTCCGGCAGCCAGGCCCTGAAGGCCCTGCGCGAGGAGGGAATCGAGACCGTGCTGATCAACCCCAACATCGCCACGGTGCAGACCAGCGAGGGTGTGGCCGACCACATCTATTTCCTGCCCGTCACCCCCTTCTTCGTGGAGCGCGTCATAGCCAAGGAGCGCCCCGACGGCATCATGCTGGCATTCGGCGGCCAGACGGCCCTGAATTGCGGCGTCGAGCTGTACCATAGCGGCGTGTTCGAAAAATACGGCGTCCGGGTGCTCGGCACGCCCGTGCAGTCCATCATCGACACCGAGGACCGCGAGATATTCGTGGAGAAACTTTCGGAAATCAACGTCAAGACCATCGCATCGGAGGCTTGCGAGAACACCGAACAGGCTCTTGAAGCCGCATCCAAGCTCGGTTATCCCGTCATCCTGCGCGCGGCATACGCATTGGGCGGTCTCGGTTCCGGATTCTGCGACACTCCGGGTGAGCTGATCAAGTTAGCTGAGAAAGCCTTCTCGTTCTCGCCGCAGGTGCTGGTGGAAAAGAGTCTGAAAGGCTGGAAGGAAATCGAGTACGAGGTGGTGCGCGACCGTTTCGACAACTGCATCACGGTCTGCAACATGGAGAACTTCGACCCCCTTGGCATCCACACCGGCGAGAGCATCGTGGTGGCTCCCTCGCAGACCCTCTCCAATTCCGAATACCATAAGCTGCGCGAGCTTTCCATCCGCATCGCTCGCCACATAGGCATCGTGGGCGAGTGCAACGTGCAGTTCGCCCTCTGCCCCGATTCCGAGGATTACCGCGTCATCGAGGTCAACGCGCGTCTGTCGCGCTCGTCGGCCCTGGCTTCCAAGGCCACCGGCTATCCCCTCGCATTCGTGGCCGCCAAGCTGGCCCTCGGCTACGGTCTGTTCGACATACGCAACTCGGTGACCAAGGACACCACGGCGTTCTTCGAACCCGCCCTTGACTACGTGGTCTGCAAGATTCCACGCTGGGACCTCGGCAAGTTCCGCCGCGTAAACCGCGAGCTGGAATCGTCCATGAAGTCTGTCGGCGAGGTAATGGCCATCGGACGCACTTTCGAGGAGGCCATTCAGAAGGGCCTCCGTATGATAGGCCAGGGAATGCATGGTTTTGTCGACAACAAGGAACTGGTGCTTGATGATGTCGATACGGCCCTCAAGGCTCCGACAGACAAGCGTATCTTCGTGATTGAAAAGGCTTTCGACCGCGGATATTCCATCGACCGCATCCACGAGCTGACCCGCATTGACAAGTGGTTCCTGCACAAGCTGAAGAACATACACGACACCGACCGCCGGCTGCACTCGCTCAAGGGTCTGGACGCTATAGACCGCGACCTGATGCTGCGCGCCAAGCGCCAGGGTTTCTCAGACTTCCAGATTGCCCGCGCCGTCGGAATGGAGAAGGACTGCGACATCGAGCAGGCTATCCTGATGGTGCGCGACCGCCGCAAGGAGCTGGGCGTGGTTCCGGCCGTGAAGCAGATCGACACCCTGGCCGGCGAATTCCCGGCTCAGACCAACTATCTGTACCTCACCTATAACGGCGACGCACACGACATCGACTATGAGAACGACGGCAAGTCGGTCGTGGTACTCGGTTCGGGTGCCTATCGCATCGGTTCGTCCGTTGAGTTCGACTGGTGCGGCGTCCAGGCGCTCAACACCATCCGCAAGGAGGGCTGGCGTTCCGTAATGATCAATTACAACCCCGAAACCGTATCGACCGACTATGATATATGCGACCGCCTCTATTTCGACGAGCTTACCTTCGAGCGCGTGCTTGACATCCTCGACCTGGAGACGCCTCACGGAGTGGTGGTAAGCACCGGCGGCCAGATTCCCAACAACCTGGCAATGCGTCTCGACCACGTGGGCATCAACCTGCTCGGCACCTCGGCACAAAGCATCGACAACGCCGAGGACCGCGAGAAATTCTCGGCAATGCTGGGCCGCATCGGCGTCGACCAGCCCGAATGGTCGGCCCTCACGTCGATGGAGGATATCAACAAGTTTGTGGAGAAGGTTGGTTTCCCCGTCCTGGTGCGTCCCAGCTACGTCCTCTCGGGCGCGGCCATGAATGTCTGCACTGGCCCCGACCAGCTTGAACGCTTCCTCACCGAAGCGGCTAATGTCTCCAAGCGTCATCCGGTCGTTGTCTCCCAGTTCCTTGAAAACGCCAAGGAGGTGGAAATGGATGCTGTGGCCTGCAACGGCGAGATTATCGCTTACGCCATCTCCGAGCATGTGGAATATGCCGGCGTCCATTCCGGCGACGCCACCATCCAGTTCCCGCCGCAGAAGCTGTATGTGGAGACTGCACGTCGCATCAAGAAGATTTCCAAGAAGATAGCCGAACAGCTCAATATCTCCGGCCCGTTCAACATCCAGTTCCTGGCCCGCGAGAACGACATCAAGGTCATAGAGTGCAACCTGCGCGCCTCGCGCTCGTTCCCCTTCGTAAGCAAGGTCCTGAAAATCAACCTTATCGAGCTGGCCACACGCATCATGCTCGGCCTCCCCGTGGAGCGTCCCGACAAGAGCGTGTTCGACCTGGATTATGTTGGTGTCAAGGCGTCGCAGTTCTCGTTCAACCGTTTGCAGAAGGCCGACCCGAAGCTTGGCGTCGACATGGTGTCCACCGGCGAGGTAGGCTGCATCGGCGACGACGCCCGCAAGGCTCTGCTGACCTCCATGCTGTCTGTCGGACTCCGCATCCCGGGCAAGAACATCCTCCTCTCCACCGGCAACGGCAAGCAGAAGGGCGACATGCTCAAGGCCGCGCAGATGCTGGCCAAAAACGGCTACAACCTCTACGCGACGCCGGGCACATCGCGTCACCTGTCGGAGAACGGCATTCCCAACACCATGGTGTTCTGGCCCGATTCGCTCGGCCAGCCCCAGGCCCTCGACCTGCTGCACAACCATGAGATAGACCTGGTGATCAATCTCCCGGCAAACCATTCCGACTCGCAGGTAACGAACGGCTACAAGGTGCGCCGCACGGCAATCGACCTCAATATCCCGCTGATAACCAACGCCCGACTCGCTTCGGCGTTCATCTACGCTTTCCTCACCGTAAAGCCGGAGGAAATTGAAATCAAGTCCTGGCAGGAATTCTAACACAGCGGTTATGAAGACTCTGATCAGAAACGTACGCCTGTGCGACCCTAACGGCGAGCCGGTCTCCATCATGGTGGAGGACGGCGTGATCCGCGAGATAGGTCATGTCGGCCCGTGGGCCGGTCTTGAATTTGACGGACGCGGACTCACCGCCATCCCCGGTCTGGTCGACGTGCACGTACACTTCCGCGAGCCCGGCTTCGAGTACAAGGAGACCGTCGCCACCGGCTCTAAGGCTGCGGCTGCGGGCGGGTTCACCACCGTCTGCACAATGCCCAACCTCAAGCCGGCTCCCGACTCCATGCCCAATCTGCGCCGGCAGCTCGACGCCATAGACCGTGGCGCCGAAATCGAGGTATTGCCGTACGCCACCATCACACGCGGCCGCATTGGCAAGGAACCGGTGGACTATGCGGAGCTTGCGCCATACGTGTGCGCGTTCAGCGACGACGGCTCGGGCATAGAGTCCGAGGACGTGATGCGCGAGTCGATGAAAGGGATAGCCCGCACGGGCAAGGTTCTGGCCGAGCATTGCGAGGTGATGGAACTGGTGCGCGGCGGCTGCATCCACGACGGCGACTATGCCCGCGAACATGGTCTGCCCGGCATCTGCTCCGAAAGCGAATGGCACGAAGTGGAGCGCAACATACGTCTGGCCGAGGAAACCGGCTGCCGTCTGCACATCTGCCACGTCTCCACCAAGGAGAGCGTGCGCCTGATACGCGACGCCAAGGCACGTGGCGTTGACGTCACTGCCGAGACCGGCGCCCATTATTTAGTCTTCACCGACGCCGACCTGCAGGACGAGGGGCGTTTCAAAATGAATCCTCCGCTCCGTGCGGCCGACGACCGCGACGAACTGATCCGAGGCATTCAGGACGGCACCATCGACTGCATCGCTTCCGACCATGCCCCCCACTCGGCCGAGGAGAAGTCCAAAGGTCTGCTCAAATCGGCTATGGGTGTCACAGGAATCGAGCTGTCGCTTCCCGCCGTCTACACTTACGCCGTGCGTACGGGGCTGATCTCATTCAGCAGGATGATTGAGCTGATGGCCGTGAATCCGCGCCACATTTTCGGCATCAAGGGCGGCCTGGAGCCGGGCCAGCGTGCCGATTTCACATTAGTAGACTTCAGCAATCCGTTCACGGTTGACCCCGACAGGCTCGTGTCGATGGGTCACGCCACACCTTTCGCAGGTCTTGAACTTTACGGCAAGGTCATGGCAACCTTTTTCAACGGCCGGAGCGTTTTTATTAATAACGATTATTACTCAGAAAGTACAGAGTCATGAAATACACGATAATTGAGAACCGCCACCTCACGGGCGCCACATGGCTGATGCGCCTGCGCGGCGACACGTCCGGCATCACCAGGCCCGGCCAGTTTGTCAACGTAGCCGTTGACGGCTGCTTCCTGCGCCGTCCCATCTCCATCTGCGACTGGGACGACAGCACCATCCTGCTCGCATACGATGTGGTGGGCGAAGGCACCGAGAAAATGTCGAAGATGCTGCCCCCGCAGGAACTCGACATACTCTGCCCTCTCGGCAACGGTTTCGACATCTCCGTTCCGACGGAGCGTCCCGTGCTGTTGGGGGGAGGTATCGGCACAGCACCTCTCTACGGTCTCGCCAAGGCTCTGATGGACAAGGGTATCCGACCTGCCGTAGTGCTTGGTTTCGCCTCCAAGGAACGCGCAGTGCTGCATGACCTGTTCGTAGACCTGGGACTGCCGGTGTATATGGCCACTGTCGACGGTTCGCTTGGCACAAAGGGTTTCGTGACAGACGCTTACAAGGAGGCCGGTCTTGACGCCGACTATTTCTACGCATGCGGTCCAAGCCCGATGCTACGCGCCCTGTGCGACACCATGCCTATCTCCGGCCAGCTAAGCCTCGAGACACGCATGGCCTGCGGATTCGGAGTCTGCGCCTGCTGCGCCATAAAAACCACCAACGGCCCCGCCGGCGTATGCAAGAAAGGCCCCGTATTCAGAAAGGAGGAACTGATATGGGAATGAACCGCGACCTGCAGGTGAGCCTCGGCTCCCTCACTCTCAAAAACCCCGTCATCCCAGCCAGCGGCTGCTTCGGCTTCGGCTACGTCATGGCTCCTTATTACGACCTTAACACCCTGGGCGCCATATCGGTAAAGGGCACCACCCTCGACGCTCGCTTCGGCAACCCGCTGCCACGCGTGGCCGAATGCCCGTCGGGCATGATCAATTCCGTGGGACTGATGAATCCGGGCGTCGACAAGGTGATCAGCGACGAGCTGCCCAAGTTGCGCGACGTATATAACGGCCCGATTATCGCCAATATCAGCGGCTTCTCGGTAGATGAATACTGCGAGACCTGCCGCCGCATGGACGGTCAGCCACAGGTAGACATCCTGGAGCTGAACGTGAGCTGTCCCAATGTGCACGGCGGCGGCATGGCGTTCGGAACCTCGGCCGAAAACATCGCCAAGGTAACTTCGGCGGTCAAAAAATGCACACGGACGCCGCTGTTCGTCAAGCTCAGCCCCAACGTGACCGACATAGTCGAGATGGCCCGCGCCGCCGAGGATGCCGGTGCCGACGGTCTGGTTTGCGCCAACACGTTCCTGGGTATGCGCATCGACCTCAAGACCAAACGCCCCGTCGTGGCAAACGTGATGGGCGGTTTCTCCGGTCCGGCTGTGTTCCCGATGGCTCTACGCATGGTCTATCAGGTGTCGCGTGCGGTCAACATCCCCGTCATCGGTTGCGGCGGCGTCATGTCGGCCGACGACATACTGGAGATGATGCTGGCCGGCGCCAAGGCCGTTGAGGTCGGCACCGCAAACCTGCTCGACCCCATGGCCTGCTACAACATTGTGCGTGAACTCCCCGCCGCAATGGAACGCTACGGCATCGACTCTCTATCTTCCATCAAACCAATCTGACATACAACGACATACGATGAACAAAGACGTTATCATAGCGTGCGATTTTCCCGACGCTGACACCACTCTGAAATTCCTGGAACAGTTCGGCGACCTGCGCCCCTTCGTCAAGATAGGCATGGAGCTTTACTACGGAGCCGGACCCGACATAGTGCGCCGTCTGCGCGAACGCGGACACCGCATCTTCCTCGACCTCAAGCTGCACGACATTCCCAACACGGTCCGGAAGTCGATGAAGGTACTGGCCGGCATGGACATAGACATGATCAACGTGCACGCCGGGGGCACCATCGAAATGATGGCGGCCGGTCTGCAGGGCCTGGAGGAAGGTACGCCCGAGGGCCGCAAGCGTCCTCTGCTCATCGCCGTCACTCAGCTCACATCCACGTCGCCCGAAGCGCTGAAGAACCAGCTGCTGATCGACACCCCCATGAACGAGACCATCGCCAAATACGCGCAGAACGCCAAGGCAGCCGGTCTGGACGGCGTGGTATGCTCGCCCCTGGAGGCATCGATTGTCAAGGAGGCCTGCGGTCCCGAGTTCCTGGCCGTTACTCCCGGCATCCGCTACCCCAACGCCGGTGCCGACGACCAGTCGCGTGTCACCACCCCCGAACGCGCCCGTGAGATAGGCTCTGATTTCATCGTCGTGGGTCGCCCCATCACTGCCGCTCCCGACCCCGTGGCCGCTTACCTCAAGGCCCGCAAGGAGTTCGCCGGTATCTGATTCTCCGGGCCATCGGCAATTGAAGCAAAATTTAAAATTCACTTTTCAGACCATATATTTTATGGAAAAACAAGTAGCAAAAGCACTCCTCTCCATCAAGGCTGTGTTCCTGCGTCCCGACGATCCCTTCACCTGGGCGTCAGGCATCAAGTCGCCCGTATATTGCGACAACCGCCTCACCTTGGGCTATCCGGAGGTGCGTCGCGTCATCGAGCAGGGCATAGCCGACACAGTCCGCAAGTATTATCCTGAGGCTCAGGCGCTGATGGGCACTTCTACAGCCGGTATCGCCCACGCCGCCATCGCGGCTTATCTCCTCGACCTCCCCATGGGCTATGTGCGCGGCGCCGCCAAGGACCACGGCCGCAACAACCGCATCGAGGGCCGTCTTGACCCGGGCATGAAGGTGGTTGTTGTAGAAGATCTTATCTCCACGGCCGGCAGCTGCGTAGAGACTGTCGAGGCGCTCCGCGAGGCCGGCGCCGATGTGCTCGGTGTGGTATCCATCTTCACCTACGGAATGCAGAAGGGTATCGACCGTCTGGCTCAGGCCAACGTCACGAACCATTCCCTCTCCAACTTCAGCACCTTGGTGCACGTGGCCGCCGAAGAAGGCTATATCCAGCCCGACCAGGTGCCTATGCTGCACAAGTTCATCGCCAACCCCGCCGAATGGCTTAAAGACTGATATCATGCGTCACGTAATAGAACCTACCGACCTGTCGACCGACGAGCTGCAGGAAGTCATCGACCTTGCGCTTGACATCATCGACAATCCGGCCAAGTATGCCGAAGCCTGCAAGGGCAAGAAGCTGGCCACTCTGTTCTACGAACCTTCGACGCGCACGCGCCTGTCGTTCACCTCGGCCATGATGGAACTGGGTGGCAACGTCATCGGTTTCAGCAACGCCAACAACACCTCCGTAAGCAAGGGCGAGACCGTGGCCGACACCACACGCGTCATCAACTGCTTCGCCGACATCATCGCCATGCGTCACCCCGTGGAAGGCGCCCCCCTTGTGGCTGCCATCAATTCCTCCACTCCGGTCATCAACGCCGGCGACGGCTCGCACGCGCACCCCACGCAGACCCTGACCGACCTGCTGACCATCCGCCGCGAGATAGGACGCTTCGACAATCTCACCATCGGTTTCTGCGGCGACCTCCGTTTCGGCCGCACCGTCCATTCCCTCATCAAGGCCCTGTCGCGCTACAAGGGCATCAAGGTGGTGCTCATCGCTCCCGACCAGCTCCGCCTCCCGGCATACATGAAGGAAGAAGTGTGCGACAAGTACGGCATCCCCTACGTCGAGGTCAACTCGATGGAGGAGGTGATGCCCGAGCTTGACGTGCTGTACATGACCCGCGTGCAGAAGGAGCGTTTCCTGGATCAGGACGAATACGACCGTGTCAAGGACTGCTTCATCCTCACGCCCGACAAACTCCGCGACGCCAAGCCCGAGATGCGCATCCTGCATCCGCTGCCCCGCGTCAACGAGATTTCGGTCGATGTCGACACCGACCCGCGCGCCGCTTACTTCCGTCAGGTCAGGAACGGCAAATACGTCCGCATGGCCCTCATCCTCAAGCTTCTGGAATGGGCACAGCTAAAGGACGCGGAGAATGCACCCAAGCTGGTGCCCGACGATGTGGTCCGCAACCGGCACGTCTGCTCCAACCCCAAGTGCATCAGCAACGTTGAGAACGTAGACGCCTGCTTCCGTCCCGACCTCGCCAACCCCGGCAGCTACCGCTGCCTCTACTGCGAGTCCAAGCCGAAGTAACCCCGGCTCACTCCGAAGGCCCCCTTCCCAATTCCGAAGGCCCCTGCATCGTTACTGTGGTCGAAGCCCGCGGCTTCGACTCCTCCCATACTCCGGGCACGCCCATTTCCAGGGTGTGCCCTTCTCTTTCCTCACCTTCCCCGCCCTTGCGGACACTTAAAAAACATTAATTTCCGTTTTTAAGCTATTATATCCCTAAAATTTGCTAAATTTGCAGTTTGTAACCAAGAAGCACCATAGAATGCGTTTCTTTTCAATCATACGAGGCTTGCTCATAGCCGCCATATTGCCCCTTGTCGCGACATCATGCAACGAGGACAGTGCTACTACTTCCGTATATGTCGACTACGGCACCCTCGCCGTCACCAAGTTTTCCGTACGCTACCCGTCGGAAAAGTCCGGAACGGCCTCCGACACCGCATATTTCTCGATCGACCTGAACAACGGCGTCATTTTCAATGCCGACTCCATACGTCCGGGCGTCGACGTCTCGAAGCTTGTCACCTCAATCACCTACAACACGGCTGTCGATTCGGTGCTGGTCATCATGGATGGCGGAAGCACGCGCACCGGCTCCGTGGACTATAAGAAAAATCCCGGCGACTCCATCGACTACACCGGCCGCGTCAGCCTATTGCTCAAATACGGCGACATGCAGAAGGAATACCGCGTGCGTCTGAATGTCCATAAGGAATACGCCGACTCCCTGCGCTGGGACGAGGCCAACGTGCGCAGGCTTCCATCCCTCCGGCCCGATCCGGTGGCTCAGAAAACGATTCTGCTCGACAACGACATGGCTCTCTCTCTGATACGCGAGGCTGACGGCGCACTTACTTTCGCCCACTCCGACGATGCGTTCCAGGAGAATGTGGAGTCCGCGGCGGCCCACCTGCCTTTCACGCCCCGCATCGAAACGCTGTCGGTGGCCGGCGGCAAGATCTACCTCCTCTCCGATTCCGGCGAGCTGTGGCAAAGCTCCGACCAGGCTGCGACCTGGACCACCACCGGCCAGACATGGGAAAACGTAATTGGCTCCTATCTGGAAACAATAGTGGGAATACGCATGGACGGCGACAAACGCCTGTTCGCCCAGTATCCCATGCTGAACCTGAACGAGAAGGAACTTCCCGCCGACTTCCCCGTGGACGGATTCTCTAACTTCGTGACCCTGCAGAACAAATGGACACTGTCGCCTGTGGCCTTCTTCATGGGCGGCGTCAAGACCGATGGCAAGCTAAGCCCCGCCACATGGGCGTTCGACGGTGCCGAATGGATATGTCTCAACGACGGCGACATCGACGCTCTGGAACAGGCTTCCATCATCCCGTACTATTATTACCGCCGCAACATACAGAACACCCGCGACGAGGAGTTCCGCGTATGGATGCTGATAGGCGGCCGCAAAGCCGACAATTCCATCAACCGCAACGTCTACATATCGTACGACAACGGCGTGAGCTGGCGTCTGGGCAAGACTTCGCTCCAGCTTCCCGACTGCATCCCCGCCATGTGGGGCTGCGACAACATCGTAGTGTCCACCAAACTCGACGCCGACCTGTCCGACAACTGGTCCACCGAGTTCAAGAGCAACGCCAGGCAGCGCATTCCCTGGCAGGTGGAGGGCGGCATCATCTCATGGGATTGCCCGTACATTTACCTGATCGGCGGCTACAGCCCTGACGGCAAATTGTATAACACCATCTGGCGCGGCGTGCTGAACCGCCTCACGTTCACCCCCATAATCTGATAAATGCGGAAGGTCATAGCCATAATCCTCTTGCTGTCGGCCGCGTCGGGTTCATTTGCCGTGCGCGCCCAGGAAGACTACCGCTTCGACATAGGCGGTGGAATCGGCATGACCGGCTATCTCGGCGATGCCAACAACGCCAACCTGTGGCGCAACCCTTCCTGGAACGCCGAGGTTCTGTTCCGCTACATCTGGAATCCCCGCTTCAACTTCAAGACCAACTTATACGTGGGCGGCCTCCGCGGCAATTCAGCTCAGATGGACAACGTGTTCCCCACGCACGAGAACTACAAGTTTTCCACCACTTTCTATGAAATAGGCGAAAGCGTGGAATTTCATTTCTTCAACTACGGCATGGGCAAGACCTACCGCAAGCTGAAGCGCTGGACTCCGTATATCACCGCCGGCGTCAGCCTCACGGCCTTCACAGCCGATGGCAAATCGAGCGCGGCGTTCACCATCCCGCTCGGCGTCGGCTTCAAGTACAAGCCGTCGCGCCGATGGAACCTCGGCCTCGAGTTCCTGATGAAAAAGACCTTCACCGACAAGCTGGACGGCCCGCTGCTCGACGACCCCCAGGGCATCAAATCGGCGTTCATGAAGAACACCGACTGGTACTCAACCCTGACATTCACCGTAAGCTACGAATTCAGCAAACGCTGTGCGGCCTGCAATTACCACACTCCAAGAAAAATGTATAAATAACACACGCAGATGACACCCAAACGAACCATCCCGGGCATCGCGCCCGACAAACTGCCGCAGCACGTAGCCATCATCATGGACGGCAACGGCCGCTGGGCACGGCAGCGCCTGCAGACCCGCACCACGGGCCACTCCGAGGGCGTCAACTCCGTGAACCGCATCACCCGTTTCGCCTCTGACCTCGGTATAAAATACCTGACCCTCTATGCTTTCAGCACCGAGAACTGGAACCGCCCCGCCGAGGAGGTGAACGTCCTGATGCACCTCATCGGCGAGACCATCCTGCGCGAAGCCCCCGAACTGCGCAACAACAACGTACACATCAACCTGTTGGGCGACATCGACCGCCTCCCCGAACCGGTGCGGCTCAATCTGTTCGAGGGCCGCGACCTCACGGCGCAGTGCGACGGCCTGAACCTGAACCTCTGCCTCAGTTATTCCTCGCGCTGGGAGATAACCCGCGCCGTCAGGAAAATAGCGAAACTTGCTGCCGAAGGCACTCTCGATCCCGGATCCATCTCGGACGCCGACATCGCCGACCGTCTCTCCACTGCCGGAATGCCAGACCCCGACCTATTGATCCGAACCGGAGGCGAACAGCGAATATCCAACTTCCTCCTCTGGCAAATCGCTTACTCCGAACTCTACTTCACCCCTGTTCTCTGGCCCGACTTCAGCGAGACCGACTTTGAGCAGGCCCTGATACATTATACCAACCGCGAACGCCGTTTCGGCAAAACTTCCGACCAAGTTCAACGATCAGCTACCCAAGAATGATGAATATACGCCATATTGCTCGTTTCTTCACGTTGCTTTTAACCGTCGTCGCCGCCGTGCCTTACGGCAGCGCCCAGAATTTGCTTGAGCTGCCAATCCAGCCCGAGGTACCCGTCGATACCATATACAACCCGGAGATAATCTATTCTCCGCTTCCCAAGACATACGAGATAGCGGGAATACGCACGTCGGGCCTAAAGAGCGCCGATGACTACGTGGTCATCGGTTACTCCGGCCTCTCCATAGGCGACAAAATCGAGATTCCGGGTCAGGAAATCTCGGATGCCGTACGTCGCTTCTGGCGTCAGGGACTGTATTCCAAGGTGCGGATCAACGTCGACAAGATTGCCGGCGACAAGGTGTGGCTCGACATCGAGCTTCAGCAGCAACCCCGCCTCTCTGAAATCAAGTTCGAGGGTACCAAGAGCAGCGAGAAAAAGGACATTCTGGAACGCCTATCCATGGTCGAGGGCCAGCAGCTTACGCCCAACATCATAAACCGAGCCAAGCAGATCGTGGAGAATTACTACGAGAAGAAAGGCTTCAAGAACGTTTCGGTCGATGTCCGTCAGACCAACGACCTGTCGAAGGAAAACCATTCCTTCCTCACATTCGTGATTCAGAAAAACGCCAAGGTCAAGGTGCACAAGATCTATATCGACGGCAACCAGGTGATGTCCGACCGCAAGATCAAGCGCACCATGAAGAAGACCACCGAGAAGAACGACATCCTGAAGCTGTTCAGCCAGAAAAAGTTCGTCGAATCCGACTATGAGGACGACAAGCAGCGCATCATCGACAAATACAACGAACTCGGATACCGTGACGCAAAGATAGTGCACGACTCGGTGGCCAAATTCGACGACAAGACCGTCGACGTATTCCTCGACGTGGACGAAGGCAATAAATACTACATCTCCGCCATCGACTGGGTTGGCAATACCGTATATCCCACCGAGACGCTGAACGCCGTGCTGGGCATGTACCCCGGCGACGTCTACAACCAGAAGATGCTGAACAAACGCACCAACGAGGACGAGGACGCCGTGTCGTCGCTATATACCGACAACGGATACTTGTTCTTCAACCTTGTTCCAATCGAGGAACAGATTCACGGCGACTCCATCGCGCTGCAGATGCGCGTCATCGAGGGTCCGCAGGCACGCATCAACCGCGTCGTCATCAACGGTAACGATCAGCTGTACGAGAAGGTGATACGTCGTGAACTGCGCGTGCGCCCGGGCGAGCTGTTCAGCAAGTCCGACCTGATGCGTTCGGCCCGCGAGATCGCCGCCGGGGGACACTTCAACCCCGAGAACATGGACATCCGTCCCGAGCCTAACGAAAGCGACGGCACCGTCGACATCGTGTTCAACCTCGAGTCAAAAGCCAACGACAAGGTGCAGCTGTCGTTCGGATGGGGACAGACGGGCATCACCGGTACGCTCGCCCTCTCGTTCTCCAACTTCTCGATGAAGAACCTGTTCAACCCGTCGGCCTACAAGGGCATCATCCCCCGCGGCGACGGCCAGACTTTCTCCATATCCGCACAGACCAACGCTAAGTATTACCAAAGTTACAGTATCTCCTTCTTCGATCCCTGGATCGGAGGAAGCCGCCCCAACTCCCTCTCCATCTCGGCCGACTATTCCCGCTCCACCGGTATCAACAGCGACTTCTATTCCAAGCGCTGGGCCAACGCATACCAGAATGCCTACTATTACGGCGGCTACGGATATAACTACAACAACAACTACGACTACTACCAGGACGCCTACGACCCCAACAAGGTGCTGCAGACAGCCGGTGTAAGCGTAGGATTCGGAACGCGCCTCTCCTGGCCCGACGACTACTTCCAGTTCCAGGCCATGCTCTCCTACCGCTGGTATTATCTCAAGGACTGGTACTACATCAGCCCCGTCTTCCAGAACGGCACCTCCAACGCCTTCACCTTAGGCCTGAACCTGAGCCGCACCAGCATCGACAACCCAATCTATACGCGCCGCGGTTCGTCGTTCAACCTGAACTTCACCTGCACCCCACCGGCCAACCTGTTCGGCAAAAAGAACTGGGCCAAGCTCGCCGAAATGTCCACAGACACCGACCTGAGCGCCGACCAGCGCCAGAATGCCACCTCACAGATGTACCGCTGGCTCGACTACTGGAAGCTCACGTTCAAGTCCAAGACATTCACCCCGCTCACCGATCCCGACGGCAAATGGACACTCGTGTTCATGACCCGTGCTGACTTCGGTATCATCGGCTCGTGGACCAAGCACCTCAGGACTCCTTTCGAGACCTACTACTTCGGAGGCGACGGAATGTCGGGCGGCTACACTTACGCCACGGAGACCGTGGCCATGCGCGGTTACGAGAACGGACAGTTCACCCCGAGCCGCAGCGAGGGTTACGCCTACGCCAAGTACACGTTCGAGCTTCACTTCCCGTTCCTGCTCCAACCCTCCACCACCATCTACGCCATCGCCTTCGCCGAGGCCGGTAACTGCTGGACCACAGCCAAGGCGTTCAACCCCTTCGACCTGAAGCGCTCGGCAGGTGTCGGCGCCCGTGTCTACCTCTCCGTGCTCGGATTCCTCGGTATTGACTGGGCCTACGGTTTCGACAAGGTATGGGGCACACGCGGCGGCAGCCAGATCCACTTCGTGCTCGGCCAGGAATTTTAATCTCCTTGCCGACACCGCAGGCATGATACCGGCCGTTATGACACAGTCAGGTATCACATCCGGAAGCCTTAACTTTCTTTAACTGAATATTGTTAAACTATTGACGCCCCACGGCGTCAATAGTACAAAACTCAGATAACACAGACCATTATGAAGAAATTAGCAATAGCCCTCGGAATCGTGGCAGCCACATGCCTCGGCAGTTTCGCCCAGAAGTTCGCCCTGGTCGACATGCAATATATCCTCCGCAACGTTCCCGCCTACGAAATGGCAAACGAACAGCTAAACCAGGTGTCGCAGCGCTGGGAGAAGGAAGTGAACGCCGTGGCCAAGGAAGCCGAGACCATGTACAAGAACTACGAGGCCGACATGGTGTTCCTCACCGACGAACAGAAGAAAAAACGTGAGGAGGAAATCGTTTCCAAGGAGAACGAAGCAAAGGATCTCCGCTACAAATACTTCGGACCCGAAGGCGAGCTTTACAAGAAGCGCCAGTCGCTGATGAAGCCAATCCAGGAGGATGTGTACAACGCCGTCAAGGCCGTGGCCGAGGAGAAAGGATACCAGACCATCTTTGACCGCGCAAGCTCGCAGAGCATCGTATTCGCCTCGCCCCGCATCGACGTCAGCAATGACGTGCTCGCAAAACTTGGCTATTCCAAATAATTTGCGTATCTTTGCGGTCGCGCTCTGAATATGAGCTTAAATTGAAACTAAAATAAATTAAATCATAATGTTCAAGAAAATCATTCTGACGCTGGCCATTGCACTGGCCATCCCGTTTGTAGGAGCCAAGGCCCAGACCATCAAGATCGGTCTTGTTGACGTAGCCTCGATTGTACAGGTTATGCCCGAGCGTTCTCAGGCAGAGACCAAACTTGCAGACGCATCCAAGAAATACGAGACCGAGTATCAGAAGCTCGGCGAAGAGATGAAACGTCTCTACGACGAATACCAGGCCATGAAACCCGATGAGCTTCAGGCCATCAAGGACCGCAAGACCCGCGAACTCAACGACTATCAGCAGAAGATGGCCGCCTTCGAGCAGAGCGCCCAGCAGGATCTCGCCAAGATGCAGCAGGAGCTGATGAGCCCCATCGTGCAGAAGATCCGCACCGCAATCGAGGCAGTCGGCAAGGAGGGCAACTACTCCCTGATTCAGGACCTCGCTCCCCAGATGACCTACTACCACGCAGCCCCCGTCGAGGACATCACCGCTGCCGTGAAAGCCAAACTCGGCCTGAAGTAACAGTAGCCTCAACTTTCAGACAATAAAAATGCGGGACTGGTCCCGCATTTTTATTATCCGCCCTCCTTCCCCCGCCTCGCGGAGCCGTTTCCGTCAGGAGCTCCGCTCCTCCCTCCTCCCTTATCCCTAACCCCTACCCCTATGATCGGCGTTTTTGATTCCGGCTACGGCGGCCTCACCATCCTGAAGCAGATCCGCAACACCCTGCCGGATTACGACTACATCTACCTCGGCGACAACGCGCGCGCCCCTTACGGCACACGCAGCTTCGACATCGTCTACGACTTCACCCGCCAGGCCGTGGAGTTCCTGTTCTCCCGCGGCTGCCCCCTCGTCATCCTGGCCTGCAACACCGCCTCCGCCAAGGCCCTGCGCACCATCCAGCAGACCGTCCTCCCCGAACGCTGGCCCGACCGCCGCGTGCTCGGCGTGATCCGCCCCACCGTCGAGGACGTCGGCGCCCTGACCCATACCCGCCATGTCGGCCTGCTCGCCACCCCCGGCACTGTCAATTCCCACTCATACACCCTCGAGATAAACAAGATTCACCCCGACATCACCCTCACCGAACGCGCCTGCCCCATGTGGGTGCCCATTGTCGAGGCCGGCGAAGCCCAGTCGGACGGCGCCGACTATTTCGTCAGGAAATACATAGACAACATCATGGAGGCCGACCCGCTGATCGACACCCTCCTGTTGGGCTGCACCCATTATCCCATCCTGCTCCCCAAGATACGCAAATACGCCCCCCAACACGTGCGCATCGTGCCGCAGGGCCAGATTGTGGCCGACAGCCTCAAGGACTACCTGCGCCGCCACCCCGAGATAGAATGCCGTTGCTCCAAGTCCGCCACAACCAGCTTCCTCACCACCGAAGCCACCGACAAGTTCAACCCCCTCGCCTCCCTTTTCATGGGCGCGCCCGTCCTCTCCACCAAAATCACCCTTTAACATGGATTCAATCTCAGCACTTCGCGATAAAATAAAGCTGATGGACGCCGACCGGGCCATCGCCGTCATCTCCGATTTCATCGCCGCCAATCCCGGCAGCGCCGACGCCTACGTAATGCGTGGACTTAAATACTTTGGCCGCGGCAACCGCGCCCTGGCCATCAACGACTTCCTCAAGGCCCTCGAGATCCAGCCGGATTCCGTCGCCGCCAAGACGGCCCTCGACTCCGCCAACTCCATCCTCGATTTCTACAATAAAGACCTGTTCAATCCCTGAACCGGCGCCCTCACCCCTCCCTGCGTCTCTCCTTTTGTCCCCGCCTTGAGCTTTAGCGAAAGGCAGCCTCAGCGTCTCCTTTTGTCCCGGCCTTGAGCTTTAGCGAAATCCTTCAGTGTGCTTCCCACGGCATCTGCATGCGCGGGGTGGCGAACGACACAGGTGCCTGCGCCGACGCGAATCTCGATTCCGAATCGTACAGCTTCAACGGCCTCTCTATGGACCATCCCTCCGTGGCGTTGCGCACACACATCTTGCACAGCCCGCGGATATGGCGCGTGCGCCGGCGTATCTCCCCTATCACCTCCGTCATGTCCGACAGCGTCTGACTGCAGAAGCTGATGCCTGACCCGTAGCCATACGGAAACTCCAGACGTACGAATATCTTGTCGCCGTATTTCATCGGCCGGCCCGTGCCCGACGACACCACCACGCGGCGCACACGCTCGCTGGTGCCTACTCGCATTCCCGTCCGGTTTTCAGTCACTCTGTAGCGGCCCTCGGCCATAGCGCGCTCCATCCCGTAGGCGTTGCAGTATCCTGTCATTGTTTCCATATCGCTTCCTTATCTATTAATTTGTCGCAAAGTTACCGGGAGTTACTGCCTATAATTTACACCGATATGTTAATTTACATTAATGCCGGAGACCCGATTTCGGTGTCAGTCTGAATTCCTCAAAAAATCCGCATTTTCTCTTGAAATTTTATTTCGTTATATCTCAACCATTTGGCCAGTTTATCGAAAATTTTTCGTTATTTTTTTGACGAAATATTTGGTGGTTCCGATTTTTTGCTATAACTTTGCACTCGCAAACGGGAAACAAAGTCCGCGAGCCTCTGAAAAGAGTAAATGGTGCGTTAGTTCAGCTTGGTTAGAATACATGCCTGTCACGCATGGGGTCACGGGTTCAAGTCCCGTACGCACCGCCGAGGAGAGAGGAAGAGCAACAGCGTCAGTCTTGTACTGCCTGTTGCTCTTTTTTCATTATCATTTCATATTCCACACAGCCATGATAGTCATTATAAACGGCCCGAACCTGAATCTGTTAGGTAAACGCAGCCCCCACATATACGGCACCCGGACGCTGCCCGACATCATAAAAGGTGTGCGCAAGGCCTTCCCAAAGGTGTCCGTAATGGACTTCCAGTCCAATTCTGAAGGCTCCATCATCGATCTGATCCACCAGTTCGGTTTTGATACCAACTGCGACGGCATCGTAATCAATCCCGGGGCCTACGCCCACTATTCGCTGGCCATAGCAGACGCCATCGAGGCCGTATCAGTGCCCGTTGTGGAAGTTCACATCTCCAACATCCATGCCCGCGAGGAATTCCGCCATAATTCCGTCACCGCCCGCGCGGCCAAGGCAGTAATAGCCGGATGTGGCACACTCGGATACAAACTTGCCGTGGAATACCTGCTCGATCTCGACGACGAGCTCCCATTCTGAACGTCATGAATCTTGATCTGGACTCATATCTCGAGACTCACTCCTCGGCCGAACCCGACTGGCTGCGGACACTGAACCGGCGCACCAACCTGCGCCTGCTCAACGGCCGCATGTGCTCCGGCCCCGTACAGGGGCGTCTGCTCAAGATGCTGGTGGAAATGATCCGCCCTTCCTCGGCGATAGAGCTGGGTACCTTCTCCGGCTATTCCGCCCTCTGCATCGCCGAGGGGATGCCCGATGGCGCCAAGCTTCACACCATCGAGGCCGACGATGAACTCGAGGACTTCATTCGCCAGAGCCTCGCCGACGCTCCCCAGGAGATTGCCGAAAAAGTAACGCTCCATATCGGCGACGCACTGGAGGTGATGCGCCGGTTCGCGCCCGAACAGTTCGACCTGGCCTTCATGGACGCCGACAAGAGGCACTACCTCGAATATTACGACACTCTGTTCCCGCTGATGCGCCCCGGAGGCTACATCATAGCCGACAACACACTGTGGGACGGTCACGTCATCGACCCCGCCTACGACCGTGACGCACAAACTCGCGGCATACGCCGTTTCAATGATTTCGTAGCCCATGACACGCGCGTGGAGTGCGTCATCATTCCCCTGCGCGACGGTCTCTCCATCATCCGCAAACTATAATGCCTTTTGACACGTTCTAAAAATGAATCTCTCCAATTTTAACAATCCCATTATTTAGACACCATGGAAGGAAAAAGACAAGCCAAGATAGCCCGTATGCTTCAGAAGGAGCTGGGCGAGATATTCCGTCAACAGACAGCCAAAATGGGCAACACCCTTGTATCGGTCAGCGCCGTGCGCGTGTCGCCCGACCTGAGTATCGCCAAAGTTTACCTCAGCATCTTCCCGCCCGAAAAGAGCAAGGAGATACTGGAGAACATCAAGCGCCAGACCAAGACCGTGCGTTACGACCTGGCGCAGCAGGTCAGGGAGACGCTGCGCAAGTGTCCCGACCTGCAGTTCTTCCTCGACGATTCTCTGGACTATGCCGAGAACATCGACCGTCTGCTTGACCTGAAATGAGAATGAACCTACCGGCCATGTTGGCCGGCCGATATCTGAGGTCGCGCAAATCGCATTCGGCGGTTGGCGCGATCGCTGCTGTGTCCGTAGCCGGAATGGCCGTGGCCACGGCGGCCATCGTGTGCGTACTGTCGGTGTTCAACGGCTTCCATCAGTCCATAGGCGAGCGTCTCGACACGCTGGCTCCCGACGTGTTGGTCGAGCCGGCGCAGGGCAAGGTATTCGCCGACGCCGAATCCGTGGCCTCCAAAGCCTCCAAAGTCAAGGGCGTGGCTGTAGCCACTCCCACGCTTGCCGACAATGCCCTTGTGCTGCTGCAGGGCCGCGAAATGCCCGTATTCCTCATGGGCATAAATCCCGCCGACTACGCCCGCACCACAAGCATTGCCGAACTGATAGACCCCAAGGAGGGGAAATACCTCAAGGCCGGCCTGGACCGCGGCCTGCCCGAATCCGTCATCAGCATCGGCGTGGCGCGTCAGATAGGCGCCCTGCCCGAAGACAATCTCCTGATATTCGCACCCAAGCGCAAGGGTAAGGTCAATATGGCAAATCCGCTGACCAGTTTCATCACCGACTCGCTGTATGTCTCCGGCATGTTCCGCGCCATGCAGAACGATTATGACGAGAACCGCATCATAGTCGACTTGCCCACAGCACGGCGTCTGTTCCAATACGACACCGAAGCCTCGTCGTTGCACGTGGCCGTGAAGCCCGGCGCCGACCCGGCCGATGTGGCGCAACGGCTCTCCAGTGAGCTTGGCCCTAAATTCATTGTGAAAGACCGCCTACGCCAGCAGGAAATGAACTTCCGCATGATCGAGATCGAGAAGTGGGTGTCGTTCCTGCTGCTCGGCCTGATACTGCTTATCGCCAGCTTCAACATCATCTCCACCCTGTCGATGCTCGTGCTGGAAAAGGAAGACTCGCTGGCCACCCTGGCGGCCATGGGTATGTCGCGCCGGCGCATCGGAAGCGTGTTTGCCTGGGAAAGCTTCATGGTATCGACCACCGGCGGTGTGGCCGGCATCGTGCTCGGTCTCATCCTGTGCCTGTTGCAGCAGCACTTCGGACTCATCAAGATCGGCGACGGCACATCTACCATCATGTCGGCATATCCCGTGCTCGTAAAGCCTCTCGATCTCCTCGCCACCCTCGTGCCCGTCATGCTGATCGGCGCCCTGACCGCCGTCATCACCGCCAGATTCGCAAAATCCCGCATCGCCTGATGGCGTTTTGCTCACATTCCACTTATTTTCCACCCTATTTTCTTAATTTTTGTTGGCAATTTGAAAAAATAATTGTAATTTTGTCACGAAATATGCCAATATGCAACATTTTTGCTCGCAATGTTGACATTTTCCATAAAAACTATATTTAGATTAAAATTAAGACCCAGGGTTTCACATGGAAAGATTAGACAAGCTTGACAAAAAGATACTCAACATCGTGATGAGCAACGCCCGCATGGCCTCCAAGGACATAGCTGAGCAGTGCGGAGTGTCGCGCGCGGCCATCCACCAGCGCATGCAACGCCTCATGGACATGAATGTCATCGTAGGTTCCGGTTATATCGTCAACCCCCACAAATTGGGCTACAACACCTGCACCTACGTGGGCGTCAAGCTGGAGAAAGGCTCGCTCTACCGCGAGGCCGCACACCAACTCGAGGAAATTCCCGAAGTGGTGGAATGCCACTTCACAACAGGCCCGTACTCCATGCTGATCAAGGTGTATGCCTACGACAACCAGCACCTGATGCAGCTGCTCAACGACCAGATACAGCACATCCCCGGCGTCACCGAGACCGAGACACTCATCAGCCTGGAACAAAGCCTTAACCGTCAGATCCGTATCGACGTAGACGAAGAATGAAAAAGAAATACCTATACCCCCTTCTCTCCGTACTTGTACTCCTCGTAGTGTCGTTGCTGTTCTTCAGCCCCGAAGCTTTCGAGGGCAAGGTGCTGCAGCAGCACGACGTGATGCAGGGCATCGCCAACGGCCAGGAAGGCAAAGCCTACACGACTGAGACCGGAAACGTGACCCGCTGGACCAATTCGCTGTTCGGCGGCATGCCTAACTTCCAGATCGCGCCCTCATATCCGGCCAGCAAGACATTGGAATTTATCGGCAAGGCATATATGCTGTGGCTTCCGGCGCCGGCCAACCTGCTGTTCGGCATGATGTTAGGATTCTTCATCATGCTGCTGTGCTTCAAAGTGCGCTGGAGCAACGCTCTGTTCGGTGCCATCGCATGGGGGTTCTCAACGTATTTCATCATCCTCATAGGCGCGGGCCATATATGGAAATACCTGACACTGGCCTACGTACCGCCGTGCATCGGCGGCATCGCCCTGTGTTATAGGGGCAAATACCTGCCGGGCACGGCGTTGGCCGCGCTGTTCGGGGCCCTGCAGCTGCAGAGCAACCACCCGCAGATGTCCTATTACTTCATGTTCGTCATCGTGGCCATGATGATAGCATGGCTCTGCACGGCCATCAGGCAGAAGACAGTCAAATCCTGGCTTATCGCCACGGCCTGCGTGGTGGGTGCCGGCTCGCTGGCATTGGCGGCCAACTCCGCAAGCCTGTACAATACATACGAATATTCCAAGCAGACCGTGCGCGGTCACGCCACCGAACTGACACAGCCCGGCCAGCCGCAGGCAGCCGCAGGCATGGACCGCGACGCAATCACGGCATGGAGCTACGGCATCGACGAGACATGGTCGCTCCTTATTCCCAACGTCAAAGGCGGAGCCACAATCCAGCCCGTGGCCGGCGAGACTCAGCTCAAATCCCTGGCGCAGACCAAGAAGGCCAACGACCTGAACATCTCGCCCGAGGAATTCCAGTTCCTCGACCAGTTCCCGCAGTATTTCGGCGACCAGCCCATGACCAACGGCCCGGTGTATGTGGGTGCGTTCGTACTGCTGTTAGCCATTATCGCCCTCTTTATGGTCGAAGGCCCGATGAAGTGGGCACTGTTCGCCGTCTCCATCTTCGCCATCCTCCTTTCATGGGGCCATAACTTCCCGGCATTCACCAATTTCATGATCGATAGCTTCCCGGGCTACAACAAGTTCCGGGCCGTTTCAAGCATCCTGGTGATCGTGGAATTCACCGTACCGTTCTTAGCGGTGCTGTGCGTCAAGAAAATGATAGACGACCCGAAGACATTCCGCGACAATCCGTGGGTCAGCTATTCCGTATTAGGACTCGGTGCCCTGGTGAGCCTCATCGGCGGCATTTCCCCCTCGATATTCGGCGAGCCTTTCAGCCAGACCGAGATAGCACAGTTACAGGAAGCCGGTGCGTTCGCAAATCCTGCATATCATAACGTCATTGACGCCATCCGCCAGACACGCCTCTCGCTTGTGCAGGCCGACTGCTGGCGCTCGCTGATGTTCATAGTCATCGGAAGCACCATCATGTTCCTTTACCTCAAGGGGAAAGTTCTGAACGGCACTGCGCTGGCTTGTTCCATCGCAGCGCTTACGCTGATCGACCTGTTCTCGGTCAACCTGCGTTATGTCAACTCCGACAACTTCACCGACCCGCAGGACAACTCCGCCGTATTCCAAATGACCGACGCCGACCGCCAGATACTTCAGGACACCACCAACTACCGCGTTCTCGACGTGGCCGGATTCAGTTCGGCGCGCTCCAGCTATTTCCACAAGACCATCGGCGGCTACCACGCCGCGAAACTGACCCGTTACAACGACCTGATCGACCGTCAGATCACCAGGAACAATCCCGAAGTGCTTAATATGCTCAACGCCAAGTACATCATGTCGGGCAACGAGTATCAGCTCAATCCCGAAGCCAACGGCAATGCCTGGTTCGTTGAAAACGTGACGTATGTTGACACCCCCGATCAGGAAATGTCGGCGCTCGACTCGCTTCCCACCAAGGTCGCCGCGGTGGCCGATCGGAAGTTCGAGAAGACGCTGGGCAAAGCATTGGCTGTCAACCCGGGCGATACCATCTACGAGACCTCGTACGCTCCCGACCGCCTGACTTACAAGGCCAATACCGGCACAGGCGGCGTGGCCGTGTTCAGCGAGATTTACTTCCCGTGGGGCTGGGAGGCCACCATTGACGGCAAGCCGGCCGAGATTGGCCGCGTGGACTACGTGCTTCGCGCGCTGCGCATTCCAGCAGGACAGCACGACATCGTGTTCAAGTTCGATCCCAAGTCTCTGAAGGTAACCAATACCTTAGCCATCACCAGCGTAGTGCTGATATACATACTCTGCTTCCTGGCACTCGGAGCCTGGGCATGGTATCTGACTCACAAACCCAAGACCAAACAGGACACCGAGGATGTCACAAAATAAGGGAGCCTCCACCGCATTCAAGCGATGGCGCCACACTCATGGGTATGGCGTGCATTCTCCCTTTGGCTATCAGCTTGTGACGCGGGCCATACGTCCGGGCCATGTGGCATATTATGGTTACGCCGATATTGACAACGCTCTGTCTGGCCCGCATATCGGCCGGCTGCGGCGCGAGGCGCGGATGCTGCTGCGTCTCGCCGCAATGTTGAATCCCGCATCCATATTCATGCAGAACGGCGCCCATCCTGCATATCAGGCTGCCGTCCGCGCCCTCGGTACACGCACCAGAATAATCAGGACTCCCAAGCAAGCCGCATCTTGCGACATGATTTGCTCGCTTGGTGACTTCATCCCTCTTGACACGCTGAAACAGGCACTGTCCTTATCCGGTCACTGCGTCGCCATCCGCGACGTTCCGGACGGTTGGGCCGCCCTGCTGTTCGAGGCCCTGCCGCAAGGAGTCATGTTCTCCGGTCCCCGCAACGTCCTGGTCATAAACCGCGACGGTATGCAGAAGATAAACTATCCCGTCTCCATCGGCTAATGACAGATCCGAAACAGGCATATCTCCGATCGCTCGTTCTGGAGCGTGGTCTGTCGGCCAACACCGCGGCCGCCTACGGCATCGACATCGACCATCTGCTCTCTTTCGCCGAGGCGCAGGGACTTCAGCTCGGCGACATCACTCAGGAGCATCTGCATCAGCTGATTGCCGAATTAGTCGATATGGGCCTCGCCCCCTCCTCGCTGTCCCGCTTCATTTCGGGAATACGCGGTTTCTTCAGATATTGCCGCATACGCGGCATCATCCAGGCCGACCCCTCCGAAGTGCTGGAAATGCCCAGACTTGGCCGCAAGCTCCCCGACGTGCTCAGCCTCGCGGAGATAGATGCCATGATAGCAGCCATCGACACGTCCAAGGACGAAGCTCTGCGCAACCGCACCATTATCGAGGTGCTGTACGGCAGCGGGCTGCGCGTCTCCGAGCTGACCGGTCTGCGGCTGTCGCGCCTGTCACTCCCTGACCAGTGCGTCATTGTGGAGGGCAAGGGGAGCAAGCAGCGTCTCGTACCCCTCTCGCCCGTGGCCGTCACGCTGATAGAAAGCTACCTGGAGCAACGCATTCACGGCCCGATCAAGCCCGACGCCTCCGACATTCTCTTTCTGAACCGCCGTGGCGGTGCCATGTCGAGGGTCATGGTGTTCTACATAATCCGCGACCTGGCCAAAGACGCCGGCATCACTCACCACGTCTCGCCACACACCCTGCGCCACAGCTTCGCCACCCACCTCCTTGAGGGAGGCGCCAACCTTCGCGCCATCCAGGAACTGCTCGGCCACGAATCCATCGCCACCACCGAAATCTACCTCCACCTCGACCGCTCCCTCCTCCGCCGCGAACTCCTCGCCCACCACCCCCACTTTCAGGATGCCCCGTCTCCCTCTCCCTCCTCCTCCCTCGCGGAGCCGTTCCGTTTTGGAGCTCCGCTCAAACTTCCTTCATCTTAAACCCCAATTCCCATGGACCCATTCATCCTTTTCAGCCGCATCAATACCAAGTTGCGCGACCAATACCCCGACCTCGACGAGCTCTGTGCCGCCGAAGGTATCAATAAATCCGAGCTTCTCCGCACCCTCGCCGACGCCGGATTCGAGTACATGCCCGAAGTCAACCAGTTCCGATAAGGCTCTTTTCTCCCATTTGTATTGCCGGTACGCCTCTTTTTTGGCCCTTTCGGCACTTTTGGCGCCGATTCGCCCATTTTATGCACATATCCCAATGTTTGTAAACAATATTTAACCTTTGGTGTTGTTTAAGTATCAGACATGAGTTAATAACCCGAATAAATAACCCAAGGTCCCTGTCTCAGGGACATTAACAAACACACATACTTTATGAAGAAGATTATTACAACAGTGATGCTGGCCGTAGCAGCCATCTGCAGCACAGCCCAGGCCGGAGACTTCTATCTCGGCGGAGCCGTAGGCTTCATGCACCGTTCTGACAGGGATGCAACCACCAACGAGTTCACCATCAAGCCCGAGCTCGGATACAGCTTCAACGACAAGTGGGGCATCGGCGGGACAATAGGTTATACCTACCGTAACTATGCCGGCGAGGACATCAACCTTAATATGTTCTCGATTAATCCCTACGCCCGCTTCACATATTTCCGCACCAGCAACGACCTTATCGCCCTGTTCCTGGATGGTTCCGTCGGTTTCGGCATCGGTTCCACCAGCGACGGCAACGACACTTACACCGCCACCACATACGAAATCGGTATCAAGCCCGGCATCGCCATCAACATCACCGACCACTTCTCGATCATATCGCACCTCGGATTCCTCGGATATCACGGTGCCAACGACAATGCCAAGGCCGGCGGCGAAGCCGAATACGGTGGCTTCAACTTCAACTCCAACCACCTCGACATCGGCCTGTACTACACGTTCTAAAAACACGGACAAGTCAAGACTCGACTTGGCACAAGATACTGAGGTTTATTCACAACCCGATTGACCCAAAAGGGCGTTCCACTCACCGGAACGCCTTTTTTATTCCTCCCCGGCTACGCCGTTTTCGTCATAAATGAGACCGTTTTCGTCAAAGTTTGTTTCAGAGAGGCGTCAGGGCTCATAAAAAATGTTATAGCTATTTGCATTTTAAGGGAATCGGTATTACATTTGTACCGAAACTCATGGCAGCGCTCCATTCCCTGCTGAATCTTAAGTGTATTCGGTCGTGCGGGCGCCCCGATACTTATAACCCGAGAATCTGACAAATGCATCTTAACTTCATACTAAAGCTTGGCGCCGCCCTCCTGGGCGTTCTTGGCACCGCCGGAAAGGCCGACCGCATAGTCCTCTCGTCCAACCGCACAAGTCTTGACGCCAACGGCGAGGACCTGGCGTATATCACCGTCAAGGTTGTGGACAAGAACGGCGTGGAGGTGCCCACCGACGAGCGCGCAGTTAAGTTTAAAGTGACGGGCGACGGCAAGTTCCGCGCCACCGCCAACGGCGACCCGACGTCCCTCCGTCTGTTCCACCTCCCCGAAATGGACCTGTTCAGCGGCGCGGCCACAGCCATAGTGCAGAGCGGCGACAAGCCCGGCAGCGTCACCCTCAAGGTCACGGCCAAGGGTCTGAAGCCCGCATCAATCACAATCCCGGTGAAATAAAAATAATACAAATCTAACATCATAACACTAAAAAGACTAATCCCATGGAGGAAATGAAAGAAAAGATTTCCAAGGCGTTCAAGGATCGCTTTGGCGTGGATGGCACAGTGTACGCATCCGCAGGACGTATCAACCTGATCGGCGAGCACACCGACTATAACGGCGGCTTCGTGTTCCCGGGCGCCATCGACAAGGGCATCATGGCCGAGCTTCGTCCCAACGGACTGGAGAAGTGCCGCGTATATTCCATGGACCTGGACGAGTACACAGAGTTCGGACTCAAGGAGGAGGACGCTCCGAAGGAGAGCTGGGCACGCTACGTGTTCGGCGTGGCCCGCGAGGTGCTGAAGCGCGGCGGCAAGGTCGAATGCTTCGACGCCGTATTCGCAGGCAACGTGCCCTTAGGCGCAGGTCTCAGCTCGTCGGCCGCTCTGGAAAGCTGCTTCGCTTTCGCCCTGAACGACATATTCAACGGCAACTCCATCAGCAAGTTCGACCTGGCCCGCATCGGCCAGAGCACCGAGCACAATTACTGTGGCGTGAACTGCGGCATCATGGACCAGTTCGCCAGCGTATTCGGCCGCGAGGGCAACCTGATGCGCCTGGACTGCCGCTCGATGGAGTATGAATATTTCCCCTTCAATCCCAAGGAGTATCAGCTGGTGCTGGTTGACTCGCGCGTTAAGCACGAACTGAAGGATTCCCCCTACAACAAGCGCCGCGAAAGCTGCGAGCGCGTGGCCAGGCAGCTGGGCCTCGAGACCCTGCGCGACGCCACCATGGAGGACCTGAACGGCGTCAAGAGCGAGATCACCGCCGAGGACTACTTCCGCGCCAAGTTCGTGATCGAGGAGAAAGACCGTGTCTTGGCTGTCTGCGACGCTCTGGAGAAGGGTGACTACGAGACCGTCGGCAAGAAGATGTACGAGACTCACGCCGGACTCTCCAAGGATTATGAGGTAAGCTGCGAGGAGCTGGACTTCCTCAACGATGTTGCCAAGGAAATGGGCGTGACCGGTTCGCGCATCATGGGCGGCGGTTTCGGCGGCTGCACCATCAACCTGGTGTCCAACGCGCTGCACGACAACTTCATCAAGGAGGCCAAGAAGCGCTTCAACGAGGCTTACGGCCACGAGCCCAAGATCTACGACGTGATCATCAGCGACGGCGCCCGCAAAGTTGAGTAATATTCCACGGCAATGAAGATTACAAGCAAGAAGTATCCCTCTGCAAAAGGAGAGATAACGGTTTACAGGTTTGAGAACGAATCCGGAGCCTGGGTGGAGCTTTCCACCCTTGGCGCCGGCATCGCCGGTGTCGCCGTACCCGACAAGGACGGCAAAATCGGGGAGGTGGCCTTAGCTTATACCGACCCGGCCGAGTATATCGCCGATGGTCCCTGTCTGGGCAAATGCCCCGGCCGTTACGCCAACCGTATCGCCAAGGGACATCTCGAGGTTGACGGCAAGCTGTATCAGTTGGCCATCAACAACGGTCCCAATGCTCTGCACGGCGGTCCCGAAGGATTCCAGAATCAGATATGGCAGGCCCGCGAGCTGCCCGACGGCATCGAGTTCTCGTACCATGCCAAGGACGGAGAGGAGAATTATCCCGGCAATCTGGACCTCACCGCCACATACACCTGGAGCGAAGACAACGTGCTGACGCTTAAGTTCCACGCCACATCCGACCGCGACACCGTCATCAACATGACCAACCACGCATACTGGAACTTGGACGGCGCAGATGCCGGTTTCGTAGGCGACCAGGAAATGCTGATCGAGGCCGATACGTTCCTTCCCACCGACGACACTCAGATTCCCACCGGCGAATTCGCTCCCGTTGACGGCACGCCGATGGATTTCAAGACGTTCAAGAAGATAGGTCGGGACCTGAAGGCCGACTACGAGCCGTTGCACATAGGCAAAGGCTACGACCACTGCTGGGTGATGCGCGGCTGGGAACCGGGCAAGATGATAGAGGATGCCGTGGTGCTGAAGTCCGAGAAATCGGGCCGTACGCTCCGCGTCAGCTCCGACCAGCCCGGCGTGCAGATCTACACCGGCAACTGGCTGGCCGGCTCGCCTAAGAACAAGAGCGGCCGCAGCTACGAGGACTATGACGGCGTAGCCATCGAGATGCAGGGATTCCCCGACGCTCCCAACAAGCCCGGCTTCCCCCCGCAATCCCTCGCCCCCGGCCAGACCTACGACCGCACCATCGTCTTCGCCTTCGAAGCGTAATAAAAGTTTAAAGTTAAGGGTTAAAGTTTAATTCACGCCATCGGCAAATTGGATTTTTAACCTTCCAATACGTTCCAAAGGAGTCCGGACATAGCCTCGGACTCCTTATTTTATGTCATTTTATGTCCAAAAATCTTTATTTTTTGTGGATATGCCGAATATTTGGTAATTTTGCAAACTGAATTGATTTACTGTTGAATCGGTTCAGTAATCGGGAATTGACACACCCCTGATTGTTTATTTGCAAGCAAGTATACAATGATAACAAGCAAGTACAAGCTGGTCAACAATATCACGGGATGGGCGGTGTTCATCATCGCGCTCGTCACGTATTGGCTGACCCTGGAGCCTACCGCAAGCTACTGGGACTGCGGAGAGTTCATAATCCAGGCCGACAAGCTGGAAATAGGTCACCCGCCGGGCAACCCCATCTTCATGCTCACGGCGCGTTTCTTCTCTAACTTCGCGCCTGACGCTCAGTCCGTTTCGGTCATGGTGAACGCCATGAGCGGCTTGCTCTCGGCCCTGACCATCCTGCTGCTGTTCTGGACCATCACCCACCTGGTGCGCCGCCTCATCGTCAACGACCACGACACGCACGAAATCAGCCTGGCCAAGTATCTGGTCATCATGGGCTCGGGCGTTGTGGGCGCGTTGGCTTACACCTGGTCCGACACGTTCTGGTTCTCGGCCGTAGAGGGCGAGGTATATGCCTTCTCCTCGTTCTGCACAGCGCTGGTGTTCTGGCTGATTCTCAAGTGGGAAGACCATGCCGACCAGCCACGTTCCGACCGTTATCTGATACTCATAGCATACATCATCGGCGTCAGCGTGGCCGTACACCTGCTAAACCTGCTGTGCATCCCGGCCATCGTGCTGGTTTACGTGTTCCGCCGCTGGGAGAACCTCAGCGCATCACGCGCCCTCATAGCGTTGCTTGTCAGCTTCGTCATCGTCGGCGTGGTACTGTTCGGAATGGTGCCCGGCTTTATCAAGATGGCCCAGCAGTTCGAGCTTCTGTTCGTCAACGGATTCGGTCTCAGCTTCAACAGCGGTGCCCTGGCTTACGTCATCATAATGGCGGCCCTCTTTATCTGGGCCCTCAAGGAACTGCGCAGCCAGAACTCCCCCAACATGCTGAAACTGTCGTTCCTGCTTGCAGTGATATGCACAGGCACATTCTTCATGGGCTCGGGCTGGTGGTTGGGCATCATACTGACGCTGTGCCTCGCCGCTTACCTCTGGCTGCCTTACTTCCGTCCGCTTAACGTCCGCGTGCTCAACGTGATAATGTGGTCGATGGCCGTTATATTCGTAGGATATTCCAGCTACGCGCTGATACTGATACGTTCCACGGCTGACACCCCGATGAACCAGAACTCGCCGGACAACGTGTTCGACCTGGCCTCATATCTGAACCGCGAACAATACGGCGAGAACCCTCTGCTCTACGGCGAAACGCTCTACTCGGGCACCATGCGCGAGGCCACCGGCTCGTACATCGATACGTTGCAATACGACCAGGACGGCAAGCCGCTGCTCATCAATATGTACGACTTCCGCCAAATCGTGGAGAAAGGGAAGCCCATGTACGCCAAGGGCGTAAAGGACGCCGTGCCCCAGTCGCCGGAAGGATTCCTCGACACCGGCGAACAGGCCGACAATCAGGCCCTGGCACAGCGTGGCGGCGACTATTACGTGAAGCGCGACTACAAGGGGGAATACAAGATGAACCCGGAGCTCAACATGCTGTTCCCGCGCATCTACAGCCGTATGCACCGTGCCTACTATCCCAACTGGGTGACACTCGACACCACGTCGTCGAACCTCAAGGAACTGCACGCCATCGACCGCGAGTCGGGCGAGCTGATACCCGAGCCTGACTATCAGGGCCAGCCTTACATCAACCCCGTCACCGGATTCGTGCAGTATCCCGGCCGCGTGGCATACCGCCCGACCTATAAGCAGAACTTCGAATATTTCCTGAACTACCAGTTGAACCACATGTACTGGCGTTACTTTATGTGGAACTTCGCCGGCCGTCAGAACGACGTGCTCAACCAGCAGGGAGAGCTTGACGCCGGCAACTGGATCACGGGAATCCCCGCATGGGACAACCACCGTCTCGGCGACCAGAACCTGCTTCCCGACGACTTGGGCAAGAACAACAAGGGACACAATGTCTACTACATGCTCCCGCTGCTGTTGGGTCTGATCGGCTTGCTTTGGCAGGCATTTTCCGACCGCAGGGGCATCGAGCAGTTCTGGGTGGTGTTCTTCCTGTTCTTCATGACCGGCATCGCCATAGTGCTCTATCTGAACCAGCCGCCGATGCAGCCTCGCGAGCGTGACTACGCATTCGCCGGAAGCTTCTACGCCTTCGCCATCTGGATCGGCATGGGAGTGGCCGCACTGTGGAGCATACTGCGCAAGGTCATGCACGCCGACAAGAAGAAAGATAAGAACAGCGAGCTGTATCCGGCCCTCGCGGCCTGCGTGATCGGCCTCGTGATACCGCTGCAGATGGTGTCGCAGACTTGGGACGACCACGACCGCAGCGGCCGTTACGCCGCCCGCGACTTCGCGATAAACTATCTTGAAAGCCTCGAGCCGAACGCCATCGTGTTCTGCAACGGCGACAACGACACCTTCCCGCTATGGTACGCCCAGGAGGTGGAGGGCGTGCGACCCGACGTCAAGATAATCAACCTGAGCTACCTGGCTTCCGACTGGTATGCCAACCAGATGCGCCAGCAGAGCTATACGGCCAAGCCCGTCCACTTCACGGCCAAACCCTCCGATTACGCCTACGGCAAGCTCGACGTGACCGTGCCCGGTCGCGAGACGGCTCCGGCCGACCTGCTGCAGAGCCTGAAGAACCTTTACGCAAACCCGCAGGTTGACCCCGACTATGGATATCCCTCGCTTCCGAGCTCGGTAGTGACAATACCCGTCGACAAGAAGGCCGTCGTGGCCCGTGGCCTTGTGGCTCCGGCCGACTCGTCGAAGATTGTGAACGAGATCGTGATAGACCTGGGCAAAGCCGACGCCGTGCGAGGCAAGGGCTACATCAGCCTCGGCGAACTCATGATGCTCGACATCATCGCCACCAACGCCGCCGAAGGCTGGCCGCGTCCCATTTACTGGTGCTCCACCGTCGGCAATGAATATCACCTCGGCCTATCCGACTACCTCGTCTCCACCGGCATGACCCACCAGCTCGTGCCCACACTGCAGCCCGGTCTCCCGGCACGCACCGACAGGGCATACGACGTGGTGACCAAGAAATACCGCTGGGGTGGCGCCGATACTAAGGACAAGGCGCCATACTTCGACGAGACCGCACGCCGCATGCTGCTGTCCACCCGCACGTCTATGATGGATGTGGCACTGCAGCTCATCGAGGAAGGTAAATATCCGGAGGCTCTCAAGGTGGCCGACATGATCGAGAAGAACCTGCCGGAGAGCACGTCGCCTTACAACGTGACATTAGCCCTGACCATGCCCGAGATATACGGCACGCTCGGCGAGAAGATGAAGAATCCCCAGCTCACCAGGCGCGCCCTCGACATGCTCCGCAACCAGATGACCCGCATGGCCCAGTATCTGCGGTACAGCGCCATGGTAGCCATGAGGTTCGGCAACGCCTCGCTGACGCCCGAATCCCGACTGATGCCTTATCAGTACTATCGTTTCATCGAGCAGTACAAGCAATACGGCGGCGACATGAAATGGGTTGACAATCTGCTGAAGTCCACCGGCTACACCGCCGACATGCTCAGAAAATACTACGACCAGGTATACGGAGCCGGCGGCTACGAATCGGTCGATGCCGGAGGCTCGGCGTCGGTAGACAACTATGTGGCCGAGCTGGCTGGAGTGGCCCGACTCGTAGCAGGCATCCAGGAACTTTCGGCCGAGGAATACGCAGCGGCGCCTCAGGATTCGCGCGACCTCGACTCAATCTTCTATGGCGCTATCGAACAGTATGTCCAGATGGGCGTGCCGCGCGAAAGCATCGAAGCCAACCCCGACATTCAGAAAGTGGACATGGCCCGCAGCAAGCGTGTGTTTGATGAATATAACCGCAAACATCCCTGACCGTAGACTGACCACCGGCCCCTGCCACCTGACGCACAGACCATGCTGATAGAACGTCCCCCATTATGCTTCCGGCTCACGGTCCCCGGCGGACTGTTCCGGCGACATGAACCCGGGCACCAGCACGCGGTGTACCTCACCTTCGACGACGGCCCCATCCCCGAGATTACGCCCTGGGTGCTCGATGTTCTGGATCGTTACGGCATCAAGGCTACCTTCTTTATGGTGGGCGACAACGTGCGCAAGCATCCCGAGGTCTACGAGGAAGTAGTGCGCCGTGGACACCGCATAGGCAACCACACCATGCATCACGTCAGCGGATTCCGCCTGACCCGCCGCAGCTATCTGCGCGACGTGGCCGAGGCCCGGCAATACATAGACAGCGACCTGTTCCGTCCGCCGCACGGATGGCTCCGTCCCAGACAGACATGGGCGCTGCACGAGCAGTTCCGCGTAGTGATGTTCGACCTCGTCACCCGCGATTATTCCAAATGGATGCGGGCGCAGGACGTGGTGCGCAACGTAAAACTCTTCGCACGCGACGGCTCCGTCATCGTGTTCCACGACTCGCTCAAAAGCTGGCCACGCCTGCAGGAGGCCCTTCCAAAGGCTCTGGAATGGCTCATTGCCCAGGGATATGAATTCCGCCTGCTTTGAAAAGTTTAGAAATGACCCAGGATAATTCATTAAAGAAAGTGCTGATAGTGGGTGCCGGCGGTTTTGTCGGCGGCTTTCTGGTCTCTGAGGCGCTTCGCCACGGATACCGGGTATGGGCCGGCGTACGAAAGTCCACGTCACGTCAGTATCTCAGCGACATAAACATAAAGTTCGCGGTGTTCGACTACGACAAGCCGGAAACACTCGATGAGTCATTGCGTCAGGCCATGCCCGAAGGTAAATGGGACTATATAGTCTATAACCTGGGCGCCACCAAGGTGAAGACATACGCCGACTTCTCGCGCATCAACTACACCTACCTGCGCGACTTCACCAACGCCCTGAAGCGCACCGGCATGGTGCCCGACAAGTTCCTGTACATGAGCAGTCTGTCGGCCATGGGCAAAGGTGACGAAAAGCATTATACCCCGTTCAACGAGGATATGATTCCGCGTCCCGACACTCGTTACGGCGCTTCGAAGCTCAAGGCCGAAATATGGCTGCAGTCCGAGGGGCTCCCCTACATCATATTCCGTCCTACAGGCATCTATGGCCCGCGCGACATGGACTATTTCCTTATGTTCAAGTCACTGGCCAAGGGATTCGATTTTTCGGTAGGTTACCGCCGACAGTTGTTGACATTCATATATGTGGAGGACCTGTCACGCGCCGTGTTCATGGCGCTGGAGAACGCCCCGACGGAATCTGTCTACAACATATCCGAGCCACGGGCTTACACACAGAAGGAATTCCGTCACATCGCCATGCATGAGATGGGCAAGCGGTTCGTGATGCCGATGCGTATGCCGTTGTGGGCCGTGCGCGTCGTCTGCGCCGTGGCCGAGAAGATAGGCGTGGCCCGAAACAAGCCCTCCACCCTCAACAGCGACAAGTACCGCATCATGAAGCAGCGCAACTGGACCGTCTCGACGGACAAGGCCACGCGCGAGTTCGGCTTCACGGCCTCGACCTCGCTTCAGGAGGGCGTCGCCAAGGCGATAGAATGGTATAAGCAACATCAATGGCTTTGACTATGGCAGTCACACCACCCTGGTTACCGGGCTTCGGGCCCGACAGCATACCGGCCGGACAGACCCGGGACGGCATCGTGCTGCAGGCACCCGAACCCGTGGCGCCCGCGCCGCAGGCACGGCCCGACAACCTGTCGTGGGTGTATCTGACACTGGCATTGCTGTTCTGCGTGATAGGGTTCAGGCTCCACAACAATTCCCGATGCTGGGGCGCCACCCTGAACGACCTGCTCGACACGCGCGAACGCCACAACGTGTTTGACGAGACCGCGCGCGAGACTTCGTTTCTGGTGCTGATGAACATCGTATGGTGCGCGTCGGCCGGAGTGCTGCTGTGGGTGTCGGTGCAGCTGCTTGTCCCCGACATTCCCTGGTTCAGTTTCTCCATCACCGGCGATCCGGCCTTAGGCATCGCCATCTGCGCCGGAATGTGCGCGGCCTACAATGCCGTGATGCTCCTGGCATACTGGGTGGTCGGAAACGTATTCACCGACACGGCGCAGACCGGTTCGTGGGTTCGCGGGGCGGCCGCCGCAAACGCTCTTGAGGCGGTGGCTTTCTTTCCCCTCGCACTCATGCTGCTGGTGTGGCCACAATGGACATCAATTCTGCTCATTTGCGGTGCTTCCGTGTTGTTTTTGGGCAAAATTTTGTTCATTTTTAAAGGTTTTCGTATTTTTTTCAGCGGTTTTGCATCTTTGTTGCTTTTTTTGTACTACCTTTGCAGTTTAGAAATTGTACCGCTGCTCCTCACATACGTATTGACCCTCGAGGTTTGTTCTATTTGGCTATGAAAATAAAGAAGATTCTGGTATCACAACCCCGTCCCGCCGGTGATAAATCGCCCTACTTCGACATTGCCACCAAATACGGCGTCGACGTGGTGTTCCGACCCTTTATCAAGACCGAAGGCCTTACGGCCAAGGAATTCCGCCAGTCAAAAATCAACCTGGCCGATTACACTGCTGTTATCTTCACCTCGCGTGCTGCAATCGACAATTACTTCCGCCTCGCCGAGGAATCAAGATTCAAGGTGCCCGACACCATGCGCTATTTCTGCACCACCGAGGCCATAGCCCTCTATCTGCAGAAGTACATCGTGTACCGTAAGCGCAAGATTTCGTTCGGCGCCACAGGCAAGCTGCGCGACGACCAGCTGCTTGCCGCCATGGACAAGAACAAGAAGGAAAAGTTCCTGTTCCCCGTGGCCGACGTGCACAGCGAGGATTCATCCATCCTGGAGGACCACAAGCTGGACGTCACCAAAACGGTGATGTTCCGCACGGTCAGCAACGATTTCCAGCCGGGCGAGGACACCGACTATGACCTGATGATATTCTTCTCGCCCAGCGGCATCGACGCCCTGAAGAAGAATTTCCCCGACTTCGACCAGGAGAAGGACAAGATAGCGATAGGCGGGTTCGGACCCAAGACCATCCAGGCCATCGAGGACGCCGGACTCAAGGCCGACATCGCCGCGCCGTCGCCCCAGCACCGCTCCATGCCCGACGCCCTCGCCGCTTTCCTCGAAAGCCGGAAAGAGGGCTGATACTTTACACCGACGGCATGAAACAGGTGGACGATACTATGTTGGGAAAGCTGTATCTCAAAGATACGGCTTTTCAGACTTTAATGCAGAAACGCATCTTCAACATCCTGCTTGTGGCCACGCCTTACGATGCCTTCGGGCTGGAGGAGGACGGCCGCATAGAGGAACAGGTGTACAACGAGTACGTATCGCTCAACCTGTCGTCGCCGCCACGCTTCACGGTCGTGGCCAATTACGATGAGGCTGAGCGCGAACTCGCCGACAAGCCCTACGACATGATCATAGCCATGCCGGGCGTGGACATCAGCGAGACCTTCCGCGAGGCCGTCATCATAGACGAGAAATATCCTGCCATCCCGTTCGTGGTGCTGACGCCCTTCAGCAAGGAAGTGCGCCGACGCATCGCCAACGAGGACCTGCGCGGCGTGGATTATGTGTTCTCGTGGCTCGGCAACGTCGACCTGATCTTAGCCATCATCAAGCTGATTGAGGACAAGATGAACGCCGAGCACGACATCCTCGAGGTCGGCGTTCAGGCCATCCTGCTGGTAGAGGACTCCATACGTTTCTACAGTTCCATCCTGCCGTACCTGTTCAAGTTCCTGCTGGTACAGAGCAAGGAGAACAGCACCGAGGCCCTGAACAGCCACGAGGCGTCGCTGCGTATGCGCGGCCGCAGCAAGGTGCTGCTGGCACGCGACTACGAGGAGGCAACCGCGCTGATCGAAAAATACGGCGACCACATCATGGGCCTCGTCACCGACGCCCGCTTCCCCGTCAACGGTGAGAAAGACCCGCGGGCGGGCATGAAACTCGCCGAATTCCTGCACCGCGACAATCCCTACGTGCCGGTCATAATGGAAAGCCAGGAGGCCGAGAACCGCAAGGATGCCGAGGCCGCCGGATATACTTTCCTCGACAAGAACAGCAAGACATTGCCGCAGAAACTGCGTCAGGCCGTGCTGGCCAATTTCGGTTTCGGAGACTTCATCGTGCGTTACGGAGGCGAAGGGCGCGAGATGATGCGCATACGCAAACTCAAGGATCTGCAGAACGGCATCTTTGAGATTCCGTCCGACCTTCTGCTGTATTATTGCCAGCAGAACTTCATAAGCCGCTGGCTGTACTCACGCGCCCTGTTCCCGATAGCCGAGGTGCTGAAGACACACGTATTCTCCGACATCGAGGACGCGCCGATGGTGCGCAAGCTCGTATTCGAGTGCATCGTGCGCTACCGCCGCATGAAGAACCGTGGCGTCGTGGCCGAGTTCGACCGCAACAACTATGACGATTACAGCAACTTCGCCCGCATCGGCCAGGGTTCGATGGGCGGCAAGGGTCGCGGTCTGGCATTCATCGACCAGATCATAAAGCGTCATCCCGTGTGCGAGAACTTCGACGGCGTACAGATCACCATTCCGCACACACTGGTGATATGCACCGGCATATTCGACGAGTTCATGGAGAGCAACGCCCTGTACGACACCGCCCTGTCCGACGCCACCGATCAGGAAATTCTCGATGCCTTCATGAAGGCGTCGCTTCCCGAATGGGTCAAGACCGACCTGGCGGCGTTCTTCGACGTGGTGCACCGTCCCATCGCGGTGCGCAGCTCGTCGTTGCTCGAGGATTCCCATTACCAGCCTTTCGCCGGCATTTACTCCACATATATGATTCCTTACCTGGAGGATACAGAGGCTCGGCTCGACATGCTCTGCTCGGCCGTCAAGGCGGTATATGCCTCCGTGTTCTATGCCGACAGCAAGGCTTACATGAACGCCACCAGCAACGTCATCGACCAGGAGAAGATGGCCGTGATACTCCAGGAAGTGGCCGGCAACGACCATGACGGCTTCTATTATCCCAACTTCTCGGGCGTGGGCCGCAGCCTGAACTATTACTCCGTCGGCGCCGAAAAGAGCGAAGAGGGCGTAGTGGAGTTGGCTGCCGGTCTTGGCGAATACATAGTGGAGGGGGGCAAGGCTCTGCGCGTGTCGCCGGCACATCCCGACCATGTCATGGCCACGTCCACGCTTGAAAACGCCCTGCGCGACACGCAGACTTTCCTGTACGGTCTGCATCCCGGCAAGGTAAATCCGTCGGATTTCACCACCGACAACAATTTCAACATATCGAAGATTCCCGTCAACGACGCCTTCAAGGCCGGCGCGCTGAAATATATGGTGTCCACATACGATTTTCATGACGGATACCTTCGCGACACCGACCGCGGTCCCGGCCGCAAGGTGCTGACCTTCGCCAACATACTGAAACACGACAAGTTCCCCTTGGCTACCATCTGCTCGTTCATGCTCAGCACCGGTGCCTACGAGATGGGGCGCCCTGTCGAGATAGAGTTCGCCGGCAACATCAACCCGACACCCGACCGTCAGGGCCGCATCGGCACCGTCTACTGGCTGCAGATACGTCCCATCGTAGACCGCAAGGAGATGCTGGACAATTCCATAATATCGGTTCCCGACGACCAGCTTCTGCTCCGCAGCGACGCGGCACTAGGCCACGGCATCATGGACAACGTGAAGCATGTGGTGTATGTCAAGCAGTCAGCGTTCAATTCGCTGCGCACCAACGACATCGCCGACGAGGTGGCCGCCATCAACAAAGAACTGTCCGACCACGACCTGCCATATATATTGATCGGTCCGGGTCGCTGGGGCACTTCCGACCCTTCGCTCGGAATCCCGGTGAAATGGCCGCAGATAGCCGGCGCACGCCTCATCGTGGAATGCGCCCTCCCCTCCTTCCGCATCGAGCCGAGCCAGGGCACACACTTCTTCCAGAACCTGACGTCGTTCGGCACCGGTTACTTCACCATCGACCCGGCCGCCGGTAACGGATACATCGACATGGAGGCTTTCGACAGTATGCCCGCGGTGCATGAATCGGAATATCTGCGCGTCGTGGAATTCCCCGTCCCGCTCACCATCGCCATCAACGGCATGAAATCAAAAGGCGTGGTCCGGAAACCGGAATCGACGGATGCGGATTAGTGATGCTGGAGACGGCGGCCGACCCGTACGCCGCAGAACTCGGTGCCAGGGAGACTGCCGCCAGCCGTCTGAACCTGGCGCAGTCGTTCAACGGTCTGGGGTGCATAGTGGCCCCGGCGCTCTGCATGATGACTCCCATAGGCGGTGCCGTGGCCTATCCCCTCTACCGCAAACGCATCTACATCAAAATTTAAGAGTGTGTTTACTTTTAACTTTCTTTCATTCAAATGGGATTTTTGAGGGATTATCGCAAGTCGAGAAGGGAGCATAGCGGGCT
>CADBNR010000046.1 GCA_902796035.1 uncultured Bacteroidales bacterium | reverse complement strand
GACTTTAAATGCTAAACTTGTCAAAGAACTCTTTGGCTTGGCGGTAGATGCCGCTTAGCCTATGAATAATTTTTTAACGAACTATTGAAACATACACATGGATCGGAATATAATGCGGAGTGAACAGAAGCGGGAATTATAATGTTAACATATTGTTCACTAATATAGAATGATATGAAACTCACAGACGAAGTACACTACGCTCCTCAGGGCGTGTCAAGCAAGGTAATAACAGAGAATGCCTCGGGCATGGCAATCGAAATGGCTCTTGAAAAGGGGGCGTCCATAGGCACCCATACCGCCGAAGCCGATGTATTGGTTCAGATTCTGGAGGGCGTATGCGAATTCACCATCGAAGGCACGGTTCACCGTCTTGAAGCCGGCGACTTCATCACCATGCCTCCGGCCACCCGTCACTCGCTGTTCGCTCCCGAGCGTTTCAAGGTACTGGTGACCAAACTCTATTCTAAATAAACCTGAAAATACCATACCATTACCTTCCAAAATCCAAGCTTATGAAAATGTTCTGTTATCAATGTCAGGAAACGGCACGTGGCATCGGATGCGAAATCCAGGGTGTATGCGGCAAGAAACCGGACACTTCCACCCGCATGGACCAGTTGCTGTATCTGACACGCGGCATAGCCACAGTCAACGATCAGCTTCGCCACAAGGACGCGCCCAGCCGCGAGGCCTCGCATTTCATTATCGACGCACTGTTCACCACCATCACCAACGCCGACTTCGACAATGATATGCTCGACCGCTATCTGACGCGGGCCTTACAGCTGAAAACCGTGCTCGAAGGCACCGTGAAGAAGTTAGGCATGGAGCCGGCGTATATGCCCGAGGTGTCCTATCACATCGACAGGAAAGATTACGGCAGACTCAACGTTGTGGAAGCCGGAGGCTCGCTCGACGGGGAATTCTTCAGCGTACTGTATGAGAAGAATCCCGACATACGCGGCCTGAAGCAATTGGCCATATACGGCTGCAAGGGCATGGCGGCCTATGCACGGCACGCGCTGAATCTGGGATACGAGAGCGACGACGTGTATGCGGTCATCGAGAACGCGCTGGCACAGATAGACCGTCCCGACATCGGCGTGGACGAATTGCTGTCGCTTGTGCTCAATGTCGGCGACGGTGGCGTCAAGGCCATGGCCCTGCTGGACAAGGCCAACACATCCACTTACGGCAATCCCGAAAAGACTGAAGTCGAGATCGGCGTCCGCAACCGTCCCGGAATCCTGATAAGCGGCCACGACCTGAAGGATCTTGAGGAATTGCTGATTCAATCCGAAGGCAAAGGTGTGGACATATACACCCATTCCGAGATGCTGCCGGCCCAAAGCTATCCGTTTTTCAAAAAATTCCCGCATTTCGCCGGCAACTATGGCAATGCCTGGTGGCGTCAGATCGATGAGTTCGAGACATTCAACGGCATGTTCCTGTTCACTTCCAACTGCATAGTGCCTCCGCGTCCCAAGACCACCTACATGGACCGCGTGTACACCACCGGTGTGGTGGGAATGCCGGGCACACATTACATTGCCGAGGATAAGGACGGCCACAAGGATTTCAGCGAGATTATAGAGCGCGCGCGGAAATGTCCGCCGCCCACGGCTATAGAACATGGTCACATCACGGCCGGATTCGCGCACCATCAGGTGCTGGAACTCGCTCCGAAGATTGTCGAGCTGGTCAAGGCAGGTAAGATCCGCAAGTTTGTGGTGATGGGCGGCTGCGACGGCCGTATGCCTGTACGCGATTATTACACCAAGTTTGCCGAAAAACTGCCTCACGACTGCGTGATCCTGACCGCCGGCTGCGCCAAGTATCGCTACAACAAGCTTCAGTTAGGCGACATCGAGGGGATACCGCGTGTGCTTGATGCCGGCCAGTGCAACGACTCATACTCCATCGTGCTGATAGCGCTGGCGCTGAAAGAAGCTTTCGGTCTCGACGACATCAATGACCTGCCCGTGGTGTACAACATCGCGTGGTACGAGCAGAAGGCCGTCATAGTATTGCTGGCGCTCCTGAGTCTGGGCATAAAGAACATCCACACCGGCCCGACATTGCCGGCGTTCTTCACCCCTGCCATACTGAAAGTGCTGAAAGAGAAGTTCAACATCGGCACCATCACGACTGTCGACGAGGACATACAGAACCTTATTCTTAAATAAAAATGACCGAGATACAGACAAAACGTGTATATGCGGACCCGGACGGCAGCGCTGCCGCCGACGGGTTCCGCATTTTCGTCGACCGGCTGTGGCCGCGCGGCGAATCGAAACAGGAATTTCATTACGACCTGTGGGCCAAGGATGCGGCTCCCTCCACCGCCCTGCGTGAATGGTATCATCAGGACCGCGAAGACCGATGGCCGGAGTTTCAAAAGAAATACTGGGCCGAGCTTGCCTCCAACCCCGCCATTCCTGAGTTACTGAGCGAGATACGCCGGCATCCCCTCGTCACGATTCTATACGACTCCAAGGACCCCGTGCACAATCAGGCCGTCATACTCGCCGATTACCTGCGCGAGCATCTGTAATCCTCCTACGACGACTGGCGGCTGTATGACAGCCGGCAGCGCGAATTCTTCGGTTAGCGTTCATATTCATATTTGGCGACGTCACAAAATTGACGTAATTTTGTGACGTCTATTATGAACAATCCGTTTGACTACATACCCGCGAGGGAATGCGACGAGGCATTCCGGGAGCTTTGCGGCCGAATTGACGCGCTCAAGACGAGCACAAGGCCCGACGACGTCAACTTCATGCGCGAACTGGAGGCGGGCAAGATGCTGGGCGTGCTCATCTCGACCGATGCCGACGGCGTGCGCCATACCCTCTATGCCTTCTCGGGACAGTTGGGTCACGGTGGATTCCATTTCCCTGGATTCGTCGGGCCGGTGTTCGATTACCTGCAGCCCGACGGTCATTTCAAGACTCACGAACAGGACATCTCGCGTCAGAACTTAGACATATCCCGCTTCGAGGCCGAAACCCTCGCTACTGTCAAGACGGAATACGAGCGTGTCCGCAATTCTTTCGATGCCGAGGTATCGGAGGCGCGTGACAAGTACCGCGAATCGAAGTCAGCGCGTGATGCCCGGCGGAAGGCCGGCGATATCAGCGAGGCCGAACTTGCGGCCATGATACGTCAGAGCCAGTTTGAGAAGGCGGAACTACATCGCCTCAAGAAGCGTGTCACGGCTCAGCTTGAGCCGTACGCCTTGCGGCTGAATGAGGCGCAGTCCCGTCTTGACGCAATGAAAGAGAAGCGACGCGCCGACTCAGAGGCGTTGCAGCAGTGGCTGTTCACCAATTTCCGATTGCTCAACGCCCGTGGCGAAAGCCGAAGTCTGAGCGAGATCTTCGCCGACACGCCGATGCGCATACCGCCGTCGGGCGCGGGCGAATGCTGCGCGCCTAAACTCCTGCAGGCGGCTTACCTGCAGGGATGGCAGCCCGTGGCGATGGCCGAGTACTGGTACGGCCGCGGCAAGGAGGGCGAGGTGCGCATTCATGGACGACATTACCCGGCTTGCCGTGGCAAGTGCCGCCCGGTGTTGGGATGGATGCTGCAGGGACTCGACATCGAGCCGCCCCTTGACAGCGACTGCGAGGTCGCCCCAATGCGTGAGCCGGAAATCATATTTGGAAACCAATGGTTTTGCGTGGTCGACAAACCGGCCGGGATGCTTTCGGTGCCGGGCAAAGGCTCGGCTTTATCCGTCCAGCAGTGGCTGGAGGCGAAATACGGGCCTGACCGTGGCGTGAAAGTGGTACACAGGCTGGATCAGGACACATCAGGATTGTTGATTGCCGCATTCGGTCCCGTAGCATACAAGTCGTTGCAGTTCTTGTTCGCCTCCCGCCAGGTGAAGAAGACGTATATAGCTGATTTGGAAGGCGACTATCAATCGCGGGGCATTCAGCAGAAAGGGCGCATAGAGTTGCCGTTGTCGCCCGACTGGCTGGACCGTCCGCGCCAGCGCGTGGCCCATGACCACGGCAAGAATGCCGTGACCGATTATGAATTCCTGTACGTCAAAGACGGACATACCCGCGTAAAATTTCATCCCTTGACCGGCCGCACACACCAGCTGCGCGTACACTCGGCCTCGGATGTCGGCCTCGGAATGCCCATCATAGGCGACCGCCTCTACGGTCACGGCAACGATTGTCCCCACAATCGCGAACGCCTCCATCTACACGCCATGACCCTGGAATTCACCTCCCCCTTCGACCGCCGTCCCTGCCGTTTCGATTCCCCGCTGCCATTTTGAAGTCCGTTTTGAAGTCCGGGATTTTTTGTAACTTTGTATTTCCAATTTCAATAATTCATTAACAACGCATTAGTAGTATGAAGAAATTTTACGCAATTACCCTGTGCTGCCTGGTCGCTCTGTCAGCCGGCGCCGACGGCACCGGCGCGACCTACCGCCTCATCAAGCACTGAGTCGAAAGATAATCAACAACTTATACCCTGATTGGCAGGCTTCCCCAGCTTGCCAATCTTTTTTATATCAGGCGGAAATGGCGCAAGGCGTTCACTATGCCGTCGGCATCGACCGTATCGGTGACGTAATCGGCCTGCGACCGGACAAGCTCGGAAGCGGTGCCCATGGCCACGCCGATGCCGGCTTTCTGAAGCATCGGCAGGTCGTTCTCGCCGTCGCCGAACGCGATGACCTCCGAAAGGTCCACGCCCCGGTATGCGGCATATTCCTGAATGGCCGTTCCCTTATCGATACCCGACAGGTTGATGTCGGCAAAGATGTCGCACCATCTGGACGCAGCCAGTCCGGGCAACTGAGGCATCACTTCCTTCTCCGTCTCCGGGTCAATGAAGAAACATAGCTGACCGACGGGGTGGCCGGGATAAAGCGTGGTCAGATCCCTGACAGGAGGCATCCACTCTCCGATTGTTGCCGACATCTCGCGCACGCGCGGTGTCAGGCGGTCTATCACAAATCCCTCGTCCGTCTTGGCCGCTATGGCGAAGTCATATTTACGGCCTAACTCCAGAGCCTTTTCAAACATTTCATGCGGCATATTATGCCTCCAGGCCACAGTGCCGTCACGCAGCACGCATTCCGACCCGTTAAGCCCGATGACAGCCGAATAAGGCAGTCCGGAAATATACGGCGTGTCCGTAGCCCCGCGACCTGTGGCTATGACTATCTCCACGCCTTTGCTGTGCAGGGTGTCAATGGCTTTCACAGCCGATTCCGGTATGCTGTGCTTCTCGAAACTCACCAGCGTCCCGTCTATATCAAAAAATGCAATCTTCATAATCCAAATCTTTACATGTCAGAAGGTGACAATACCGATAATGTGCGGGAATATGAGGCAAGGTGCTTGTTGACAGCAAGAAAAGCCAATGCCTTCTCCTGCAACAGGTCTTCCTTATATCGCGACGGTGTACGCTTCACCTCTATAAAGTCTATTTTCTTTTCGATGTCATCGGATGCGATTATGTCAATTTCGTTAGTGCCTTTTCTATCCCACCAGCCTCCGATACGAGTATAAGATTCCGACTCAGCCAATTTCTCGCGGAAATAACGCTCAAGCATTAAGCCCGAGAATGTCGGATAATCCCTCTTTATCAGTTCCCTGAGTTTGGAATACGCTCCGATTTCAAGCATATAGCCATATTTGAAAACGAACCTGAACCAGAAAGTCAGGAAATTATCGCTTATGGCATATTGCAGATTCTTTGTCGCCGAAGCCTGATAAATAGGTAAACGCTTGCTTATAAGCCCATAGTCATCTTCCAGTTTCGTAAGGTAGCCTCCAACTTCCTTACCCACGACAGTCTCTATTTCCGCCCTGGACGTGTGACCGCCGGCTATTGCCGACAGAATGGAGAAATATGTGCCATACTCCTTCTTGAACTCGCCCAACAGCATCACCCGTCCTTCTTCAGTGAACGGCGATCCGTCACGCACCATCACGTCGATCATTTCGTTTGGAGTGAAGGCATCGTTCTCCATGAAAAGTTCCACATACTTAGCCACTCCGCCGGTAAAAGAATATAACCCCAACAGATCCTCGGGCGTATACGACGGATGGTAATATGCCAGAATGTCTTTCAATACTGACGTGGCGAAAGGCTTAAGCCGTATCATGTTGGTTTCGCGTTTATACAGAGGCTGCTCCTTGTCTCTAAACAGTCGGTTCATCATCGAATTTATCGAACCTCCCACTATCAGGTTCATCTTCGATTTTTCCTTACCCAGATCCCATATCATCTGCAGATCGCTGAATATTGATGAATTCACTAACGAAAAATCCTGGAATTCATCGATAAACAGAGTAAGAGGACGTTCCTGCGACAATCGCATCAGATATCGGAATATATCGGCGAAAGACGCCGTATCCCCCAACACCGCCATGCCCGTTTTTGCCTCTATCTCATGAATAAAGCCCTGACACAGGTCTTTTTCCGCTTTTCGCGACACGAAGAAATATATGAACAGGTCCCTTTCGGCATCAGATTCTTCTTCGGCACCTACGGCATGAAGCACAAGAGTGGTTTTGCCTATACGCCGCCGACCGGTTATAACCGTAAAACGCGCACTTTTATGGGACTTCTCGCGAATCTCGCGCAGCATCCTTATCTCCTTCTCTCTGTCAAAAAACTTCATAACATCTAACTCTACCAATGTTTTGTCACAGAATCCGGCCCGTAGTATCGAATAGCCGAAACAGCCGTTTCCGAAACAGCCGTTTCCGAAACTACGGTTTCGCATCTGCGAAATTAGTCAAAATGTATCTAAATTCCAAATATGCCATCAACATATCCAAAACTGACGTTACCGGACGACTGGAGGGGCGACGTCCACGTCGCCCCTCCAGTCACATAATACGGCCATATCTCCGATTTGTCATTTATTTTTCCTAATTTTGCAGCAATTACCGGAAATAATACACGATAGAACAGACAGAGCAGATGAAAGGCATGAAGGTCTCGGGGCCGTGGGAGGTTGTGTTGGTGGCGGCGGTGTGTATATGCGCCTTCTTCGTCAACAATCAGGTCATCACGCCCGACATAATGGAGTCGCGCAACATCATCGCGGCACGCGAGATGGTGTACGACGGCCACTGGATCACACCCACCATGAACGGCGACCTGCGTCTGGAGAAACCGCCGTTGCCCACCTGGCTTACGGCCGTGGCCGAGATAGCCTCGCCCGACAACGTGGCGCTGCAGCGCGCCATGGCCGGTCTGGCCGCCCTGCTGCTGGTGTTCTATTTCTGGCGATTCGCCCGCAAGGTGCTGGACATCGACCCGCTGGCGCCGACCCTGCTGCTGGTCACATGCTATAACGTAATACTGATGGGGCGCACCGCCTCGTGGGACATATACTGTCACGCCTTCATGATGGGCGGCATCTATTACCTGGCGCGGGGTCTCAGCGGCAAGTCGCGTCAGTGGGGCCACTTCCTTGCCTCGGGAGTATTCATCGGCCTGTCCATCATGAGCAAAGGCCCGGTGTCGCTCTACGCGCTGTTCCTCCCCTTCGTGCTGAGTTATCCATTCTTCTACCGCCATCCCATGCGCGGCAAGACATGGCCGCTGGTCACCATGATACTGTTGGCACTGGCGATCGGCACATGGTGGTTCATATACATCCACCTGACGCAGACCGAGGCGCTGGAAGCCGTTGCGCTTAAGGAATCCTCGTCATGGATCAACCATAACGTACGCCCGTGGTGGTACTACTGGCAGTTCTTCCTTGAGAGCGGCGCCTGGTCGCTGCTGCTGCTCACGGCCATGTTCCTGCCGCTGTTCAACCCTCAGCGCCGCAAATCGCGCCGATGGCTGTTCCCTATGTGCTGGATGTTGGCATCGCTGGTGCTGCTCTCCCTGCTTCCCGAGAAGAAGACCCGATACCTGCTGCCTTTACTCATACCCGCCTGCTACGTGATGGGCGTGATGATACTGTGGTGGAAGCAGTCTTTCGCCCACGCAAAGACGGCCGCTAAGTCCGACCGTGTGATGTTCCGCATCAACACCTACCTTATGGGCACCGTAGTGGCCATAGTGCCCGTAGCGGCATGGATGTTCCTGCTGCAGCCCGGCTATATTTCGATAACGGTGTGGATTCTGTTCTCGATTATCACGATAGCCATAGCCGCGTACCTGGTCATGGCCGCCGTCAAGTTGAGGCCCATGCACCTGCTGTACGGCGTCACGGCTCTGTTCGCCGCCGCCGAATGCTTCGCGATGCCGATGCTCGGCAACGTAATCAACAACCCCGACATGAAAAGTATACGAGCCACGCGTACCATCAAGGAACTGGAGGGTATTCCTTTCTACCACATCGATACCGTGCCGCTGCGCATCGAGCTGGTATACGCCGCCCACCGCAACATCCGCCCCGTGTCGCCCGACTCGCTTCGCGCCAAGCTCCCCTGCGCCCTGCTGACCCATGAACCCATCACCGAAGCCTTACCTCCGAGCAAGCTGCAGGGCATTGAAGCCATTCAGATAGACCGTTACGACGACAACCGCCGTCCCAAGACCAACAAACGCTACGGCACCCACTTCATCTACTACGTCACCTTCCTCCGCGACTCCGCCGGCCGCCGGCCGGCATTAAGCCGCCCCCCCGCGTTAATGCCGCAGCGACTGTGGTAAAAGCCCGCGGCTTTTACGCTTCCTTAACTTTTTCAACTGCACGTCGCGCCAATGCACAAAGGGCTGCTTTCTCACGAATGCAGCCCTTCCCCAATTACTAATCCTGCAATTGTTTATTCGAGGATTATTTCAACAACCTAATTTATTATATTTTATAACTGAATTCTTTAATATTTATTGTGTTTCACCCACACTTATTTTGTAAATTTACACATCACACTGACTACAAGGATTTTACCCTGTGCAATTATTTATCATTGCAGCGTAATAAGCCATAGTAGCGGTCCAGAACGTCCTGGGCGGCGGTGAACGACGACTGCTCGTTGTTCAGCACGCGCATTTCCTTCTGTTCGAGCAGCGCCCTGATCTCCGGACGGCTGTAGAAGTCGTGGCGCAGACGCTCGTTGATGGTCTCCAGCATCCAGTACTTGGCCTGCTCGTTGCGCTTCTGCTGGAAATACCCCGTCTTCTTAACATATTCAAAGTAACGGTCTATCATGTCCCATACCTTGTCGATGTTAAGTTCGTAATATCCGGAATAGCATATCACTTCCGGACGCCATTTGGATGGTGTGGGCGGAAACAGATGCAGGGCGTTGCGGAACTGTGCGGCGGCGAGGTTGGCGCGGTCGATGTTGTCGCCGTCGGCCTTGTTTATCACAATGCCGTCGGCCATCTCCATTATGCCGCGCTTGATGCCCTGCAGCTCGTCGCCGGTGCCGGCCAACTGTATCAGCAGGAAGAAGTCGACCATGGAGTGTACGGCCGTCTCGCTCTGGCCCACGCCCACGGTCTCGACGAATATATTGTTATAGCCGGCGGCCTCGCACAGCATGATGGTCTCGCGTGTCTTGCGCGCCACGCCGCCGAGCGATCCGGCCGAAGGGGAAGGGCGGATAAAGGCGTCGGGATGCTGCGACAGTTTCTCCATACGGGTCTTGTCGCCGAGAATACTTCCCTTGGTGCGTTCCGAGCTGGGGTCGATAGCTAACACAGCCAATTTCCCACCCTGCTTCAGCACATGCAGACCGAACACGTCGATACTGGTGGACTTGCCGGCACCCGGCACGCCGGTGATGCCGATTCGGCGTGAATTGCCGGTATAGGGCAGGCATTTCTCTATCACCTCCTGCGCCAGCGCCTGATGTGCCTCGGCTCGACTTTCGACCAGGGTAACCGCGCGGCCCAGGATGCTGACATTTCCCTTCAGTATTCCCTCCACATAATCGTTGGCCGTAAGCTGTGGCCGTCGGGCCTGTACACGACGATATGGATTCACACTCGGTTGCGACGTTACTCCGCTGTTCACTTGCAGTCCCTTGTAGTCGGGATCGTTTTCCGGATGATTCATGGTATAGAATGAGGTTTGATTTAACGTTGTATTTCGCCGCTGACCCACACGCTCAGCAGCGGATTCACCGGGTCGTCGGTAGCCACCTTCACCTCCTGACGGAAGGCGCCGCCGCGAAGCTGAGCGGGGTCAAGTTCCATCTGCAGCTTGCCCGATTTGCCCGGTTTCAGTCTGTCGGGATATGACTTTATCTTCAAGGCCGGAGACGCCGCCCATACATTGCCTACGTTCAGCACTGACTTCCCTTCGTTAAGCAGGACGCATTCGCACTGCACCGGTGCGGTGCCGATTATGCCTAAGTCTATCATCGGAGGAGCGGCCACGCATACGGGGGCTTTTTCCAATTCCTTGCTGCCCAACGCACGGCGCACAGGCACCACCTCGCCCACCAGCCGTATCTCCGTGCCCGGCTCCCCTTCGGCTCCGAGGGTGACCGGAACATCGAACGGACCCGGCTTTCCCCATGCACGGGTATCGAAATATACGGCCAACGTCACAATGTCGCCGGGGCCGGCGGCATTCTCCGACAGCTTCAGTTTCACGCCTTTGGCATCCGTGTGAGCCTTGACGCGCACCGAATCGTTCAGCGTGTTATAGGCGTTTACGAACAGGCTCGGGCTCTTGCCCATAGTGACGGTGCCGGCTATCAGCTTGGAATCGGATAGACGGAGCGACCCGGCCTCGACGGGATAGAACTGCGCCAGCGACTCGGGTGTGCCGAGCACGTTGCCCACGATGCGTATCACCTCGCGTCGGCCATTGTCGAAACGCACCTTGATGGTCTTGTCGAACCGGCCCGGACGTCCTGCGGGATCGTAGGTAAAAGTGATGACGGCCGTATCGCCCGGCATCACAGGGTCCTGGGGATATGTGGCGCCGGTGCAGCCGCAGCTCGGCTTAGCGTCAAGCACGTTCACGGCCTCAGAGCCGGTGTTGACGAAGCGTGCCTGGCCGGTCTTGGGACCGGCGGCCTCCTTCATCAGCCCGAAATCATATTTGGTCTCGAGCCAACGCACCTCGCCGGAGGCCTGCATCACCGCAAGCCCTGCCAGCATCAATGCCGAAGCTATTCGATATGCCTTCACCGCTTGTTGGGATTTACTATTCCTTTAATATATATGCGGGCCTTCCTTGGCTTACCGTTGGTCTTGACGGTCACGGCCTTGGTGAAACCGCCGGGACGCCCCAGCGGATTGTAGGTCACCTTTATCACGCCCTTCTTGCCTGGCTGGATAGGCGCGGCCGGGAACTCCGGAGTGGTGCAGCCGCATTCGGCGGTGGCGTCCACTATCACCAGCGGCTTGTCGCCCGTATTGGTGAACTCGAACTGATGCGACACCACGCCTTTGGTCTCGGCGATGGTGCCGAAATTGTAAGTGGTTTCGGCAAACGTGATCGCGGCGGGACCCTTTTTCTTGGCCTCGGCCTGCAATCCGGTCATTATCAGCACAATGGCCAACAACACCCAATATGTTATCCTTTTCATCTTCTTTTTATCTGTTAAATTAGAATACAAAAATACAAATTTTTTTGCTAACTTTGCGCGCAAACTCCACAAAGAGCCTTTCCATACTATATCTCAACTATATCTCAGTATAAAAACATTCGGGAACGCTTATTGGTTAGATAAGGAAAGATTCCAACGGTTTATCAGACCGTGTGGCAGATCGGGCAAAACCCAACTTAGACGTTGATGAAGAAATTAATGATAGTAGAGTCGCCGCACAAGGCGGAGACGATAGGCAAATTCTTAGGCTCGGACTTCACGGTGATGTCGAGCAAAGGCCATATACGTGACTTGCAGAAGCGGGGCATGAGCATAGACATAGACGATGACTTCAAGCCGGTGTACGAGATACCGGACGACAAGAAGGAACTGGTGCGTCAGCTCAAGGCTGCCACGAAGAAAGCCGACATGGTTTATCTGGCAAGCGATGAGGACCGCGAGGGAGAGGCCATAGCCTGGCACCTGTCGGAGGTGTTGGGACTCGACCCCACCGATTCGCGGCGCATCGTATTCCACGAGATCACCAAGCCGGCCGTGCTGAAGGCCCTGGAGAACCCGCGCGGCATCGACATAGACCGTGTCAACGCTCAGCAGGCGCGCCGTGTGCTGGACCGCATCGTCGGCTTCGAGCTGAGTCCCGTGCTGTGGAAGAAGATAAAGCCGGCCCTGTCGGCAGGCCGTGTGCAGAGCGTCACCACCCGCCTGGTGTGCGAGCGCGAGAAGGAGATTCGCGATTTCACACCGGAGCCTTTCTATCGCATCAACGCCCGTTTCCTCACAGCCGGCCGCGCCGTGCTGAAGGCCGAGGGCGCACGCCGCCTCAAATCGGACGACGAGGCGCGTCGCTTCCTGACGGAATGCGTCGGCAGGCAATTCCGCGTCGCGGGCATACAGGTCAAGCCCGTCACACGCAAGCCCATGCCTCCCTTCACCACCTCGACGCTGCAGCAGGATGCCGGTCGACGGCTCGGTTTCTCGGTCAGCACCACCATGCGCGTGGCCCAGAAGCTCTACGAGGAGGGTCTCATCACATATATGCGTACCGACTCCACCAATCTGTCGGAACTGGCGCTGGCCGACATCGCCAAGGCCATAACCGAGGATTACGGCAAGCCTTATCTGCACACGCGCCGTTATCACACCAAGGCGAAAGGCGCCCAGGAGGCCCACGAGGCCATCCGCCCCACCTACATATCCCAACGCACCATCAGCGGAACGCCTCAGGAACAGAAACTCTACGACCTGATCTGGAAACGCGCCGTAGCCTCGCAGATGAGCGATGCCTCGCTGGAGAAAACCAACGTAGACATCAATATGGCAGGCACACCGGCTGATTCCGAAGCTCTGTTCCGCGCCGAGGGAGAGACCCTGAAATTCGAGGGCTTCATGCGCGCTTACGGCATAGAGACTTCAGACGATCCAAGCGACAACGATCCGCAGGGCGACGTGATATTGCCCCCTCTGGCCGTGGGCGACATCCTCGACTACGATACAATCACAGCCACCGAGCGCTTCACCCAGGCGCCTCCACGATATACCGAGCCTACACTGGTCAAGAAAATGGAGGATCTGGACATAGGCCGTCCATCCACTTACGCATCGACCGTTTCCACCATCCAGGCACGAGGATACGTGGAGCATGGCGACAACGAAGGCACCCCGCGCGAATACCACAAACTGACCCTGAAGAAGGACAAGGTATCGGACCAGGTACTGACTGAAAACACCGGGTCCAACCGTGGCAAACTGGTTCCAACCGACGTGGGCATGATCGTCAACGATTTCCTGACGGAATATTTCCCTGAAATCATGGACTATAACTTCACGGCCAAGGTGGAGGAACGTTTCGACGACATAGCGCAGGGCAAGCTGCCGTGGCAGAAGGAGATCAACGAGTTCTACGGCTCGTTCCATCCGCTGATAGACAAGGTGAACAGCATGCGCAGCGAGACCAAGGTGGGCGAACGCGTCTTAGGCACCGATCCAGCCACGGGAAAGCGTGTGTCGGCCAAGGTAGGGCGGTTCGGTCCCGTCATCCAGATAGGCGAGGCCACCGACGACGAGAAGCCTCGGTTCGCCAGCCTGCAGGAGGGCCAGAGCCTCGGCACCATCACACTTGAGGAGGCGCTGAAACTGTTCGATCTGCCCCGCCAGCTCGGCACGTTCGAAGACAAGCCCGTCAGCGCGGCGATAGGACGTTTCGGCCCTTACGTGCATTTCGACAAGATGTTCGCTTCCATCCCTAAGGACATGTCGCCCCACACCATCACGCTCGACGAGGCGATAGCGCTGATAAAGGAGAAGCGCGAAAAGGAGGCCAACAAGCTGATAAAGACCTTCGACGAGCTTCCCGGCGTGGAGGTGCTGAACGGCCGCTTCGGCCCCTACATCGCCTACAAGAAACCGGGCGACCGCAAGGCCACCAACTACAAGATTCCCAAAGGCACCGACCCGAAGGCACTGACCGTGGAGGAGGTAAACAAACTCATGGCCGACCAGGACGCCAGCCCCAAACCCGCGAAGCGGACCACGCGCAAGAAATCATAACGGCATTACTGCCTTACCAACCATCGGAGAGTGTATTTGTTATTACAATGAATACACTCTCTTTGTATAGCAGGGAGAGTTATAATCCACTATACGGGAATGGTCAGGAAGGTTACGAAAATAATGATGTGGACGGTTGCCGGCTTCGTGCTGCTGTCTGCCATACTGGCGGGCGTGGGCGCGTGGATGCTCATGCCCTCCCGGCTGACCGGACTGGCGAACCGCGAGCTTTCCAAGCGGCTCAACGCCGATGTCACCGCCCACAATGTGCGTCTCGACCTTTTCTCGACATATCCGATAGCCCGCATCAACATCGACTCGCTGACCATCGCCTGCCGCCCTGACAGCGTCAGGACCGCCGACGGCAAGATTATGGCCGATGCACGCCAACTGCTCAGGACCGGTGCCGTCACCGCGCGCCTGGACGTCAGGAAGCTGCTGCACAAGGATATCGACCTGCAGTATGCCGGCGTGGATTCGATGCGCCTCAACCTGGTGCGCTTCTCCCCCGCGCGCTCCAACTGGAACATCCTCCCGGCAAAGATAAAGCCGGTCAAGGGCCTCACATTCGCGTTCGACACGCTGAGCCTGACGCATGGCGCGGTTCGCTTCCGCGACATGGTTTCCTCCACGGATGTGTCATTGGCCATCGACCCCGAGGCATCCATACTGCCGCAAGGTTCCGATTCATACCATTCACGCATTCCGGCCAAGGCTTCGGTCAGCATGAAGGGTCAGAAATACCTCACCGATTTGCCGCTGCTGTTGGAGGGCGACACAAAGCTGACCTTCACCCCCTTTGCGCTTTCTACCGAGGACTTTACCGTTAAATCAGGCGACATCACAAGCCTTGTCACCCTGGACATGAGCATGAATCCGGAGATCCGCATCAATGCTTTCGACTGGAAGCTGTCTCCCTTCGGCGTCGGCGAGCTGCTGAAGCTGATTCCCGCCTCTGCTGCGCCCTGGCTTTCCGGTCTTCGCGCCGAGGCTCCGATCAGCGGCAGCATAACGCTGACGAAACCTTATACCGTCAGAAAAGGCACGTGGCCTACCCTGACGGCACAGGTTGTAATGCCCCACGGATCGTTGCGTTACGACAATCCGCAATACGGCACCTACAGCTTCGACGACCTGGCGTTCAGGAGCATATTCCATCTTGACGGTGCCGATCCGGCTGCCTCGTCGCTGCAGCTGGACGAACTGTACATCCGGGGCGAGGACATGGATGTGCTGGCACGGGCGGACATACGGGCCATAGGCGACGATCCTGAAGTTCAGGGCACGTTAAGGGGCGACATCTCACTGACGCGTCTGGGCCATGTCCTCCCCTATCTGCAGGGCTTCAACCTGCGCGGCAAAGTCACCTCGGACACCCGCATCGGCTTCCGCATGTCGGACATCAGGCGCGGACAGCTTGACAAGATGCTTGTTGAGGGCAACGCAAACCTGCACGGACTTCAGATCGAGAACGTCGGCGACGTCGACCGTATCGCTGCCGGCAACATGACGGTTAAGTTTCTCGGCAAGGCCCGGAGCGCCACACCTAAGGCAGTGCGCGGCTCGCTGTTCGACTTCGATGCCGTGGTAGACCGGTTCTCCGTTCTGGCGGCGGGGTGCAAGGCCGTAGCATCGTCTGTAAGCCTTTCGACCACCGTCAGCGACCCCGGCACGGCCACTGCCGCAAACCTGCCGAATGACGTGCCGTTCAACATCACCCTGAGGGCCGCCACGCTAAGCATCGGCGACCCCTCCGACACCATCCGTGTCAACCTGGGCGATGCCGAGGTCTGCAGCGTCATATCGGCCAGAATGCTCGAGAATATGCAGGCCGACCTGTACGACGTGCGCATCAAGGGTGCGTCTCTATCCTATTCCGGCCGGGGAACGTCGCTGGGGGTCAGCGGCGTCGGCGCGCGACTTCGGGCCGAACGTTCCGGTTCAATCCCGCAGGTGTCTCCGTTCGCGACGCCGGCCCGGTGGAATGCCGACAGCCGCTCGTTGGCCGTTTTGCGGCATTCGCCGCAGATGCTGACCGTGCAGCAGTCGCCGGCGCTGACATCGATTATGAACAATTGGCTCCTATCCCTCCGGGTCAAAGGGCGGCAGGCCTCTGTCTACACCGACGCCTTTCCGATACAGAACTACATCAGCGACCTGGACATAAGCGCCAACACCGACACCGTAACCATACATAGTCTGAAGTCGCGAACCGGCTCTACTGTGGCCGCCGTATCGGGCCGTGTCACAAATCTGCGGCAGTTCCTCACTTCCTCTCAACCGGCCCCGATAGTCATGTCACTTCGCGCCGACGTCGATACCCTGCAGCTCAACCAGATTGCCGCCGCATACGTACGGGGGTACGAAATGAAGCACGGGCCCGGATCGTTTGCAAAGCTTTTGCAAAACACGGCCATTACCCCCGGCGACTCCGTCGCCTTCATGATACCGCGCAACATCGTGGCCGACATCCGTTCCACAGAGAACGTAATGGAGTGTCTTGATATGCCCGCAACCGGCATTACGGCGAATATCCGCGCCGCCGGCGGCAAGGTCGAGCTGGCACCATTCTCGGCCTCCACCGCGTTCATGAACATTTCCGGCAATGCAGGTTACGACACACATGATATTCAGAATATCGCGGCCAATGTCGCGCTCGGCATGAACGACCTTGAACTGTCGCGGCTTTACACCGCGTTCCCGGCGCTGACGGAGAAAGTTCCTGAAATTAAGAATCTGACCGGCCGGTTCGATATAGCCGCCAACCTGTCCGTGCCGCTGTTTCCCACCATGTATGTCATGACGCCGGCATTGCGTGCCGGTCTGCGCATACAGGCCGACGATCTGTATCTGAACCAGGACCGCGAGATACGGCGCATTACGCATCTGATGATGATACACAGCCGCGACCCGCTGCACATCGCCGATCTGGATATCCGGGCATCCGTGTTCGACAACATGGTGATGCTGCATCCCTTCGACCTGAATCTGGACAGATACGAGCTTCGCGTGGCCGGGCTCAACAACTTCAACGGCAGGATGTTCTACCACATGGGCGTCAAGGACTGGCCGCTGATGTTTCCGTTCGGCGTCAACGTGAAAGGAACGTTCGGCCATCCGGAAATCCGGCTCGGCAGCTCCACATGGAAGGATGTCGACGCAACCGAGATATCGGGCGACATCATGTCCGGCATGCGCCTCAACGCAGCGCACCTTCTGCGCCATTACTTCTACATACTGCTCGACCGCGCAGCCAAAACTGACCAGGCCCAATAAAAATCTTTAATGCAAGCGGAGTAAAAAAATTTGGTGAATTTCAAAAAAATAGCTAACTTTGCAGTCGCAAACAAAAATCGGGGTGTAGCACAGTTGGTTAGCGCGCTACGTTCGGGACGTAGAGGTCGGGCGTTCGAGTCGCCTCACCCCGACAGAGAAGCCGGAGCTCCCTCCGGCTTTTCTTATTTTTAACAAGCGCGGCAACAATCTGTCATTCCGACATAAAACATATCACGGCCATGAGCGAATTTAAAAGAACACTGATCACGACGGCCCTCCCCTACGCCAACGGGCCTGTACACATAGGACACCTGGCGGGCGTGTACGTTCCCGCCGACATCTACGCACGCTACATGCGTCTGCAGGGACGCGACGTGCTTCTGATCGGAGGCAGCGACGAGCACGGCGTGCCCATCACCATCAAGGCCCGCAAGGAGGGCGTGACGCCACAGGACATCGTGGACCGCTACCACACGCTGATACGCGACTCGTTCAAGGAGTTCGGCATCTCGTTCGACGTCTACGGCCGCACCACCAGCGACACGCACCGCCGCACGGCGTCCGACTTCTTCCGCAAGCTTTACGACAAGGGCGAGTTCGTGGAGAAAACCTCCATGCAGCTCTACGACCCCGAGGCCAAGCAGTTTCTGGCCGACCGTTACGTGACGGGCAAGTGCCCCCACTGCGGCGCCGAGGGTGCCTACGGCGACCAGTGCGAGGCCTGCGGAACGTCGCTTAACGCCACCGACCTGATCAATCCCAAGTCAGCCATCACAGGTGCCGAGCCCGTGCTGCGCGAGACCACGCATTTCTACCTCCCCCTTGACAAGTGGCAGGGCCGTCTTGAGGACTGGATCCTGAAGGGCCACAAGGAGTGGAAGACCAACGTCTACGGCCAGTGCAAGTCATGGCTCGACATGGGCCTGCAGCCCCGCGCCGTGAGCCGCGACCTCGACTGGGGTATCCCCGTGCCCGTGGAGGGCGCCGAGGGCAAGGTGCTGTACGTATGGTTCGACGCCCCGATCGGTTACATTTCCAACACCATCGACCTGGTGGGCGACGACTACACCAAGTGGTGGAAGGATCCCGAAACGCGCATGATTCACTTCATCGGCAAGGACAACATCGTGTTCCACTGCATCGTGTTCCCGGCCATGCTGATGGCCGACGGCTCGTACAACCTGCCCGACAACGTGCCGGCCAACGAGTTCCTGAACCTGGAGGACGACAAGATCTCCACCTCGCGCAACTGGGCCGTATGGCTGCACGAGTATCTGCGCGACTTCCCCGGCAAGCAGGACACCCTGCGCTACACGCTGACGGCCAACGCTCCGGAAACCAAGGACAACAACTTCACATGGCGCGACTTCCAGGCCCGCAACAACAACGAATTGGTGGCCATCTTAGGCAACTTCGTGAACCGCGCCGTGGTGCTCGACCATAAGTATTTCGACGGCAAGGTACCCGCCATAGAGGGCGAGCTGACCGACGTTGACCGCGAGGTACTGGCCGAGGTCAGAGCTGCCGTGGAGGCCACTACGGCCGATATCGAGAACTTCAAGTTCCGCGAGGCTCTGCGCCAGGCCATGAACGTGGCCCGCGCCGGCAACAAGTATCTGGCCGACACCGAGCCCTGGAAGGTATGGAAGACCGACCCGCAGCGCGTGGCCACCATCCTGAACATATCGCTTCAGATATGCGCCACCATCGCCGTGGTGTTCGAGCCTTTCCTCCCCTTCATGAGCGAGAAACTGACCCACATGCTGGGCCTGGACAAGCTCAGCTGGGATATGGCCGGACGCGACGACCTGCTGGCCGCAGGACACGTCATCGGCAAGCCGGAGATTCTGTTTGAGAAGATTGACGACGAGGCCATCACGGCGCAGACCGACCGTCTGGCCCGCATCAAGGAGGAGAACAAGCTGGCAGGCTGGGCGCCAGAGGCCGTTAAGCCCGAATGCAGCTTCGACGACTTCGAGAAGGTAGACATCCGCGTAGGCAAGGTTCTGGAATGCGAGAAAGTGAATAAGTCGAAGAAACTGCTGAAGTTCAAGATCGACGACGGCATGGGAGGCCGCACCATCCTGAGCGGCATCGCCGGAAGCTATCCCGAGCCGGAGAAATTGGTGGGCATGGAGGTGCTGTTCATCGCCAACTTCGCCCCGCGCAACATGATGGGCCACGAAAGCCAGGGCATGATCCTGAGCGCCGTCAACCCCGACGGTTCGCTGACGCTCTGTTCCCCCTCGTCCGACGTCGCCCCCGGCGCCCAGGTCGGCTAACCCGGTCCTGTCGCCCAGGTCGGCTAAAACCGCGAATAACACCGCAATAACACATAACGCGCCCGGCACGTCCCCATACGTGCCGGGCGCGCTATTTTTACGCTTCATTTTGGCATCGATAATCTAAGGCTCGTCAAATTGTACAGGACAACTGAAACCTTATTAAACCTAAATTCATCAGGAAAAACGAATCAATCCTCCCCTTCTGATGGATTTAATTTGTTGTTAAGTTTCTTCTGCCTGTTTTCAAGTTTTTTAATACTATCAGTTACAGGTAGGTTCTCCGGCATTGTGCCTCCAATATCTCGGATTGCTTTCCTAACTTTTGCCCCAATCTCCTTATGGGTCCTATTTGCATTGGACTTACCCTTAATGCCTTGCTTGCGGAGCACATCCTCAGTTTGGGTTGCACGGAAAAGATTGGCTGCAAGTTCTGTGCTGCCCATATGATCAAGTATATCCTGCGACTTTTTCAGGCCTTTCCGTTTATGGATGTCTTTTCTATCAAGACCTCCATAAAGTCCTTTGTATCCTTCATTTTGAAATATCGCATAGTCAAGCGGAGTTTTAACACCCGCATTGTTGGCAGCCCCTGCAAGTTGTGTATTATGCTTCCTCACCTCATCACGCAATAGCAACCGTCTCTCTTCTTCGGCTGTAAGCGGAGAGTCAGATTTAAGCAAAAGTTCTGCTCTGCGGGTCTGTATTGCAAAATATGTTTGTGCCTGAGCTACAATAGGTTTAGCCGAACTGGCATTCTGCATTGCGAGGTAACAAGCATAGCGGCTCATAAACACCGTAACTATCTCTCTTTCAGCACTTGACCCTATCTGAACCATTTCGTGCTTTACCACGAAATGGTCTGTTGGATTTATTCCACTTTTTGCACATGCTCTATAGGCACGTCTTGCAACATCCTCAAAATATCTATAATCAGAATATCCAAGAGCTTTTGACAATTCCCTGGAAGACCAATACTCTTGACCTTTCTCATCAATATGCTTGATTGACTCGAATGTTTCTTTTGCTTTCTTTGTGAGTCGCGTACTCATAGTGCATTTAAACAAAACTATCCCCGATGTTTCTTGCCACATATCTTACTTGGCAATCTTCGATCAAGGATATGTAAAACTTCATTATCATAAACTCCCCAACGACAGTGCAAAAGTAATAATTATTGGGGTATTAACCAATATTCTATCTCATGATAATTGTTTGGAAAATTACAAAAACAACTAATTTCACATCAAAAAATTGGAATTATGTTGCAAAAACATTATGTTTGCGGAACATAATCTTAATTTCTGAGTATGGACAGGATACCGAATGCGTTGGCGGAGTTTTTCAGCCGCCGCGCCACAGTGAGAAGATATACCGGCGAGACGCCGTCGCGTGAACTGATAGACAGCATCCTGGAGGCGGCCATGCGTGCGCCGACTACGGGCAACATGCAGCTGTACAGCGTCATAGAGACCCGCGACGCGGAAATGCGCCGCCGTCTGGCCGAGCTGCATTTCAACCAACCGGCTGCCGCGGGCGCGCCGCTGATGCTGACGTTCTGCGCCGACTACTACCGCTTCACCCGCTGGTGCGAGGTGTCGGACGCCGATGCGGGCTACGACAATTTCCTGTCGTTCACCTCGGCCATGATGGACGCCGTGATACTTACCCAGCAGTTCGTCACATTGGCCGAACTCTGCGGCCTCGGCACATGCTATCTCGGCACGTGCCTGTACAACGCGCCGGAAATCGCCGAGTTGCTTAAATTGCCGCGCCTCACAGTCCCCGTGGCTTGCATATCGGTGGGCTATCCCGCCGAACAGCCCGAGGCAACCGAGCGTCTTGCGCTCGACGGCGTACTCTATCAAGAGACATATCCCGAACTGACCGACGCCGACATAGTGCGCATCTACAAAGCCAAGGACGACTTCGCTCCGAATGCGAAATTTGTGGCCGAGAACGGCAAGAAGACCCTTGCGCAGGTCTTCACCGACGTGCGCTATCCCCGCGCCATGAACGAGTCCGTCTCCGCCAAGCTCCTCGCCTTCCTCCGCCAGCAAGGATTTTAGGCTCTAAGAGTCTGTTTACTTTAAAATCCAATTAAGATTGAGAGGATTTTTTGAGATGATTTTGCAAGCCAAGGAGGGAGCGGTGCGGGCACCGTGACCGACGAAGCTTG
>CADBNR010000045.1 GCA_902796035.1 uncultured Bacteroidales bacterium | reverse complement strand
GTACCATAAAACACATCAGCAATACATGCAGACTTCTTTACTGCTCCAAAAAAACCACCCATTCTTTTCTCCTTATTTTAATGATTTGCAAAAGTAGAAAAAACTTTGGGGATATCCATTAAGTTTAGAAAAAAATAAAAAGGATATTTCAACTTTTTTATCCTATGTCAAGTGACAATATCAGAGAAAAAGAAAAGGAATAGAAAAATCTATTCCTTTCTGAGCCTCTTGTCGGATTCGAACCAACGACCCCGAGATTACAAATCACGTGCTCTGGCCAACTGAGCTAAAGAGGCGGGTGGGAGAGCTCCCTGCATCGCACCGCTACAACCCGCTGCCCTTGCTTCGGTCAAGACCTGGGGGATTCACGGGGAGCTGGTCGTCCAGGACTCACCCGATGCAAAATTACTACTTTTTTTGGTTCCGGCCAAATTTTTCACACTATTTGTGGAAAATTTGCGCATTTTTAGCGGTTATTGGGCGCGTCTTAGAGATTTTCGGGCGCGTCTCAGCGTCTTTTACCCTTTTTCTTGCCCCCTTTCCTGGCTTCGTGACGCTTGCCGGGCTTGTTCTCGGGCAGGGGCTTGTTGGGGTTCCCCTTGTCGTCGATCAGAGCGAAGTCGAGCTGCTTGCGCTCCAGGTCGGCGCGTGCCACCTGAACCTTGACGCGATCGCCCAGCGTATAGCGCACGCCGTGACGCCGCCCTATCAGGCAATAGTTCTTCTCGTCGAGGTCGTAGTAATCGTCGGCCAGGTCGCGGATGGGCACCAGGCCCTCGCACATATTGTCGTCAAGCTCCACGTAGAAGCCCCATTCCGTCACGCCGGAGATGACGCCTTCGTATATCTCGCCCAGCCGGTCGCGCATGAATTCCACCTGCTTGTAGCGTATCGAGGCGCGCTCGGCGTTGCTGGCCAGCACCTCCATGTCGGAGTCGTGGCGGCATTCCTCCTCGGTCTTCACCTTGTCGACGCTGCGGCCTCCCTCGGCATATCGCGCCAGCAGACGGTGAACCATCATATCGGGATAACGGCGTATCGGCGACGTGAAATGCGTGTAATACGGCATGTTCAGGCCGTAGTGGCCCACGTTGTCGGTGCTGTAGCTGGCCTTGGCCATGGAGCGGATAGCCAGGATGGAGAGCATATTCTCCTCCCCTTTGCCCTTGACGTCGCGCAGCAGCCGGTTCACGCTCTGGTTCACCTGACGCGAACTGCCGTCGGTGTTCAGCTTATAGCCGAAGCGGGTGGCTATCAGCGCCAGGTTCGACAGCTTGTCGGGATCGGGATTGTCGTGCACGCGGTAAACGAACGTCTTGGCCTTCTTTCCCTTGGGCACCTTGCCGATGGATTCGGCCACAGTGAGGTTGGCCAGCAGCATGAATTCCTCAATCAGCTTGTTGGCGTCCTTCGATTCCTTGAAATAGACGGAGATAGGCTTTCCGGTCTCGTCTATCTCGAAGCGCACCTCGGCGCGGTCGAACTCCAGCGCCCCCTCCTGATAACGTCTGCGACGGCGTTCCTTGGCCAGATTGTTAAGCACGGCCAGCTCCTCGGCATATTCACCTTCGCCGGTCTCGATGATGGTCTGCGCCTCCTCGTAGGTAAAGCGGCGGTCGGACTTGATGACGGTGCGCCCTATGCGGCTGTTCACCACATTGGCCTTATGGTCCATCTCGAAGATGGCGGAGAATGTCAGCTTCTCCTCGTTGGGCCTCAGACTGCACAGGCCGTTGCTGAGACGCTCCGGAAGCATCGGGATGGTACGGTCCACCAGGTAGACCGATGTGGCCCGTTTCTGGGCTTCTTTGTCGATAATCGTGTTGGGATGCACGTAGTGCGTCACGTCGGCGATGTGCACGCCCACCTCCCAGTTGCCGTTGCTGAGACGGCGTATCGACAGGGCGTCGTCAAAGTCCTTGGCGTCGCGCGGGTCGATGGTGAAGGTGGTGACGTTGCGGAAATCCTCGCGCCTGGCCACCTCCTCCTTTGTGATGCCTTCCTGAATCTTCTCGGCGGCTTTCTCCACGTTCTCGGGATATTTGTACGGCAGGCCGAACTCAGCCAGGATGGCGTGCATCTCGGTATTGTTCTCCCCTTTCGCGCCGAGGATGTCTATGATCTCGCCGCGCGGGTTCATCTCGTCGTCGCGCCACTGCACGATGCGAACCACGGCCTTGTCGCCGTTCTTGCCACCCTTGAGGCGGCCGCGCGGCAGCACGATGTCGGCGGCCAGGAACTTGGAGTCGGTTATGAGGGCGGCATAATTCTTCTCTATCTTCAGCGTGCCTACAAACTGCTGGTCCTTGGCCTCGACAATTTCTATGACCTGTGCCTCGGGCTCCTGACCCTTGCGGGCGGCGCTGACCACCACGCGCACCTTGTCGCCGTTCAGCGCGTGCATCGAGTTGCGCTCGGCCACGAATATCTGCTCGTCGTCCACTATCACGGCGTTCTTGCCGTTGCTGCGGCGCACGAAGTAACCGATGTTCTCGGTGCCACGGTTGGCCTTGGCCTTGTATTTGCCCAGCTCCACCTCCATGATGTCGTCGGCGGCTGCAAGCTCGTCGAGCACATTGATCACATCCATCCGGTTGGAGGGGTGCGTGGCCCCGATGCCGAACGATATCTGTTTATAATTAAAGCTCTGCTTATTGTTCTGCTGCAAAAAACCGACTATCAGCCCCGGCAGGTCACCCTTTCGGATGCGTGCCGGACGCTTATCTTCCTTTGCCGTCTTGGTCTTCATAACTTATACTTTTTACCTTTTCGTAACGACTTTTTCCTTATTTTGTACCGGCCTTTCGCCGTTTTGTGACGATTCCGGCCATACTTCCTTGCAAATATAACAAATTTTGCCTTAACTTTGCCAACTGTAACAAAATATTTATACTCACCCCTCTGTTACACCAGTAGGGACGTGCCTTTGGCACGTGACATAGCACTGAAAATATAAACATAACGACATAACCATGAAAATAGAACGTTTTGCGCTGGTGGCGCTTGCAGCCATGTCAGCGACGGCAGTACTTGCCGACGAGCCGAAAATCGAGGTGCCCGATTCCACGGGCTTCAAATTCACCGACGTACGCATCAACGACCACGGTCCGGTCTACGACCAGAACAAGTCGGGCACATGCTGGGCCTTCTCGGGCCTCTCCACGCTGGAGGACAACATACGTCACAAAACCGGCAAGGCCGTGACGCTGTCGGAGATGTACTTGGTGCGCAACGCCTACATCGAGAAGGCAAAAAAATACATCCGCATGGGCGGCAAGCTCAACTTCGCGCAGGGCGGCAGCTTTGCCGACGTGCTGAACATGTCCAAGCAGTACGGCGCGATGCCCGAGGAGGCATACCGTGGCCTGAATTACGGCGAGGACAAGCACTCGCACTACGAGATGGCCGAGGCCTTGACAGCCTACCTTGACGCCGTCCTGGCGCGCGGCACCAAGAACAGCAAGCTCAGCACCGCGTGGCTGAAGGGCTTCGAAGGCATTCTGGACGCTTACTTAGGCCCGGTGCCCGAGCAGTTCACCTACGAAGGCAAGACCTATACGCCGCAGTCGTTCGCCAAGGCCATCGGCCTGGAGCCCGAGAATTACATCAACGTCATCAGCTTCACTCATCATCCTTTCTACGAGCAATGCGCTCTTGAGATTCCCGACAACTGGGCGTGGACACTGTCGCGCAACGTGCCGATGGAGGACATGAAGGCCATCGTGGACAACGCGCTGGAACAGGGCCGCACGGTGTGCTGGGCGGCCGATGTGTCGGAAGGCGGATTCAAATGGCGCAAGGGATATGCCCTTCTCCCCGCTTCCAAGGGCCGTCAGGACATGACGGATACCGAGCTTAGCCGTTGGGTCAAGTTGAGCGACAAAGACCGTGAGAACGAAAAATTCGAGATCAAAGGCCCCGTCAAGGAGGAGGAAGTGACCCAGGAGAGCCGTCAGACCGGTTTCGACAACTTCGAGACCACCGACGACCACGGTATGGTGATCGTAGGCACCGCCACCGACCAGGAGGGCAACAAATACTACAAGGTGAAGAACTCGTGGGACACCAACCAGCTCTACGACGGCTACCTGTACGTCTCGATGCCCTACTTCATGGCCAAGACCATCGGCGTCGGCGTTCACCGCGACGCCGTCCCCGCCTCCATCGCCAAGAAGTTCAAGTAACCTCCCACCCACCACACTTCACCCCCCCCTCAAAACGGGCGCGCCCATCCCCGGACGCGCCCGTTTTTCTTGTACAAATCTTAGGAGATATCACTTACGGCCCAGGCGGATATGTTACGTTCGAGGGTTGAGAACTCCACACCGACTTTTACGACTGTTCGGCTGTCAGCCAGATATCTGTCGGCATAATGTCTATCTTCAACCTGAGCCAACGCTTCTTCGGGCGACTTGTCAACCTTAAATTCCATGACGTAAACATAAGAATCCGTTTCCACAATCATATCTATGCGGCCCAGAGCAGTATGCAATTCACAATGAACCGTCAGACCCATCAGCCGGCAGATGATAAACAGCACGTCGCGGAACCTGCCTTCATGGATTCGCTTACGGCTTTCCCCACTCTCGGTATAAGGCACGCCAGCTAACAGGGATTTCAGTATCAGCATGAATCCGTCCACGTCTCCGACCCGGAGCGCTGCGATACAACGCGAGGACAGTTCCGTTCCGTCTGAAACGGTTTTCCGATTTACGTAAAAAGGAATCAACGCTTCAAGAAATCCGTCTTCGACTTCCTCGTTGGGGAATCCGAGGCGGTACATTTTCTTACGGCCCACCATCATGGTATCCTTTATGGTAAGATATCCGCTCTGAAACAGTACGGGGATGGGATCGCTCAATACGGGATCAAGTCCCATCAACTCGTTTTCTCCTCTCACGGCGCCGTCAAGTTGGGTGAGATCCGTATCACAATCCCTCAGCAATTCCACAAGCATGGTGGGAGTGGCGGTTTGAAACCAATAATCGCCAAATTCTTCTTTCTTCAATACGTTCAGCACACTGAACGGATTATATATGCCTTCATTCTTCCTGAATGAAAACCGGTACCCGTCATAACTCAATTTCAACCGGCAGCATGTTTCTTCGAAAGAAAGGTCATTGGCTTTGGCCAGGTTCTCTATACCGGCTTTCAGATTGCAGGACAGTTCGGATTCGGTGATGCCGCAGATGCCGTTATACTTGCTGTCGAGAGTGATGTCTTCAAGATTGTTCAGATCGGAAAAGACGCTGACCCGTCCGAACTTAGTGATGCCGGTCAGAAAGGCGAATCTGATGTATTGGTCGCAGCTTTTGAGAACGCCGAAAAATCCCTTCAGCATATCACGAAACAATCCTTGCCTTGATTGACGCTCCTTGCTGAGATTCTGAAGGAGCGGACGGTCATATTCGTCTATCAGAATCACGACCTGTCGGCCGGTCTTTTGATAAGCGGCGGCAATTACATCCGCGAATCGGGTGTCAAGATCCCTGATTCGCGGCTCCACGCCATATTCGGCCTCCCACTTGGTCAGATAGCCGTCTATGTGATTGTAAAGAGACAGGTCGTCGCGTGTATAGTCCTTGGCGTTGAAATCAAGATGGAGCACAGGATGCTTAATCCAGTCGATGGACTCAAGGCTGTCTATCGCCAGACCTTTGAACAAATCCCTGTTCCCGAGAAAAAATGCTTCCAGCGTAGAAAGGAACAGGCTTTTCCCGAATCGGCGCGGTCGGCTAAGAAAATAATATTTCCCTTCCTCCACAAGATGATAGACATATTCAGTCTTATCGACATAAACATAATTTCCGTTTATGATTTCGGAAAAACTCTGTACACCTATCGGATATTTTATGCGCTCGTTCATCTTGCTCATGTTCTAAATGTCAACGGCCTGTGATAGTCATGTACGAACAACTGTCTTATTCAAATATCATTATTTGTAGATAATTCGGGCCTCAATTCACAAAATTAATTCTTTTTACTGATATTTATTTATTTAGAGCCAAAAAATTGTCAAAAAAATTGTCAAGAAATTCAAGAAATTCATTTACGCATAAAAATGGCACACTCGGGATGTCGCCTCGGTGTGCCCTTTACTTTATAATGTCAGCAGGTGGTGTCAGTTCAGCCACTTTTTGTTCTTTGTGTCATACACTTTTGCCGATCCACCGCCGGAACCGTATGCGTTTTTCAGAATCACTCCGCATTTCACATATCCGCCATTGTCTATGTATTTGCCGTATGGAAACGACACCGATGTATCCGTAGGTCTGATATCCTGATCCACCCATTCTTCAAGATATGGATTCCATATTCTGAGCACGGCATATCCAACGGCAAATAGAATCAATATTTTTGACAATTCAGTAATTTGGCGCGGATTCATTCAGTAATCTGGCGTGGATTCATTCAGTAATCTGACTGTCGGGGTGGAAGTGGGCGTAGAGGATGCGGGCCTTGGCGGCGCCGATGGCATCGGCAAGCTGCTCGTAGTCAGCTTCTTTTGCGCGTTTCAGGGATTTAAACGCTTTCATCAGCTGCGCGGCCGTGGCGGGGCCGATTCCCTTTATATTATCCAACTCGCTGGCTACCTGACCCTTACTGCGACGGTCACGGTGATGCGTGATGCCGAAGCGGTGCGCTTCGTCGCGCAATGCCTGTATCACCTTCAGACTCGGCGATTTCTTGTCCAGGTACAGTGGCAGCGTGTCGCCGGGATAATATATCTCCTCCAGGCGCTTGGCGATGCCAACCAACGCCACCTCGCCGCGTATGCCCATCTCGTCGAAAGCCTCGACGGCCGCGCTGAGCTGTCCCTTGCCGCCATCCACCACCACAAGTTCGGGCAACGGCTCTCCTTCGGCCATCATGCGCGTGTATCGGCGGTGAAGCACCTCTTTCATCGACGCGAAATCGTCCGCTCCCACCACCGTCTTTATGATGAAATGGCGGTAGTCTCGCTTAGACGGCCTGCCGTTGCGGAACACCACGCAGCTGGCCACAGGGTTCGTGCCCTGGATGTTCGAATTATCGAAGCACTCTATATGTCGCGGTTCCTTCTCCAGCCGGAAATCGGACTTCATGCGGGCCATCAGCTGGTCTATCCTGTGGTCGGGATTCAGTTTCTCCTGCTGCTTCTCCACGTCGTGCATGTACTGCGTGGCGTTCTTCACGCCCACCTCCAGCACCTTCTTCTTGTCGCCGCGCTGAGGCACCGTAAACTCCACGCCGTCGAACTCCACGTCAGGCAGGAACGGCACGATGGCGCGCTCCACCTTGCGGCCGAACCGGGACTCCACTTCCGCGATGGCGCGCGACAGTATCTCCTGCGGCGTCACCTCTAATGACTGTCCGCGACGAAACTCTAAGTTCAGGCTCTGCGTCACGGCGCCGCGATGCAGATGCATGAAGTTTACGAACGCCATGTTGTCGTTCTCCACATACGCGAACATGTCCGTGTCGGGCATGGCGCGCTCCCCCACCACGCTGCGCGAGTTGTATCGCCGCACAGCCTCATATTTCTCCTTTACCTCCTGCGCCTGCTCGAATTTCCATTCCTCGCTGAGACGCTTCATTTCGTCCTGCAGGTTGCGCTCCAGTTCCACCGTCTCGCCGTTCAGAATCTGACGCACGCGTCCGATGAATTCGCCGTAGCTTTCCGGACTGATCAGTCCCTTGCACGGCCCGGCGCATTTGCCGATATGATAGTCCAGGCATAGCGAGAACCTGTTTCGCGCTATGCCACGCTCGTCCAGCGCGTGACGACACGACCGCAACGGGAACGTCTCGCGTATCAGGTCAAGCACCACCTTGGCCGACTGCAGATTCGAATACGGCCCGTAATATCTCGCGTCCAGACCACGCTCGCGCGTCATGAAAATGCGCGGGTACAGTTCCTTCGTTATCACGATCCAGGGATATGATTTATCGTCCTTCAGCAGCACGTTGTAGTGCGGCTTATACTCCTTGATCATGGCGTTCTCCAAATGCAGTGCATCCTCCTCCGAATGCACCACGATGAAGCGGAGGTCTGCGATGTTGCGCACCAACAGATTGGTGCGTGTGGAATCGTGCATACGGTTCCAGTATGAGGAGACGCGGCGTTTCAGCCGCTTTGCCTTCCCCACATAGATAACCTTCCCCGACTTGTCGACGTACATGTACACGCCTGGCAAATCGGGGAGGCCGAGAATTTTTTCGCGCAGCTTCGGGCCCGGTCGGTTATGCCGGATCTCGTCGGCCGTCCGCTGCTCGTTTATTTCCAGATCGAAGCCTCCGATTTCATCGATATCCCTGCCGGAACCGGCCAGAATCTCCTCGACCGAATGCACCGTAGGCAGGGATGAAATTTCAGGCTGTCGATCCGAGGAATTCTTATCTGATTCCTGCGGTATCAATTCTGATTCTTGAGTCATCAATATTTCAACAGAGATGTCACCTCGCAATCCTCGGGAAGATTGTCGCGGCCGTGCAGAGCCGTAAGCTCCACCACGAAGTTAATGTAGACTTTCTTCGGGTTCATCGATTTCACCAGGTCGTAGCAGGCACGCATCGTACCGCCTGTAGCGAGCAGGTCATCATGGATTACCACGATGTCATCGGAATTGATGGCGTCGCTGTGCAGCTCGATGGTATCCACGCCGTACTCTTTGGCGTATGCCTTCTTGATAGTGACGGCAGGCAGTTTGCCGGGCTTGCGCGCAGGCACGAAACCACAGCCAAGCTCGTACGCCAAGACCGAGCCTCCGATGAAACCGCGGCTTTCGATGCCCACGACCTTTGTAACGCCAAGACCGCGATACAGGTCGGCCAGCTTATCGCCCATCAGATGCAGCGCTTCGCCGTTCTTCAGCAGCGTGGTGAGATCACGGAAAATAATTCCCTTGCTCGGAAAGTTCGGAATATCCCGAATCAGACCTTTCAAATCCTCTAATTCCATATTCGTTTATTTGATGTTATTATTTGTTTTCTTGATATTCTATTTGTCTTTCTGTTTCCTTCTCCAAAGCTCTAACAGTCGGGCGTGTTCTAATGTTCCACGTGGAACATTACAACATCCTTATCCGTTCAGATCCTTTTATTGATGGGGAGTCCCGTAAGTTGCCGCTCCAAATTTCGGGCTAACTTTTGCATCATTGTTCATCGTCCTATCAGCAGCAACAGGACGCTGATGTCGGCGGGGCTTACTCCGGGTATTCGCGACGCCTGCCCTACCGTGCGCGGACGGATGTTTGTCAGCTTCTGTCGAGCCTCCGTGGAGATTGCCTCCATCTTGCCGAAGTCTATCCCTTCCGGAATCCGGACATTCTCAAGACGCTTCTGCTTGTCGGCCATCTCTGCCTCGCGGGATATGTAGCCGGAATATTTTATCAGTATTTCGGCTGCCTGCACTATCTCCTTGCGACGCGCTCCGTCATGCGCGGCATCCACCTTCCCTATCTTATCTGCAAGCATCGGCAGATGCTCGGCAAGGGTGTAGAATGTGATCTGCGGACGACGTACCAAGTCCGCGACTTTAACGCTCGCAGTTAGCGGTGACGTTCCCAACGTCTCGAGCCAGGCGTTTAACTCCGGGGCCGATTTCACATTGGTGTTTTCAGTCCATTCTATGAACTCGTCTCGCTGACGCTTCTTATCCATCATCGCCTGGTAGCGTTCCTTGGATGCAAGGCCGATTTCGTAGCCGATTGGCGTAAGGCGCATGTCAGCATCATCCTGACGCAGCAGGATTCGGTATTCGGCGCGCGAAGTAAACATACGGTATGGTTCATCGACACCTTTCGTAACCAGGTCGTCGATAAGAACTCCGATATATGCCTGGTCTCGTCCGAGTATCAGTGGCTCATGCCCGGCGGTGCTTCTTGCAGCATTCACTCCTGCAATTAGTCCTTGCGCGGCGGCCTCCTCATAGCCCGTCGTACCGTTGATCTGACCGGCGAAATATAGCCCTTTCACTAACTTTGTTTCCAGCGAATGGTTCAGTTGCGTAGGGTCGAAATAGTCATATTCTATGGCGTAGCCGGGACGGTAAAGCTGCACGTTTTCCAGTCCGGGGACATGCTGTAGTGCCTCCACCTGGACACGCCAGGGCATTGAGCTGGAGAAGCCGTTGATATAATATTCCTCGGTCGTCTCACCTTCCGGTTCAAGGAAAAGCTGGTGCGAATCCTTGTCGGCAAAGGTGACGAGTTTGGTCTCGATGCTGGGACAGTAGCGGGGTCCGACACTGTGTATGTCGCCGTTGTACATCGGCGATTCGTCAAGGTGGTCGGTTATCTCTTTATGACATTCGGGGTTGGTTCGCACTATCCAGCAAGGGCGATGTTTCAGGGTCCGTTTGACTTCAGGAAGGAAGGAAAACTTCTCCCATTCCTCGTTGTCGCCATACTGAATTTCGGCTTTCGAGAAGTCTATTGAGCGGCCGTCGATACGCGCCGGAGTACCGGTTTTCATGCGTCCCGTAGTGAATCCGAGTGCCTTCAGTTGCTCGGTCAGACCCACGCTGTTTTGCTCGGAAATGCGTCCACCCGCAAGCTTTGTCGGGCCGAAATGCATCAGTCCGTTCAGGAAAGTTCCGTTGGTCAGAACCACTTTTTTTGCCTTGAATTCTATGCCGAGGGCAGTAACGACACCGGCCGCCCGGGGGCCATTTTCACCGTTTTCTATCAGGAGTCCGGTCACGTTGTCCTGGAACATATCGAGCTTTGGAGTGCTCTCTAAGACACTGCGCCAGTGGCTTATGTACTTCTCACGATCGCTCTGTACGCGAGGCGACCATACGGCGGGACCTTTGGAGCGGTTCAGCATACGGAACTGTATCGCCGTCTGGTCCGCAGCTATGCCCATTTCTCCGCCAAGCGCATCTATTTCCCTGACAATCTGCCCTTTGGCTATTCCACCGATGGCAGGATTACACGACATCTGCGCCACCCGATTCATATCGAGTGTCACAAGCAGAGTCTTGGCGCCCACACGGGCCGAAGCCACACTTGCCTCGCAACCGGCATGGCCTCCCCCGACCACTATAACATCATATTCAAACCTCATAGGGTTATCTTTGATTATCGAATATTATGGTTAGTATATGTACTATCAAAGGAGCAGCGACGGTGGCCACATATTGAGGGCGGCGTTCTCGGCGGCTTCCATTATCTCGCGCTCGCCGGGGCCCTTGTCGTTGATTCCGACAAGGTGCAGCACACCGTGGATTATGACACGCATCAGTTCGCGACTATATGGCTGGCCGAGTCCTTCGGCATTACTGCGCACCGTGTCGAGCGAGATGTGAATCTCGCCGCACAGTTTGCCGTCACGACTATAGTCGAAGGTTATGATGTCGGTATAATAATCATGGCCCAATGCCTGGATGTTCGACTCCAGGATTCCGGCATCGTCCATAAATAGATAGGAGAGACGGTGCACTGTGCAGCCGTGACTTTGGGCCACGGCGTTGATCCAGTTGCGAACCTCGCGCCAGTCGAGGTCCGGCATCTCCACATTCTGCGTTTCAAATTCTATGCGCGGTGTCATATTGAAATTTTCGCTCCCAGCAAGCATTGCTGACAGCATTAACTTGCAAATGTAATAAAAAAGACACAAATAATCAACGCCAATTTTCCGGATTCTTGCTCGGTGCAATAAATGGCCCCGATTCCATTTATCTGGCAAATCTTAGGCGCCATGTATATAACATTTATTTAACGCTGATTACTAACGTTTTATTTAGTTACCAGCACTGAATTAAGGCTCTGAGATTCTGACAAACGCCTCGTTTCGGCAGTTGTCAAGCGATTTTCGCCTTCTCACAGCTCTTTTTGCAAAGTAGAGAAAACCAGCCGGTCTCTCGCTGAAGCTCCGACCCGAAACAAAAACAGACGACTCCGCACTCACGCAACAGATAGTAGCATAAGCTGTCACCAGCAGCGTATAGCAACATTCAGTTATCTAATATCTATTCACTATCACTCTTCACTCTTCACTATTCACTATTCATTACCCTGTTGATAACTTTTTGGTGGAAATAACGTCTTTTTTCTGTTTTCAGTTGTAAATAATTTACAAAAAATAACTAACTTTACACCCAAATTTCCAATTAGGGAGCCGGAGCGAAAATGGAAAAGGAGATCTATCACATACCTGCACTGCTGACAGAGAGTATTGACGCATTAAACATCAATGCTTGTGGCAGTTATGTAGATGCCACATTTGGCGGCGGCGGTCATTCGCGAGCCATTCTCCAAAGACTCGGCCCCGCGGGACACCTTTACGGTTTCGACCGCGATATCGACGCCCTGCAAAACGCTCCCGACAATTCCCGGTTTACATTTGTACACTCCGACTACCGGTTCATCCCCAATTTCCTTCACTATTACGGGTGCGACAAAGTGGACGGCATTCTTGCCGACCTGGGCGTATCGTTCCATCACTTCGACAGCGGCGAGCGCGGTTTCTCGTTCCGCGAGGACGCTCCGCTTGACATGCGCATGAATCAGAAAGGGGAGAGGACTGCCGCCCGGATCATTGCGGAAGCTTCGCCCGAAAAACTGGAGAGCATATTCCGCGCGTACACCGACCTGAAACGGCCTCGCATTCTTGTCAACGCCATAGTGAAGGCGCGCTCCGTCTCCCCCATCCTGACCACGGCGCAGCTGACCGACGCCCTGACTCCGGCCCTCAACCCCAGGAACCTGAAGAAAGACCTGGCACAGGCATTCCAGGCTCTGCGCATCGAGACCAACGACGAGCTGCACTCTCTGCAACGGCTGTTGCTCAACTCCCTGTCGGTGCTCAAGCCCGGCGGCCGCTTCGCCATCATAACATACCACAGCATAGAGGACAGGATGGTGAAGAACTTTTTTCGTTCCGGCAATCTGGAGGGGAAAGTTGAGCAGGACTTCTACGGCCGCGTGCTGACGCCCTGGAAACTGATAACACGCAATCCTGTGGTGCCATCCGAACAGGAAATAGAACTCAATCCCCGATCCCGATCCGCCAAACTCAGAGTGGCCGAATTAATTGACGACAACAACTGAAACACTTAACTCCTCGTATTGATGTCACTATTTAATAAAAAGGGTAAGAACAGACAGGCACCTTCCCGGAGCAAAAAGAAAACACCGGGATGGGTGGCCGAACTGCGCTATGGACAATCGATTTCACTTGAGTTTTTCCGTGCCAACGCATGGCTCATAATGGTAATCGTAGTGGTCGTGATAGCCCTTATGGGCCTCCGCTACAAGACCCGTACGCGCATGGAGGAAATCAAGCAGCTTACCTCCGAACTGCAATTGGCCGAAAGCACCATGCTCGATGAAAAATCGAAATACATGACACTGGTGCGCGAAACCGAAATGAAAAAGATGGTACAGGAGCGTGGCCTTCCTCTGGAATTTCAGGAACAGCCTCCCTATATCCTATCCGGCAGCAAATGAATATTTACAATCAACATGACAATTGACAGGATTTAGCTATGGCCAAAAGCACGAAACGCAATAATAAGAAACATATACTCGGTCGCTATGCCTTCATAGTGATCGCATGCGTTGTGGTGGGTCTTGGAATACTTTTCAAGCTGTTCGAGACCACCGTAGTGGAGGCTTCGGCATGGAACGCGCGCAGCAAGGCCATCTTCTCCAAGATAGACACCATCGCGCCGGAGCGGGGCAACCTGCTGTCGGACAACCACAACATACTGGCGTGCAATCTGCGCGTCTATGACATCCTGCTCGACCTGCGCCACAGCAAAATCCTGAAGATGAATCACATCGACATGGATTCGGTGTATGCCCTGGCCGATTCCCTCGACAAATATTATCCGCGACGCAAGGGCCTGACGAATCCCGACTCACTGGCCAAATATTCATGGCGTACCAAGCTGAAGCGCGAGTTCGAGAAGGAACCTGAGAAACGTACGCGCGCCCTGCGCATGGTCAAGAACGGATCATTGCAGGACTACGAAAAGGTAAAATATTTCCCATTTATCGCCAAATGGCATAAAACCAGCAATACTCCACTATACAAGACGCCGCGCTACAAGCGTACCTATCCCTACGGCAAGATGGCCTACCGCAGCATCGGCCGCGTGAACCAGAACGCCAAGACGCGCCAGACGCACGGATACTCCGGTCTGGAACGCGACCTCGACTCACTGCTGTACGGCAAGCCGGGACTGGCCAAGAAAGTGGCCATGACATCGGGCATCGGCAACTGGACCACTACCCCACCCCGCCGTGGATACGACATCTGCACCACCATCAACATCGACCTGCAGGACATGCTGGAGGAGGAGCTGTACAAGATATGCCAGGAAGCCAACGCCGTGTGGGGCACCGCCATACTGATGGAGGTGAAGACAGGGGAGATCAAGGCCATCTCCAACATCGAGAAGCTGGACGACGGCACCTACGGCGAGGCACTGAACCGTGCCGTGCAGGCATACGAGCCAGGCTCGGTAATGAAGCCCATATCGCTGATGATTGCATTTGAGGACGGTCTTGTAAAGAACGTCACCGATATGGTGGACTGCTCCCCCTTCATGCGCACCAATGACCCCCACGGCTCGGGCCCCAAGACCATGAAGCAGGTGATAGAGCAGTCGTCCAACACCGGCATCGCCCGCGTCATATTCCGAGGCTATGCCAAGAATCCCGAGAAATGGTACGACCGCATGGCCGGCCTCGGTTTCTTCGAACCGATACGCTCGGGCATCTACGGCGAGTGTACGCCGCGAATCCGCCGCCTGGTGGACCATGACTCGCGCGGCAACAACATCACCATGACGGCGCGTCACCTCGACCTGGCCCGCCAGGCATACGGCTACAACACGGAGCTGCCTCCACTGTTCACGCTGTCGGTGTACAACGCCATAGCCAACGACGGCAAATACGTGCGCCCGCACCTGGTGCGCAGCCTTATCGACGAGAACGGACGCGATTCCATCCTGCCCATACAGTACATCCGTCCGCAGATATGCAGCCCGGAGACGGCGGCCAAGGTGCGCGAGTGCATCCGCGAGGTGGTGTGGGGCGAGCATGGCACGGCACGCGCCGTGCGCGACGACCGCGTGGAGATAGCAGGCAAGACCGGCACCGCTTTCCCGGTTGAAAACGGACAATATAACCGCGCCCAGCGCCGTTACGCATTCGCCGGGTTCTTCCCTTACGAAAACCCGCAGTACAGCTGTATGGCCCTGGTATTGGCCGGCGGCGGCAACTCCGCCAACCGCACCTCGGGACAGGTGGTGAAGAATATGGCCATCAAGATGTACAGCCGAGGTATGCTGAACAATGCCTCCGACTATACTATGGAGAAGTGCCAGTCCAAGCCGGTGATAGCCGCGTCGTCGTTCGACAATTCGAACCGGATTGCCGGCATGACCGGCTCGCGCTCCGTGCGCCGCCTCAAGGCCAACGACATTTCCGATACGGGCAAGATGCCCAACCTTATCGGCTACGACGCGGCCTCGGCCATACGCATCATGGAGCAGCGCGGCATCAACGTGCGCATCAGCGGCACGGGCTACGTCTGCTCGCAGTCCATACCGGTCGACACCCCGCTGAGACGCGGACAGACACTGGTGCTGAGACTTAGGATTTAGTGAATAGTGAGTAGTGAGTAGTGATTAGATAGTATTAAGTAGATATTTAGACAATATAAGATATGACTATGAAACTGTCACGCCTGCTGCAGGATATAGACACACTGCAGATCATAGGCGATCCAGAACGAAATATCGAAAGTCTGCAAAGCGACTCGCGCCTTGTGGAAAAGAACGGTATGTTCGTGGCCGTGCGCGGCACCACCACCGACGGCCACAAGTACATCCCGATGGTAGCCTCCACCCACGTGGGGGCCATAGTGTGCGAGGAACTCCCCTCTCAGATCGTGAACGGCATCACCTACATCCAGGTGGCCGACACGGCCGAAGCCTTAGGTAAGCTGGCCTCGGCATGGTACGGACACCCCAGCTCGAAGCTGAAGTTAGTGGGCGTGACCGGCACCAACGGCAAGACCACCACCGCTACACTGCTATATGAGATGGCGCGTCTGGAAGGTTACAAGGCCGGACTTCTATCCACGGTGTGCAACTATGTGGACGGACGCGCCGTGCCCGCCACACACACCACGCCAGACCCGCTGCCGCTGAATCAGCTCCTGGCCGAGATGGTGGAGGCCGGCTGCGACTACGCCTTCATGGAGGTGTCGAGCCACGCCGCGCATCAGAAGCGTATCGCGGGCCTGAAGTTCAAGGGGGGCATCTTCTCCAACCTGACACGCGATCACCTGGATTATCACGGCACTGTAGAAAATTACCGCGACGCGAAGAAGATGTTCTTCGACTCACTGCCCGCCGACGCATTCGCGCTCGTGAACGCCGACGACAAGTCGGGCCTCTATATGACGCAGAACACCAAGGCGAAAGTCTACACCTATTCGCTGCGCACCGACGCCGACTTCCGCACCAAAGTCATCGAGACGCGCCTGGACGGCACCCTGCTGTCGTTCAACGGCCACGAGGTGGAGGTGAACTTCACGGGCCGCTTCAACGCCTACAACCTGACGGCGGTGTTCGGCGGTTCCATCCTGACCGGTTTCCCCGAAGAGGAGGTATTGGTAAACATGAGCAGGCTCGTGCCAGTGGCAGGACGTTTCCAGACGTTCCGCAGCGCCGACGGACAGGTTACGGCCATCGTGGACTATGCCCACACGCCCGACGCGCTGGTGAACGTGCTTGACACCATCCGCGAAATAGTGGGTCCCGACGGCATCGTCACGACCGTGGTGGGCGCCGGCGGCAACCGCGACCACGGCAAGCGTCCCATGATGGCACGCGAGGCCGCATGCCGCTCTGACCGCCTCATCCTGACCAGCGACAACCCCCGCGACGAGAATCCCGAGGACATCATCAACGACATGAAGAAGGGCCTGATGCCTCAGGAACTGCGCCACACCCTCTGCATCACCGACCGCCGCGAGGCCATCCGCACCGCTCTGCACACCGCCGAGCCCGGCAGTGTGGTGCTCATAGCCGGCAAAGGCCACGAGCCTTACCAGGAGGTGAAAGGCGTGCGTCATCACTTCGACGACCGCGAGGAGGTGCAGAACGCTTTCAACGAAATGAAATGACCGGTAATCGACATAACAGCTGAGAATCATGATTTACTGGTTGTTGCAGCAATTCAGCGACTTCGACTTTCCGGGTCGCAACCTGATGGGGTACATCACCTTCCGCGCGGGTGTGTCGTTCGCGCTGGCCCTGCTGGTGGCCTTAGTGTTCGGCCACGCCATAATCCGCCGTCTGCGCATGATGCAGATAGGGGAGGACGTGCGCAACCTCGGTCTGGAGGGACAGGTGCAGAAGAAGGGCACTCCCACCATGGGAGGCATCATCATAATCCTCTCCACACTTGTGCCTTGCCTGCTGATGGGCAATCTCGGGAACATATACCTGATACTGATGATTGTCGCCACGTTGTGGATGGGCAGCATCGGATTCCTGGACGACTACCGCAAGTTCAAGTTCCACAACAAGGATGGCCTGAAAGGACAGTATAAGGTGATAGGGCAGGTGGGCCTCGGTCTGCTGATAGGTGTCACTATGTGGCTGTCGCCGCAGATAGTTATGAGCGAGAACTTCGAGACGCACGCATCCGTCAACACCGAGAATGTCGAAAACGTAACCGCGGCCCAGACTCCTGAGGCCGAGACCGTTTCCACCAAGGTGATAGTCAGCAAGGAGCAGATCAAGTCGCCGCAGACCACCATACCGTTCGTCAAGAACAACAACTTCAACTACGAGTGGCTCACGTCGTGGGTCAAGGACAAGGAGGCGGCCAAGACATTAGGCTGGCTGGTGTTCGTGTTGGTGGTTATTGTGGTGGTTACTGCCGTGTCCAACGGCGCGAACCTGACCGACGGCGTCGACGGCCTCTGTGCCGGCACCTCGGCCATAATCGGGGTGGCACTGCTGATCATGGCTTACCTCGGAGGTAACGTGATATACTCCAGCTATCTGAACATCATGTACATACCCGGTTCGGAGGAGCTTGTGGTGTTTGCCGGCGCGTTCATCGGCGCCTTGGTGGGCTTCCTGTGGTACAATACGTTCCCGGCACAGGTGTTCATGGGCGACACCGGCTCACTGACATTGGGCGGCATCATAGCCGTTTTCGCCATCCTGATACGTAAGGAACTGCTCATTCCGTTGCTGTGCCTCGTGTTCTTCCTCGAGGACCTGTCGGTGCTGATCCAGGTGTCCTACTTCAAATTCACCAGGAAGAAATATGGCGAGGGACGCCGAATCTTCAAGATGACGCCACTGCACCATCATTTCCAGAAGGAGGCGCAGCCCGGAGCCTTGGTGCTATGGAACAAGCCGACCATGCCCATGCACGAATCCAAGATCGTGACACGGTTCTGGATCGTGAGCATTCTGTTAGCCGCCCTCACCTTCGTTACGCTGAAAATCAGATAATCAAGATTTAAAAAAGACACGAGTCAGATAATTCAAGACTTTAGAAAGACATAAAGCAAGATATGGCAAAAGAATTCATGGTAGTGCTCGGAGGCGGGGAGAGCGGCGTAGGCGCCGCCGTCCTGGGTAAAGTTAAGGGTTATGACGTCCTGGTGTCGGATTCCGGCATCATAGGCGACGAACATCGCCGTATTCTTGACGACGAACATATCGAATACGAGGAGGGGGGCCACTCCGTTGACCGTATCATGACGGCCTCACTGGTGATCAAAAGCCCGGGCATTCCCCCGACGGCTCCCCTGGTAAAAGCCTTGGCCGAGAAGGGGACACCCATACTGAGCGAGATAGAGTTCGCCGGCCGCTACACCGACGCCAAGATGGTGTGCATCACCGGCTCCAACGGCAAGACCACCACTACCCTGCTCACCTATCACATACTGCGTCAGGCCGGACTGAACGTCGGACTGGCCGGCAACGTAGGCAAGAGCCTGGCGCTGCAGGTGGCCCGCGAGCACCACGACGTGTACGTAATCGAACTCAGCTCGTTCCAGTTAGAGAACATGTACGACTTCAAGGCGGACGTGGCCGTGATAATGAACATCACACCCGACCATCTGGACCGCTACGACCATAAGATGGAGAACTATGTGGCCGCCAAGTTCCGCATCCTGCAGAACCAGACCAAGGAGGACTTCTTTATTTACTGGCAGGACGATCCCGTAGTGACCGCGCAGAGAGCGCTGGTGCAGTCCGAGGCGCGCCGTCTCCCCTTCGGCGAGATGCGCGAGCAGGACACCGCCGCCTGGGTGGACGACAACAACGTGGTGCATTACCACACACCGATGGATGTGTTCGAGATTCCGCGCGACCGTCTGTCGCTGCCGGGCCTGCATAATCTGTACAACTCCATGGCCGCAGGTCTGAGCGCGTCGCTGCTCAGCGTCAGGAACGAGAGCATCATCAAGTCGCTCAGCGATTTCGAGGCCGTTGAACACCGTCTGGAATACGTTGACACCATCGATGACGTGATATACATCAACGACTCCAAGGCCACCAACGTCAACTCCACCTGGTATGCGCTGGAGAGCATGACGCGCCCCACGGTGCTGATTCTCGGCGGCAAGGACAAGGGCAACGACTACACTGAAATCGAGGAACTTGTGAAGCAGAAAGTCAAGGCCATAGTGTGCATGGGCAAGGACAACAAGAAGCTGATTGACTTCTTCGGCGGAAAGGTGGCCAGGATAGCCGACACACACTCGCTGCAGGAGGCCGTGGCGGCCTGCCGCGACTTCGCCGAGCCGGGAGATACCGTTCTCCTCTCCCCTTGCTGCGCCAGCTTCGACCTCTTCACCAGCTATGAGAACCGTGGCGACCTTTTCAAGGAGGCCGTACGCAACCTTAAGAAATAACATTGATTCAGACCTTAATTCCTGCATTGATACATGGCAAGTCCTCTCTATGACTCGATAGAAATCCGCGAGACGGTGGACGGCGAGGCGGTGACCGGCTCCGGCCGGCGTTCTGCCCAAAGCGTCTCCCCTGCCGCAGCGTCCGTAGCCGAAACCGTGGCCGCGCCCAAGACGAAGACGATGGCCAAGGTGCGCCGCGCCGATCCCTACATCTGGGGAATATATCTGATGCTGTTGCTTATCAGCGTGGTGGAACTGTTCTCCGCCAGCAGCTCGGAGGTAACGGCCGGCAACGTATATTCTCCGCTGATACGTCACGGCGTGTTCCTGGCACTGGGTCTGGGGCTGGTACTGTGGATACAGCGTATTCCCTACGTGATAATAAGCAAGCTGTCGTGGGTGTTCGCCGTGTTCTCGCTGGTATTGCTTATTCTTTCGGCCGTAGTGGGAGTTGAATACAACGGAGCCCAGCGCGCGTTGCGTCTGGCCGGAATGACCATACAGCCGGCCGAGATCTCAAAGTTAGCGGTGGTGTGTCTGTTGGCCACCATCCTTGGCAAGAACCAACGTCCCGGCGGCGTATCCAACCGTGCCGTCATCACCTCGGCCATCGTGGTGGTGGCATTCAGCGCCGCGATGGTCACAAACGGCATGACCAACATGCTGCTGGTGATGTGCGTCAGTATGGCGCTGATGCTGACCGGCGGCATACAGGGACGCAAGATGGTGTATGTCATCGCGGCATACGCCGTGGGCGGTATGGTGCTCTATGCTGCCAAACAGATAAGCAAGCCGCAGGAATCGGAATTCGACCGCCTCAAGACCGAGCAGACCATGCTGGCCCAGGCCGGCGGCAATGTCAGCGCCGTGGCTACCGTGGGCGCCGAAGAATCTCAGCGTGGAAAGATAGACCGTGGCGTGACCCGTCAGAACCGTCTGACCAACTTCATCAAGGGCGTGCATCCCGACGACCCGATGACCGACGAAAACCGTCAGGTGATGCTGGCGCGCTTCGCCCAGGCCAACGGCGGCTTAGTGGGGCAGGGACCGGGCAATTCACGCGAAAGCGCACGTCTGCCCCTCGCCTTCTCCGACTACATATATTCCATCATAGTGGAGGATACCGGTTTCGTGGGCGGCGCACTGGTGCTGCTGCTGTTCCTGCTGATGCTGGCACGCGCCGGACGCATCGCCTTCCGCTGCGTCAGGGCACTCCCCGCCTTCATGATATTGGGCTGCGCCATGCTCATAGTGCTACAAGCCCTGGTGCACATGGCCATCGTGACGGGAATAGTGCCCGTTTCGGGCCAGCCCCTCCCCTTCATCTCCAAAGGCGGAACCTCGGTACTGGTGATGTCCATGGCCATCGGAATCATGCTTTCCGTGAGCCGTTTCGCGGCGTTCAACACCGACGGCAAGGCCATCAAGGCCGAGCTGAACGCACTGCCCCCTGAAATGCAGGCAGAAAACTTTTCAAAATCGTAACAAGCTCTTAATCGTGATTATATCCATATCATAAAATGGCTACTCACAAACCCAAGATACTGATATCGGGAGGTGGAACGGGAGGGCACATCTTCCCCGCCCTCTCCATAGCCAACGCCCTTCGCAGGCGTCTTGACGCCGACATTCTATTTGTCGGCGCCGACAACCGAATGGAAATGGAACGTGTACCTGCAGCCGGCTACCCTATCAAGGGGCTTCCTGTTGCGGGCTTCGACCGCAAGCACCTGCTACGTAACATCGGCGTACTTATCAAGCTGCGCAAGTCGCTGAACATGGCACGACGAATCATAAAGGATTTCCAGCCCGAGATCGCGATAGGCGTGGGGGGTTACTGCTCCGGGCCGACACTGAAAGCCGCTCAGAAAGCCGGCGTCCCTACACTGCTGCAGGAACAGAACTCGTATGCAGGCGTCACCAACAAGCTGTTGGCCGCCAAAGCCTACGCAATCTGCGTGGCATATCCCGACATGGAACGCTTCTTCCCTGCTGAAAAGATAGTGATGACGGGCAATCCCGTCCGCCGCGATCTGTTAGAGAAGGCTCCGGACCGCGCCAAGGCCCTGGAAAGTTTCGGACTTCATACCGACGCTCCTACCCTGTTGGTTATCGGCGGCAGCCTCGGCGCACGCACCCTTAACGAAAGCATGGAGGCCGGAATACGCAAGCTGGCCGAGAACGGCATTCAGGTGATATGGCAGACCGGCAAGAACTTCGGCGACCGCGGTCCCGCCGCCGTCAAAGGACTGAAGGGAATCGTGGTGACCAAATTCATTACCGACATGGCCTCGGCATACGCCGCTGCCGACCTGGTGGTGTCACGCGCAGGAGCCGGCTCAATCTCCGAAATAGAGCTTCTTGCCAAGCCCTGCATCCTCGTCCCCTCGCCCAACGTGGCCGAGGACCATCAGACCAAGAACGCCCGTGCTCTCGCCGACCACGACGCCGCCATACTGATTCCCGACGACCGGGCACGCCAAACGCTGGTGGACACCGCCATCGAGACCATACAAGATCCTAAGAAATTAGCAGAAATGTCTGCAAACGCGGCAAAACTTGCCCTGACCGAGTCCGACGACAAGATCGTGGACGAGGTAATTAAAATACTGAATCGCAAGTAATGGAGAACAAACTATACTTTGTGGGAGCCGGCGGCATCGGCATGGCCAATCTGGTGCGTTATTACCTGGCGCACGGCGCCGCCGTAGCCGGTTATGACCGCGCTCCCTCGGAACTGACCGCCGCCCTGGAGAAAGAGGGCCTGCAGTTCACCGACATTGACGACCGCACTGCCATTCCGGAAATATTCCGAAACCCGGACGACATCCTTGTGGTCTATACTCCGGCCATTCCCGAAGACAACGACATATTGAAATATTTCCGCGAGAACGGCTTCCGCGTCATCAAGCGCGCCGCCCTGCTGGGCCGCATCACGGAACACACGGACGGCATCTGCGTGGCGGGCTCGCATGGCAAGACCACCACATCGTCGATGATAGCCAACATACTGCGCGGCACTAAGACAGGATGCACGGCATTCTTAGGCGGCATACTGCGCAACACCGGCTCTAACCTGGTTCTGAACGAGAAATCTCCTTATTCCGTCATCGAGGCCGACGAGTACGACCGTTCGTTCCATCAGCTGCATCCTTGGCTTGCCGTGGTGACAAGCACCGACCCCGACCATCTGGACATCTACGGCGACGAGGAGCACTATCTGGAAGCATTTTCCATATTCACGTCACTGATACGTCCCGGCGGACATCTGTTGGTCCACACGGGACTTAAATTCAAGCCTGCGCCGGGTCCTGACGTCACTATGGCCACATACAGCGGTGGCAGCGAGGGCGACTGGCACGCCGAGGACATAACATACGGCGACGGCACCATCACGTTCACGCTTGTTGGTCCCGACGGACTGCGGATAGAGAACCTCAGCCCGGGAGTTCCCGTAGACATCAACATCGACAACGCGGTGGCTGCGGCGGCAGCCGCACTCACGGCCGGAGCTATCCCCGAACAGGTTCGCGAGGGGCTCGCTTCGTTCCATGGAGCAAAACGCCGGTTCGAGATATGGCGCGACGGCAAGGACGGAGGCTCCGTGCTGATAGACGATTATGCACATTCGCCCAACGAGATACGTGCAAGCATACGCTCGGTGCGCAAGCTCTTCCCGGGCAAGGACCTGACCGTAATATTTCAGCCGCACCTCTACACCCGCACCCGAGATTTCGCCCCTGATTTCGCCGACGCCCTGTCGGAATGCGACCACCTGGTGATGCCCGAGATATACCCGGCGCGCGAGCTTCCCATACCCGGGATCTCGTCGCACACCATCCTTGACGCCGTGAAAGGACCGCAAAAAACTTATTGTGAGCGAAAAGATTTGCTGAATCTGATAAAAAATAGTAATTTTGACGTTCTAATGACTCTGGGAGCCGCCGACATCGACAGGTTGCTTCCCGAGATTTCGCATATCCTGAAAGAGAAAAACAAAGCCGAGGCCTGATGAAAAAGGGGACAGCGATACTGAAGTGGGTGTGTCTTGTCACATTGATGGCGTATGTGACATGGGCCACCGTGTGGGCCCACAACGAGGCCGCGCACCACATTTGCCGCGACATCGCGGTGGATGTGGAATCGCCTGCTCCCATCGATTCGATGATACGACGGGGCGTGGCAATGGAGCTGAAGGATTATCCCGGCAAAATCGTGGGAGTGCCCATCAATCAGATAGATACCCGCAAGATAGAGAAATATCTGGGATCGCTCAACACGTTCGAGTCTGTGAACTGCATGGTGTCGGCCGGTGGCACGCTGAACATCCGCGTCACGCCCATGATCCCGGTGATGCGCGTGTTCTTGGGCAATAATTCGTACTACATCAACAAGGACGGGAAGCACATAGCCTCCAACGCGGAGTTCTATCGCGACGTGCCGGTAGTGACCGGACGGTTCACCCACGACTTCCAGCCCGTGGACGTTCTGCCGCTGGTGCGCTTCATAGAGCACGACAGGACCATGCACGACCTGACCGCCATGATCGAGGCCCGCGACGCGCGCAACCTTATCGTGGTGCCCAAGATAACAGGACATGTGGTGAACTTCGGCGACACGTCGCGGCTGGAACAGAAACGTGACGCCCTGAAACTGTTCTACACCAAGGTGATGCCCCACAAGGGATGGGAGCAGTATGACACGATATCCGTGAAATTCCGCAACCAGATAGTGGCCACGCGCCGCGACAAGACACGCCTCAACGTGTCGGAGGAACCGGTGGAGGAAATAGATCTGGAGGAGGGCACTCTGCCCGATATCAACGAAACGGCGGGAGGAGCCTCGGCCAACGCGGCCGCCGATGCCGCCGCCAAGAAAGTACCGTCTCAACAAAAAGTACCGTCTCAACATGAGTAACGAAAGATATGTCGCTGCCGTAGAAGTGAGCAGCTCCAAGATAGTGGCCGTCGTAGGCAAGATTGACGACGAGGGACAGTTTGAGGTGATAGCCTCGGACCATGAACGCGGCGTGGAGAGCGTGCGCTACGGCATAGTCCAGAATCTGGAGGAGACTGCAGTGCGCATAGACCGGATACTGCAGCGCCTGGAGCGCAAGCCTGCCATCGCGCCGCATACCATCACGGGCGTGTTCGTAGGTCTGTCGGGACGCTCGCTACGCTCCATCTCCACTACCGTATCGCTAACTCTGCCGAACGACACCGAGATAACGCAAGCCATACTGGACCAGCTCAACACGCAGGCGCGCCAGACGGACATAGATTCGTCGCTGACAGTAGTGGACGCCATACCGCGCACATACACCATAGGCAAGTACGAGACCACATCGCCGCGCGGAATGGTAGGCTCCGACATCACCGCCACTTTCGACCTGATAGTGTGCCGCCCCGAAATACAGCGCAACCTGACGCGCACCCTGACCGAAAAGGTAAAAGTGGACGTCAAAGGCTTCCTGGTCACGGCGCTGTCGGCCGCTTCAGTAACGCTGTCGCAGGAGGAGAAGCGCCAGGGATGTATGCTGGTGGACATGGGAGCAGAGACCACCACGGTGACAATCTATAAGAAGGGATCCCTGGCATATTTCGCTACGCTGCCTATGGGAGGCCGTAACATCACACGCGACATAACCAGCCTTAACGTACTGGAAGAAAAGGCCGAGGACATCAAGACCACATCCGGCAACGCCATAGCCAGCGAGACACAGTCGTCGATGAACATCGGTGGTCTCAAGATGTCGGAGGTGCAGTCCATCATCGTGGCCCGCGCCGAGGAAATCGTAGCCAACATTATCGAGCAGATATCCTACGCCGGTCTGAAAGAGGCGGATCTGCCGGGCGGCATCGTGTGCATCGGCGGCGGTTCGCGCCTGAACGGCATCATGGACCTGCTGGCACAGAAAACCGGTCTGAACGTGCGTCGCGGCCAGTTGCCCGCATACATATCCATCTCCGATACCCGCGCCCAGCAGGTGGACACACTGCAGGCCATCTCGCTGCTTTACATAGGCGCCACCAATTCCACCGACTCCTGTCTGGAAATCCTGCCGCAGGACGAACTTCCCGCTACCGGAGTGGCGAATGCCCCACAACCCGAGCCGGTGAAGAAACCCAAGGCCAGACCCAAGAAACGCGGCTGGCTATCGAACATCACCGGAAGACTCTCCGACATGTTCGCCGGCGACAGCGAGGACGATTCCGACCTTATTGACGAATAAACACACCACATCCCTCAATATATGGACCCTAATTTCAACATGGACATAAACGACACCTCAAGCTTCAAGGACGAGGACGTGACCAACGACATCATCAAGGTGATAGGTGTAGGAGGTGGCGGCGGCAACGCCGTGAACTATATGTACAAGCAGCAGATACCGCATATACAGTTTGTGGTGTGCAATACCGACAAGCAGGCCCTGGACCGCTCGGAGGTGCCGAAGCACGTGCTGCTGGGCTACGACATAACCAAGGGACTCGGTGCCGGCAACGTGCCGGAGGTGGGCCGGAAATGCGCCGAATCGAGCGAGGAGGAGATCCGCGCCCTGTTCGACGACAAGACCGAGATGGTGTTTATCACTGCCACCATGGGCGGCGGCACAGGTACGGGCGCGGCTCCGGTCGTGGCCCGGATAGCCAAGGACTGCGGAATGCTGACAATCGGCATCGTCACCGTGCCTTTCTATTTCGAGGGAGAGAAAAAGATCCTCAAGGCCCTGGAAGGAGCCAAGGAACTTAAGAAGCATGTCGACGCACTCCTGGTGATCAACAACGAGAACCTGATAGAACTCTATAAGGACTGGAACTTCTTCAACGCCTTCCACAAGGCCGACGACACGCTGGCCAACGCCGCGAGATCCATATCCGAAATCATATCCGACTCCCTCTACATCAACGTCGACTTCCAGGACGTGAAGACCACGCTGAAGGATTCCGGCTCGGCCATCATCGCCACGGCCGAAGGGGAGGGGGAACACCGCATCACGCAGGCCATCAACGCCGCGCTGCACTCGCCGCTGCTCAAGGACCACGACATCAACACCTCGAAACGCCTGATGCTCAAATTCATGTGCAACAAGGACAGCGACAACCCCATACGTGCCGAGGAAATTAATGAAATTACCAGCTTCACTTCAAAGCTTTCGGGCATAGACGTGAAGTGGGGCATAGGCCACGATCCATCGCTGGGCGACAAGGTGAAGATCACCGTGCTGGCGTCCGGTTTCGACGTCACCATCGCCGAAGGCGACGACACCAAGAAGACCATCGTGCTAAAGAACGAGCCGGAGGACAAGACCGAACTCACCCAGAAGCAGAAGGAACAGGAAAACGAGATAGCCAAGGTGTACGGCATGGACAAAGTGAAACAGCAGCAACAGCTGGCTGCCAAAATGAAGTATGCCGTGCTTACGCCATCGCAGTTCGACGATCATGAAGTCATCGCTCTGCTGGAACGCACCCCGATCCATAAGAGGTCGCCGCGTTTCAACGAGGAACTGGCCGCTCATACCGGCAAATCGCAGGCCAAGGCCAAACCGGAAGACGGCGACCAGACATGCTCAATTCTGTTCGGATAATAGACAACGACAATATCAATCATTTTAACAATACATAACTTTTGATTATGCCGGGATCGCGTCCCGGCACCCTGATATGGAAAATACCTTTTCAATGGTGGCCAAGACCTTCAAGGGACTGGAGCCGGTATTGCGCGACGAATTGCTGAGCCTGGGGGCCGAAAACGTAGAGATGGGCACCCGTATGGTCAGCTTCGAGGGAGACCTGGAACTGATGTATCGCGCCAACCTGTGCCTGCGCACAGCCCTGCGAATCCTCAAGCCCATTGAGAAATTCACCGCAAATGATCCCGACGAACTCTACGACATCGTGCGAGACATCGCCTGGGAAAAATATATGACTCCCCAGACCACGTTCGCCATCGACACGACCGTGAACAGCGAGGACTTCAACCACAGCCGCTTCGTGACCTATCGCGTCAAGGACGGCATAGTAGATCATTTCCGCGACCTGCAGGGCGAGCGACCCTCCATCCGCGTGACTGGCTACGACCTGCTGTTCAACGTACACATCGACGGCGACCGCGTCACCATCAGCCTGGATTCAAGCGGCGAACCATTGTCCAAGCGCGGATACCGCGAGGAACAGACCGAGGCTCCCATCAACGAGGTATTGGCCGCCGGAATCATCATGACCACCGGCTGGCGCGGAGAGTCAGATTTCGCCGACCCCATGTGCGGCTCCGGTACTTTCCTGATAGAGGCTGCTCTGATTGCCGCCAACATCAACCCCGGCATCTACCGCAAGGGATTCGCGTTCGAGAAGTGGCCGGATTTCGATGCGGAACTGTTCGAGACTCTCTATAACGACGACTCGGCCGAGCGTCCGTTCGATTTCAAGATCATGGGCGGCGACATCGACCCCGAGGCCGTGGCCATAGCCCGCAAGAACATCAAGAACGCTCAGGTGGACGATATGGTCACGGTGGAAATGAAGGCCATGGCCGACTGGACCGACAATCCGGAGGAAGGCTGCCTGGTAATGAATCCGCCCTACAACCACCGTCTGAAGCAGGAGGACATGACCGAGATGTTCCGCGGCATCGGCAATAATCTGAAGCGCAATTTCTCGGGATGGAACGCCTGGATCATAGGCCCGGACACCGAGGACTTCGACAACATCGGCCTGAAGCCGTCGCTTAAGATACCCTTGCTGAACGGTTCGCTGGAATGCTCGCTGCGCGAGTATGTGCTGTTCAACGGCCGATACAATGATTTCCGTGCCGACGGCGGCTCGGTCAAGGACTTTGACGACGACTTCCGCCGTGACCGCGAACCGAAGAAGATGCGCCGTGTCACCGACGACGAATGGCGCGCCGAGTCGCGCAAGTTCGGTGACCACAAACAGGGGCGCAAACCTGCCGGCGACAAAAAGTCTTTCCGCAAGGAAAACGATCGTAAACCCTACGCCCGCGACGAGCGTGACGACCGCAAGCCTTTCAGCCGTAAGGACCGCGGAGAGCGCAAGCCATTCAACCGTGGTCCCAAACCGGCCTTTGAGGTAACCGGCCGGGGTCCTCGAATCAGCGCAGACAAGTCGCAGGTGGTAAATCCTGTATATTTCCGCAGCCGCAAAAACAAAAATACCGACGACAACGATTGATCTGAAGTATGGGAATATGCGTGCCGTCGCCCGTTGACTGGAACCTGACGCCCCACGTTTTTCTGGTGATAAACGTCGGGCTGCTTGGGTTGTGCGCGCTGGTGCTGCTGTCTTTGTCCAAAACGTTTTCAGTCGTAAAGGGCAAAGGAGGTATCCTTGCACTATTGTTCCTGCTCACTGCCGTTTCGTTCCCATGGGGGGCGCCCGGAGCGCTGACCACATCCCTGATTCTGGCGCTGGCCATGCTGCTGTGCCTCTGCATCCTGTTCAGCGCCTACAGGTCGAACAACGCGGCCCGACAGCTCTTTCTGATGGCCACCATCCTGTCCCTCGGTTCGATGATGCAGTATAGTTTCCTGATAATGAGCATTCCACTGCTCATAGTGGCGGGGATGTTCAAATGTCTGCGTCTCCGGGAGGTCATAGCTTTCGTGATGGGTCTGTGCGCGCCTTATTGGATAGCTCTCGGACTGATGCTGATACCGCCGGAAAGCCTGAGACTGCCGGCTCCCACCATGCTGTGGAACGACGTTTCGTCGCATGAAGCCATATTCGCCGGACTGGCCAACATAGGATTCACGGCCCTTGTATCGCTTATACTTGGCCTGAACATCGGAATGAAGCTATATGCCGGCAATACCAGGCGCCGTATGTTCAATATGGCCATCGACATAGTGCAGGCCGCTGCGCTTGTTGCCATGATTTTCGACTTCAACAACATGACCGCATACGTGGTCACATTCTTTATGGGGGCGACTTTCCAGTACGCCAACATATTCTCACTGTTGAACCTGCGCAAGCCCTGGATATGGCTGCTTGCCATCAGTGCGGCGTATGTGGCGTTCCTCGTCCTCGCATACATGAATCTATGAAGATAATCGCTGACGAAAACATCCCTTATCTGCGCGGACGCATCGGTGGTGGCGCGGACGTGATATATGTGGACCAGTCGGAATTCAGCCGCGAACTGGTCCGTGACGCCGACGCGCTGCTGATACGCACACGCACACGCTGCGACGAGGCCCTGCTGCACGATTCGTCGGTGCGCCTCGTGGCCACGGCCACCATCGGCACCGACCAGATAGACATACCCTGGTGCGAGAGCCACGGCATCGCCGTGGCATCGTCGCCGGGCTGCAACGCCCCGGCCGTGGCGCAGTATGTGTGGAGCGCGCTGCTGCGCTTGGGTTTCGATCCCGCCGCCGGTGAACGCCTCGGTGTGGTGGGATGCGGCAACATCGGAAGTATCGTGGCGGACTGGGGTCGCAAGATGGGTGCCGAGATATGGGTGTCCGATCCTCCTAAACAACGTGCAGGCGTTCCGAACGATTACCATTCCCTTGAGGATATCATGAGGGAATGCCGCGCCGTCACATTCCACACGCCGCTGACCAAGAAGGGTCCCGACGCCACGCTGCATCTGTGCGACGCCAAGGCGCTGGAGCTGATAGGGGAGAACCATATCCTCGTCAACGCTGCCCGAGGCCCGGTGGTGGATAACACAGCCCTGCTGCGCAGGATGTACGCCGACCCGACGCTGCGCGTGGCCCTGGACGTGTGGGAAAACGAACCTGACCTGAACCGCGAGCTGCTGGAGAAAACGGATTTCGGCACGTTCCACATCGCGGGCTATTCGCGCCAGGGCAAGCAGCGCGCCACGCGCATGGTGCTGGAGGCTCTTAACCGCACTCTCGGCGTGCCTGTGGATACCGACGGCCTGGAGCCGGCCTACAGTCCCGCTCCGGACGCAGTGCCCGTGCCGCGAGACATTTTGCAAAGCTACGACCCGACAGCGGATTCCGACATGCTGAAACAGAATCCCGGGGCGTTCGAACAGCTGCGTCACGACTACGACTATCGCCCCGAATATGAATTACAGTAAGAGATTTTACGTGGTGTTCGCGGGGCGGCAGCCCGGCGTGTACGATGACTGCAACGATGCGATGGAGCAGGTGGACGGCTACGACGGAGCCTCGTTCAAAAGCTATGCCTCTCCGGAGGAAGCCGCCGAGGCATTCCGCAGGTTCGACCGGAAGAATGATTCACGCTCCATCGGAGCGCTGCTTATCAACGCCACGAAACAGAAGCGCAAGGAGAGCGGGGAGAGAACGGCGAGAGGCAGGGAAGACCGCATAGAGACCAAAACCGATTATTTCGCGTTCCCTGAGATAGACCTGAACGGCTGGGCGGTCGATGCCTCGTGTATGGGCAATCCCGGCGTGATGGAATACCGTGGCGTGGAACTGATGAGCGGCAAAGAAATATTCCGCGTCGGGCCGTTCAAGAAGGGGACCAACAATATCGGCGAGTTTCTGGCCATAGTCCACGCACTGGCCTTGATGCAGCAGAAAGGGGAGCGACACACGGTCTATTCCGACTCGGTGTCGGGAATGGCCTGGGTGCGCAACCGCAAGGTCAAGACCCAGTTGGCGCGCAACAAGGACACGGAACCGGTGTTCCGCATGATGGAGCGTGCCCTGTCGTGGCTCAACACCCATCAGTACGACGTGCAGATACGCAAGTGGGACACCGACCGCTGGGGAGAGGTGCCGGCCGATTTCGACCGCAAATAACATTTTGGCATGAACCGGGAGGGACTTCGCGCGGCTTTGCTTGAGGCGGGAGCGGCAGCCGTAGGCTTTGCCACGGCCGGGCCCGTGAGCGAAGACGAGGACCTGCGACTGCGCGGCTGGCTGGCCTCAGAACACCATGCAGGCATGGCTTGGATGGAACGTCACGCCGACCTGAGACGCAACCTCGACAACGTTTTGCCGGGAACAAAGACGGTCATTTCGCTTGCATTCCCATACGCGCCCGAGCGTGAACGCCCCTCTGACTTACCCTATCTGAGCCGCTATGCCTACGGCACGGACTACCACGAAGCCATACGAAGCCTTCTGACGGTCGTCTTGGAACAGACGAATATTTCATCATCCTGCCGCATCTGTATCGATTCTGCGCCCGTTTCCGAGCGATTCTGGGCCATTCGCGCCGGCATCGGCTACCGCGGCGACAACGGAGCCCTCATAGTCCCCGGCATCGGACCCGAAGTATTCCTTGCCGAAATCCTGACCACAATCGAATTCGAACCGGACTCACCTTCTAATGCCGAGTGCCTGCACTGCGGCGCATGTCGCCGCGCATGTCCTACCGGAGCATTGCAACCCGACAGCACCATCGACTGCCGCCGTTGCATCTCCTACCTCACCATCGAGCACAGCGGTCCCTGGACCGACCCCGACGCCATAGCCGCCATGCATACGGTCGCCGGCCGTAACTCATTGCTCGGCTGCGACCGTTGCGTCACCGCGTGCCCCTTACGCAACGACACTTCCAGCCCTTATACCTGGAACCCTCCATTACCCGCCATGCTCGCACTCACGCCGTCCGACATTCCCGCACAGCAGTCAGAATTCAAGCGTCGCTTCGCCCACACCGCCCTGCTCCGCCCAGGACTCCAGAACCTGCTCCGCAACATCGCCAACCTCGACCTCCGCAGCAAATGAACCATAAAGAGCAATGCTGTCTCCATTCTATGGCATCGGCCGATATATTTCAACGAACTCTCGCGAGGGCTTCTGGGGAACCGACCTTCAACAAATCGGCCATCTCGACTATAAATTCGTCAGTCGCGACTGACAAAATCGAAACATCCCTGTTACTTCCTACATAATCGACAATCACGATTGACGATTTAACACTCTTCGGGAATCTAAGCTTTACCTACCATGTTAGAATTCTCAACGGAGAAAAAGATGTAAACAAAAGGAAGATATTGTTTTTCAATCGAGAACTGAACTGTCTGGTCGTTGTAGAGCTTAAGACCGGAAATTTCAAACCCGGCTATATGGCTCAACTTATGACATATCTCCGAATACTTGACGACAAGGTAAAAAAGCCCCATGAGAATCCGTCAATCGGTATTGTGCTGTGCAAGAACGCCAATAAAGACTTTGTAGAGTATGTCATCCAGGACTATGCCAAACCCATGGGCGTAGCCACATATCGTCTCCGTGAGGATATGCCTGAAAAATTGCGCGAAGCATTGCCGGATGTCGAGGATCTGAAGAAATTACTTTGAACTCTAATGAGCCTGTCAATTTGGCAGCCAATCGGTCAGCCGTCTCTTTTCATACCGAATTGCTGCGAAAGAATAGCAATCCTCCCAATCACAATCGATTATTTTTTACAGCAATCGTAACCAATTGCATATTGAGATCTCGAAATGTTGCCCACATAACATAGCTGATAATCAAAATAAAAGTGTTAACTTTGTGGTATGAACGACTTGACTGTATCAAATATTGAGCGGCAGAATGTACTGTGTGGCGTCCTGAAAAATATTGACGGGTCAGAGGTTTTGTGATTATGAATGAATGTTAAACAGTCCGAAGACTGTGGAGACATGCAGGTATGAGCCTGAGGTCCCCGAGGTTGGGGTAAAATCCTCC